>JALZIB010000063.1 GCA_030860505.1 Actinomycetota bacterium
GCGCTCTACGGCTACGACGTCGCGGCCGACCTTCAACCCGAGCTGCGCTACGACCAGATGATGGACGCCTTCGGGGGCCGAGGCGAGTTCGTGACCGATCCGGACGGCATCGCGCCGGCGCTCGAGCGAGCCTTTGCCTCGAGCGAGCCGACGCTCGTCAACGTCGCGACCGATCCCACCGTCGCCTACCCGAGGTCGTCCAACCTCGCTTGAGTTACCCAACGACCACGGCATTCGTTGCCGTTGGGCAGTGGAGAAGTTCTTGCGCTGCGGAACTTGGGGAGTGGGCTCGAGCCTCGACCTCTGACGACTTCGGACATCGACTTACCCAACGACCCCGGCATTTGTTGCGGTTGGGCAAGTGGAGAAGCGGGGCGCGTGACTGTATTCGGGAGTGGTCGCTACTTCAATGAGTCGAGGCGCTCCCGGTAACGCATCAGTGTGATGCGACCCACGCGAGCAGCTCATCCGCGCTCATGTAGTTGAGGATCCTCTCTCTGGGGGCATTGGCGGCGAGCGCGGTGGCGATGCCCATGTCGATGAAGCTCAGCTCGTAGACGCTGTGAGCGTCCGTGCCGATCGAGATGTAGCAGCCGGCCTCGACGGCAAGAGTGGCAAGCTCGGCGTTGAGATCCTGACGGTTGGGATTGCAGTCGATCTCCACCGCCTTGCCCATCTCGGCGGCGGCCGCGAAGACGCGCCTCCAATCCGCGTGCAGTCCGGCCCTCGTGCCGTACATCCGCCCGCGCGGGTGCCCGAGCACGTGGAAGTGCGGGTTGCTTAGGGCCGCGAGGTAGCGATTGGTCTGATCCTCGGTGGTGCGAAGGCTCGAGTGAAAGGAGCCGAGCACGAGATCGAGCGGCTCGAGGTCCTCGGGGGCCGTGTCGCCGTCGCCCGCCGGCGAGATGTTCATCTCGATTCCGTGCAGCACCCGAAAGCCCTCGGCCGACATGCGCTCGTTTATCTCGGCGACCTCGCGGCCCTGTTGCCTGAGCTCCTCCGGACTCATGCCACCGGCGATCTTGAGTCCCTGGGAGTGATCCGTGATCGCGATGAAGCTGCGTCCTCCTGCGTGCGCGGCGACGGCCATATCCTCGATCGAGACGGTCCCGTCGCTGTATGTCGAGTGCATCTGAAGGTCCGCGTTCAGAGTGTTGCGCCACTCTGGGTGGCCCTCGACTATCGCCGTGCTGACCGATCTGGTCGAGAAGCCGCTGCGCGACTCGGGCGGATCGTCGAGGCTCGGAGGTTCGGCGATCCACCCCTGGATGCGTCTCGCCAGCTTGTCGCCGACTCCGAACAGCTCGGTGAGCGGCCTGTCCTGCGCCACGAGATCGGACGCCTCCTCGGTCCATGCGAGCGCGCCGCGGGAAGCCTTGCGGTAGGCGCGCTGGCGATAGGACTCCGCCTCGTCGGCAGAGCGAGCCAGCAGGTCTGCGATCTGGAGATTGGCCAGCGACATCGGGACGAGAGCCTATGCCGGGTGACGCCCGCAGGTCGTCGATTGCACGCGGCTGCATCGGCAGACCGCCCGACTGAACGCGGCGCTGTTAGTCGCGAATGCGCCGGGATTGTGTATCTTCGGGCGGATGAGGGAATTTTTAACAGCGGCTCTCGACGCCGCGCTCGACGCCGGCGCCGGCTATGCGGACGTTCGGGGAGTCGAGGCCTCGTCCGAGTCGATCTCGGCGCGCGGCGTGACGGTCGAGGGACTCGATCGCTCGGAGTCGCTCGGATTCGGCGTTCGGGTCCTCGCGGACGGGGCCTGGGGCTACGCTGCGTCGGCGACTCTCTCGGCCTCCGAGGCGGCGCGCGTCGCTCTGACGGCCGTGGAGGTCGCCAGAGCGAGCGCAACCGTCCGCAACCGGCCCGTGGAGCTCGCCGACGAGCCCGTTCACCGTGCAACGTGGTCGACCCCGCTGCAGCGCGACCCCTTTGCCGTCTCGCTCGAGGACAAGCTGTCGCTCTTGCTCACCTCGACCGAGGCAATGGAGCGGGTCGACGGCGTGCGGATCGGCCGCGCCACGATGGATCTCAACAAACAGCGCATCTGGCTGTTGACCTCGGATGGAACCGACCTCGACCAGACGATCGTTCACGTAGGAGCCGGAATCGAGGCCACCGCGGTGACCGACGGCGAGGTTCAACAGCGTTCCTACCCCGGCTCCTTTCGAGGTCATTTCGAGGCCGGTGGCTACGACGTCATCGAGCGCATGGATCTCGTGGGCAACTCCGAACGGACGGCCGAGGAGGCGATCGCGCTCATGAGCGCGCCCGAGTGCCCCTCGGGAACGACCACGCTGGTGCTCGACGGACACCAGATCATGCTCCAAGTGCACGAGTCGATCGGTCATCCGACCGAGCTCGACCGCGTGCTCGGGATGGAGGCCGCCTTCGCAGGGACCTCCTTCGTCGGCGTCGGCGACCTCGGATCGTTCCGTTACGGCTCCGAGCACGTCAATATCCAATCCGACGCCACCACTCCAGGGGGGCTCGGTACCTATGGCTTCGACGACGAGGGCGTCGAAGCTCAGAGAGTCGATATCGTGCGCGATGGCATCCTGGTGGGCTTCCAAACCTCGCGCGAGACCGCCGCGGCGGGCGGTCAGAGCCGAAGCAACGGCACGATGCGAGCCGAGGGATGGGAGAACTTTCCCCTCATCCGGATGCCCAACGTCAACCTGCTTCCCGGCTCGGGCTCGCTCGAGGATCTCATCGCCGAGGTCGACGAGGGCGTCTACATGGCGACGAACAAGTCCTGGTCCATCGACGACAAGCGCAAGAACTTCCAGTTCGGATGCGAGATTGGGTGGGCCATCAAGCGTGGGAAACTGACGGGAATCGTGAAGAACCCCCGCTACACGGGGATTACACCTGTGTTCTGGGGATCGTGCGAAGCGGTCGCGGGCCCCGAGGAATGGCGCGTGCAGGGGACGCCGAACTGCGGCAAGGGCCAGCCCGGCCAGACGATGCGCGTCGGGCACGGAACCTCCCCGGCACGCTTCCACAACGTCTCCGTGGGCACCTCTCAGTGACCGCGAGGGAAAGAGGCGGGGTTCCGGTCGAGCACGAGGTTGCTCGACGCACCGCCGAGTCCGTGCTCGATTTACCCGGAGCGGATGAGGTCGAGGTCGTCGTCGTGGGAGCCCGCATCGGGCTCACGCGCTACGCGCGCTCCAAGATCATTCAGAACACGGTCCGAAGTGACGTGCGCGCCTACGTCCGTGTGGCCGTGGACGGCCGGGTAGCGACGAGCGTGACGACACAGCTCGAGCCGGAGCACATGAAGCGCACCACGGCAGGCGCGCTGGAGGCGGCCCGAGCTGCGCGCCCCGACCCCGAATGGCCTGGCCTTCCCTCACCCCAAGACGTCGGAGTCGCCGAGGGCCTGTGGCGCTACGACGAGGACACCGCGACCGCGGCCCCGGCGGTGCGGGCGCAGAAAGTCGAGGGGATCCTGACGGCGGCCGGGGTCGACAACGCCGCGGGCATCTTCGAGACCAGCGCGCACAGCTTTTCGGTCGTGTCCTCGGCGGGCATGGACTGCGCCGACGCGCACACCCGCTGCGTGACGACCTGCCTGGTGGATACCGGCGACGCGACGGGGTGGGGCGAAGAGTCGTCTCACGAACTCGGGGGAGTGGACGCACAGGGGGCGGCGCGCCGGGCGCTGGCGAAGGCCACACGCGCCGCCGGGCCGGAGAGCGCGCCGGCCGGCCGCTACGAGGTCGTCTTGGAGCCCGCGGCCGTCGCCACCCTGATGGAGTACCTCTCTTACTGCGGCATGGGGGCCAAGCAGGTCATCGAGGGCGAGAGCTTCCTGTGCGGCAAGCAGGGCAGCGCGCTTGCGTCCCCCGCAGTCACCGTGGCCGATGACGTCCACCACGAGCGATCGGTCGGCATGGGTTTCGACTTCGAGGGCGTGCCCAAGCGAAGGGTGGCGGTACTCGACAAGGGCGTGGCCACGGGGCCCGTGACCGACTGGCGTACGGCGCGCAAGCTGGGGGCCGAGCCGACCGGCCACTTCTCCGGGTCCGCCCAGTTCGGGCCCTACGCATCGCACGTCGTCCTCGAGCCCGGCGAGCACTCCCTCGAGGAGCTCATCGGGGGTGTTGATGATGGATTTCTCGTGACTCGCTTTCACTACGTCAACATCCTCGACCGGCCGTCCACGCTTCTGACCGGGATGACGAGGGACGGCACCTGGCGCATCCGTAAAGGCGTTGTCGAGGGATCGGTGCACAACTTCCGCTTCGCGCACAGCGTGCTCGACGCGCTGGCCTCGGTCTCCGGGGTCGGGAGTGACCCGGTCGCCTTCGCTCCCGACTACGGCTCGTTCGGCTGTACGGTGGCCCCTTCGCTACGGATCGAGGACTTCAACTTCGCCTCGACGACGTCGCACTAAACTCGTTCACAAAGAGAGTCGAGCAGCGGGGCTCATCCGGCATTGATGCACGAGATCTGGCACATCATCGTCCTGGCGGCTACCTTGTTCGCCGCCGCAGGCGGCGCGATCCTGCTACTCGTCCCGCTCGTCTTCGACGCACCGCCCCCCGGCCTCACGAGATTCCGTCCCGTCGTGCTGGCCGGTGTCGGAGCCGCCCTCGTCCTGCTGATCCTGGAATGGACAGTAGTCCACTGATGTTCTCTATAATCGGAGGTGTGCCCAGCGTTCGTGGGCCGACATATAAGGAGGATCTCCCTGTGGCGATGACTGAGAACGCCCAGCAGAGCATAGGAATAACGGCCTCGGCCTCATCCAAGGTGTCCGAACTGCTGCGGCGCGAGGTCGAATCCTCGCCCGAGGAGCACGAGGGCAAGAGCTACGCCCTTCGGGTCGGAGTGCAGCCGGGAGGCTGCGCCGGTCTTCGCTACGCTCTTTACTTCGACGACCGCCAGCTCGACGGCGACGAGGTGGTGACTCACGGCGACGTCACCATCCGGATGGACAAGATGAGCGCCCCCTACCTGCGCGGGGCGACGGTCGATTACGTCGACGGGCTCCAGCAGTCCGGCTTCACCATCGAAAACCCGAACGCCAAGGGCTCGTGCGCGTGCGGGGACTCCGCCCAGTTCTAGGAAGCCGCCCAACTCGTTTCAGCGACGCCGCCCCTGAGGGGCGGCGTCGTCGCGTATGATGAACAGGCTCATCTAGAGCGGAGGAGGGTCCGGCCCTATGATTCCGCCGCAACCACAGGTCCGCACGCAACAGACAGGCCTGCAGGTGCGAATCCCGGAAGGAGCGCATTCGTTTCGGCGACTGCGCTGGAGGATGAGCGAATATGGGCGCGACGCCTCTTCCGGTTCCGGGGAGGCGTTTTTTCGTGAGTGAGAGCGAGAGGAGCAGGAGGGCATGACCGTCACAAGCACAGTCGTGGGCTCGTACCCGAAGCCGCCCGACGAGGGGGGAGGGTTCACCCTTCGACAGACGCTGCACAAGATCGAACGTGGGGATGCGAACCTCGAGGAACTACGTGCGGCGCAGGACGATCTCGTACGCGCCGCAATCGGCGAGCAGGAGGCGGCGGGTATCGACATCGTCACCGACGGGCACGCGCGCTGGGACGACATCTTGACGCCCTTCGCCCGCACCATCACCGGCTTCGAGATCGGCGGGCTGCTGCGCTTCTTCGACAACAACGTCTACTACCGCCGTCCCGTTTGCGTAGGAGAGCTCGAATGGGGTGGTCCTTCCTCGGTCGAGGCCTTTCGCTTCGCCGCCTCAGTCGCAGCCAAGCCGGTGAAGGTTGTCGTTCCAGGGCCGGTCACCTTTGCCCACCTGTCGGTCGACGAGCACTATGAGGATCATGAGAGCTTCGTGCTTGCGGTCGCGCGCGTGCTCGCCCAAGAGGCTTTCGAGCTCGAGGCCGCGGGCGCCCGCTACATCCAGATCGACGAGCCGGCGCTGCTCGGTGCTCCTGAGGATCTGGAGCTCGCCGGACGAGCCCTCGGGATCATCGCGGACGAGCTGAAGGGCGACGAGACCGAGGTGACGCTGGCCACGTACTTCGGCGATGCCAAGCGGTTGGGGGAGGCCATCTACGAACTCCCGGCCGACGTCTTCGGGTTCGATCTCGTGTCGGGGCCCGAGAATCGAGTCCTCATCGACAATCTGCCCGACGGCAAGAAGGTCCAGGTGGGATTGCTCGACGCTCGCAACACGAAGTTGGAGGACGTGGACGCTCTGGCGGGTGACATCGACGAGCTGGTCGAGCAGTTCGGGTCCGAGCGCGTGCTGGTCAGTCCCTCGTCCGGACTCGAGTTTCTTCCGCGCGAAAAGGCCAGGGCGAAACTCGAACGCCTCGGTGAAGCCGCTACGCAGGCCGCCGGACGA
The DNA here is from genome assembly GCA_030860505.1 of Actinomycetota bacterium. Taxonomy (GTDB): domain Bacteria; phylum Actinomycetota; class CADDZG01; order CADDZG01; family WHSQ01; genus WHSV01. Next base: position 6,335 of record JALZIB010000063.1, read on the forward strand.
ACTCGGCAAGACTCTAAGGAGGTCGGCGCGTGATGAGTGCGGAGCTGAACGGACCGGGACTGTGGACGACCTCGGTCGGTAGTTTCCCGAAGCCCGACTACATCAAGCAGGCGCGTAGCCGTTTTGCGCGCAAGGAGATTGATCGTGGCGAGCTGTTGGAACTCGAACGGCGAGCGACGAGGGAATGGGTCGAGTTCCAGAACTCCATCGACACCGACCTGGTCGTCGACGGCGAAATGTACCGGGGCGACATGGTCGCTTATTTCGCCGAGGAGCTTCTCGGTCTCGAGATCGGAGGACTCGTCCGGTCCTACGGCAACCGTTACTACCGCAAGCCGATCGCGACCGGGCCGGTCGGCCGCGACCATCCCATCACGGTCGAGTGGTGGAAGTACGCGCAGTCGCTCACCGACAAGCCGGTCAAGGGAATGCTCACGGGCCCGTATACGATCTGCGACTGGTCCTTCAACGAGCATTACGGGAGCCGGAGAGAGCTCGTGCTCGATCTGGCGAAGGTGATCCGGGATGAGGCTCTGGATCTCGAACGCGCGGGGGCGAGATTCATTCAGATCGATGAGCCCGCGGCATCGACTCGCATGGACGAGCTGGATCTAGTGATCGAGTCCATGGCGATCGTGACCGAACCCCTCACCGCCCACACGATCACCCACATCTGCTACGGCGACTTCCACAACGCATATCCGAAGATGCTGGACATCCCCGTCGACCAGATCGATCTCGAGTTCGCCAACTCGGACTACTCCCTGCTCGAGGAGTTCATCGACAACCCCTTTACGAAGTACATCGGGTTCGGGGTCGTTGACGTGCACAGCCATCACGAGGAATCCGTCGACGAGATCGCAGAGGGCATCCGCAGAGGTCTCAAGCACATTCCGGCGGACCGGATCTTCGTCGATCCCGACTGTGGTCTCAAGACGCGTACGGTCGAGGAGGCGCGCACGAAACTGTCCAACATCAAGCAGGCCGTCGACCTCGTGCGAGCCGAGTTGTAGCAGTAGACTGCACGGCGACAACCGATTACCCGGGGGAGCTCCGACTCACCCTAGAGCTGTTGTGTCGGAGCTGAGAGGCCGCAAGGCGACCCCAGAACCTGATCCGGTTAGTACCGGCGAAGGGAGTGGAGCGCATGGCCGACATCAGTGAGGGCGTCAGTGAGGGCGTCTCAGTCACATCACCGGAGTGGGGTATCGAGCCCGTGCCGCCCGAAAGCCGGACCCTCTCCGGGTTCGATCTGGCGATCCTGTGGGGCGATCTCGGGGTCGGGCTGCTCGTCCTCGTCACCGGCGGACTTCTCGTGCCCGCATTGTCGTTCACGACTGCCATTGCGGCGATCGTCGTGGGGTCCATCATCGGCGTGACCGCGCTCGGAGTGGTCGGGAGCATCGGCGCCCGACGAGGAGTTCCGACCATGGTCTTGTTTCGCCCGGTCCTCGGCGTCAGGGGCTCCTGGCTTCCCAGCGCGTTGAACTTTGCCCAACTCGTGGGGTGGACCGCTGTGGAGTTGTGGGCGATGTCGCTCGTCGCCGACATCGTGGTGGAGAGACTCTTCGGGTTCTCGGCGCGTTACCTGTGGCTCGGAATCGTTGCGATTCTCTGCACCGGTCTCGCGCTCTGGGGGCCGGTCGGCGTCACTCGGGTCTACCTCAAGTCTTTCGGGGCGTGGGTAGTGGTTGGGGTCTGCGTGGCGTTGTCCTACTTCGTTCTGACCACCGACGGTATCGGCGACCTTGTCCGGAGACCGGGAACCGGGGGATGGCCGACGTTTGGACTCGCCGTCGATCTCGTCATCGCGATGCCGATCTCGTGGCTTCCTCTCGTGGCCGACTACACGCGCTTCGGCCGTTCGGCGCGGTCGTCGGGGTGGGGCACGGCGCTCGGCTATCTCGTCGCCAACGTGTGGCTGTATGCGCTTGGGGCTCTGATAGTGCTCGGAAGCGGCGAAGCTCCTGAACCCGCCGGGATCGCTGTGGGCGTCCTTGCGATCGCGGGGGGAACGCTGGCGGGTGTGCTGTTTCTCGTCGGCATCCTGGTCGGAGAGACGGACGAGGCCTTCGCCGATATCTATTCGGGCGCCGTCTCGCTGCAGAACGTCTGGCCCGGAGCGTCGCGTCGCGCCCTGACGATTCTCATCGCGGCCATCGCGACCGTGCTCGCAGCCGTCTTGACGATGCAGCTCTACGAGAGCTTCTTGTTTCTTCTGGGCTCGGTGTTCGTTCCTCTCTTTGCGGTGCTGCTCGTGCATTACGTCATCCGGGACGATGACGTTGGACCGGCGGCGGTTCGATGGAGAGCGTTTGTGCCCTGGCTCGGGGGCTTCGTCGTTTATCACTGGATTGCTCCCGCGGGACCGGCCTGGTGGACGAACTTCGCACGGGGACTGGTAGGCACCGCATTGTCCGAGAGGTTCGCATGGTTGGGGGCCTCGGTTCCCTCGTTCATGGTCGCCGGGGGGCTCGCCTGGCTGTTGACTCGACTAGTATCCGAGCCACGAGTGGAATTAGAGAGGTGAGCATGAAGGTTCAGGCAAAGTGCGATACATGCGGCAGGAACTTTCTGCTGTCCCAGATCGGGCAGCAATCAGATGCTCCGGGACGCTGCCCCTTCTGCGGAGCCAGGTTCGCTCGCCATTACAATTCCGTTCTGGTGGATGCGGTCTCTGAAGCTGAGATCCAGACTCACCGTTTCATCAACGCCCTCGCCAAGCTACAAGCTATGGAGACCGGATTCGATATCGACATGGATGCGCTTCTGTCGCAAATTCAGAGCGAGGTGCGCGGAAACGAAAGATCTCCGGTCTGATGCCGGAGTCGACTCACACGGTTTTGATTGTGAGCGACGATCCCCATCTCTCGTCTGAGTTCGCGCACGCCTTTCCTGCGGGCGTGGCCGTGTCCTTTACGCGTGACGCGCGTGAGGCATTGTCTTCGCTCGAGAAACAGGTTCCGTCGGTAGTCATTGTCGACATGCGAACGGGAAGTGCAGGGGGGTATGCGTTGTCGAGCGACATGAGGGCGATCGACCATCTGAGCGAGGTGCCGAAGCTATTTCTGATCGAGCGTCCGCAGGACGAGTGGCTGGCGCGCCAGGGAGGTGCGACCGGGGTGCTCGTCAAGCCGGTCGAGACGGGCGAACTGGCGTCGCGTGCCCTGTCATTGGTTTCCGCCGCCGCTTCCTAAAGGACCATTTCTCCCCGAGATCTCGCTCCTATGAGCTCCGAGGGTCGTTGACATCCGCAAAGTCCCAGGTCAGGCCCCTTGCGGCCCGCGAGTCACATCCGTAGAATTACAACATTGTTATTTACGGGGGGATCTCTGCGGGTGATGTGATCTCTGCGGGAAGGGCTCCCGATGATCACTTCGCGGGGGAACGGAAAGAGGAAGGGCCGGGGGACATGCAGCGAATCACCACCAGAGTCTTGCAACCTGTCGAGTGGCAGGGTGCCGCTCGATGCGCCGAAGTGGATCCAGAGATCTTCTTTCCCGAACGCGGTGGTTCTTCAAAGGCGGCGCGCGCGGTTTGCTCCGGATGCTCAGTGCGCGCGCAATGCCTTGAGTACGCGCTCAACAACAAAGAACAGTTTGGTATCTGGGGTGGAACATCCGAGCGCGAACGCCGTCGACTCCGCAAAGAACGAACACTTCGTCGCTTGCGCGCGGTTTCCTAAACCCTTTACGCACCGAGTCCTATCCCTTGTAACGCGCGCCGATGGCGCGCGTGTCAAGCACACTCAGCACGTAAAGACTTGATTACGCGCAACAAATGTTGCCTAATAAAGAAGTTGCATGCGCGCTTGTGCGCGTAAATGGGTAAGAAAGCTTCGCCGTTCGTTAACGCGAACGACCGAAGAGGACAAGACGGAGTCGCAGATGACTGCGTCGAGGCAGAACGGAGGTGCCGGGGTTGGCAGCTAAAAAGACCACGGGGAGAAGGAAGAGTACGGGTCGCAAGACGACTCGTAAACCAGCGGCTCGCAAGTCGACGGGCCGCAAGAGCACAGCTCGCAGGTCGACGGGTCGGAAGAAGACAACCGGCCGCAAGAAGTCGACAGGTCGGAAGAAGACAACCGGTCGGAAGAAATCGACGGGTCGGAAGAAGACAACCCGCCGCAAGAAGTCGACAGGTCGTAAGAGCACTGCTCGCAAGGCGACCGGCCGCAAGAAGTCGACGGGTCGGAAGAAGTCCACAGGACGCAAGAAGGCAACCGGCAGGAAGAAGGGCACCGCTCGCAGGAAGAGCGCGGGTCGCAAGGCGGCGGCAACTCGCAAGAAGACAACGGCACGCAGAAGGGCCGCCGGTCGCAAGGCGGCGGCAACTCGCAAGAAGACCACCGCTCGCAGGAAGGCAGCCGGTCGCAAAGCGGCTGCAACCCGCAAGTCGACCGGCCGCAAGAAGTCGACCAGGAGGTAGCTGCCTAGAGCCCAGCTTCGGCTAGGGCCGTCTCCAGAGAGCGACCCGGTTCCCTCAGGAGCCGGGTCGCTCGCGCGAGTGGCGGAGGCTGAAAACGTTCGGGAGGAAGGCCGACGATCTCGGTGGCAAGGACCTCCACGCGCAGCCGCTGAGCCTCGACGTCGACGGCCTCGAAGGCCTCTGCGATTCCGGCGATGGCCGGTGCCGTGAGATTCATTGATACCTGAGCCACATCCGACCCCATGGGGAAGCCGAGTGCTCTGACACCGGGTAGGCCCCCGCCCGCTTCACGTACCTGCGACGCGATGGACCTGGCCCCCTCGAGCGGGCAACGCAGCCATACATTGAAGGCAATGAGAACCTCGCGCGCTCCCACACACACCACGCCGGTGCTCTCCTTAACGACGGTCGGGCCGAAGTCCGGAGGTAGACCCTGTTCGACTCTTGCGCGCATCCCCGTGAGTCCCCCGCGCCGAAGATCGGAGAGCAGGCGCGTCGTGCTGCGTGTGGCCGCCTCGCCGTAGAGGTAGACGGGCACGCCGGCGTGTTCTGCGATGAGCTCGCCGGTCTTTCGCGCAACATCGATCGCCATCTCGATCCCTGTGTGCTCGTGGGGGACGAAGGGACAGACATCGAGAGCGCCGATCCGAGGATGGACTCCCTTCTGCGCGCTAAGATCGATTCGCCGAGCCGCGTTCGCCAAGGCCACCATCCCCCGTTGCAGAGCGGTGACGTCTCCTCCCACCGTCAAGACGCTTCGATCGTGTACTGCGTCGGAATGCGTGTCGAGCACGACCGCGCCCGCAGATCGGATGATGTCTTCGAACCCTCGCAGGGTCGATGCGTTGCCGGTAGATACGTTGGGAATCGCTACGAGCGGCATGTGCTTGTATTTCTCCCGTTAGGTGTTTCAAAGGCGGTACCGTATGTGGGATGACCGATTACGGCTACAGGGTTCAAGTGGCCGAGGGCTACGAAGAGGCCATCGTGCGGACCCGACTTGCTCTGAAGAGTGAGGGCTTCTCTATTCTCACCGAGATGCACGTTGGAGGTTTGCTCGGGCCCGAGGCGGGAACCGATCGTCAGTACCTATTCATGGGCGCGTGGTCGCCGGCGACCACTCAAGCGGAGTTGGGCGCGGGGATGCAGGTAGCCGTGCATCTTCCCTGCAATGTCATAGTTCAAGAGACTGGTTCGACGGCGATCGTCGCCGCTCTCGACCCCACCGAGGACCTAGAGGAGCCGAACGCCATCACGCCCCAAACTGCCGACGAGGCGCGCGCCGCACTCGGAAGAATGCTCCAGAAGGCCACGGTAGCGCTCCGATGAAGGACACCACGGAGACGCGCGAGATCGTCGAGAAGTTTCTAGAACGCCTCGACGAGGTGGTCGATGGATCGAGCGTCGCCATCTGGGATGACGTCGAGTCCTACACTCGCTTGGGGAGCGACTTCGAGCAAGATGTTCGCAGCGCGGTGCGGGAAAACGTGGCGATCCTCGCCCACGTCTTGGGTGTAGGCAAGGATGTTGGGAGAGCCGACCTCGAGCCCATCGAGCGCGTTGGTGCACGTCGAGCGGAGGCGGGAATCCCGCTTGAGGATGTCCTCCACGCCTACCGCATTGTGTCGCGCGTCTGCTGGGAGGTGCTCGCTGAGGAATGCCGGGCCTTCAAGGGTGACGCGCTCGATGCCACGATCGACATAGCGGAGGCGGTGCTTCGCTATACGGACCACATCAACACCCGCGTAGCGGACGCCTATGCGCGGGCGCAGCGCGCCATTGTGCGAGAGCAAGAGGGGGCCCGGCGAGAGTTCCTCGCCGACCTCCTGTACGGGACCGACGCGTCGCCGGACGACATCCTCAGGAAGGCTCACGCGTTCGGCTACGACCTGTCGCTGAGCTACGTCGCCCTCGTCGGCACCTGTACGTCCACCGTCGAAGGGAGGGAAATGGAGGTTGCGGCGGCGGCAACCCGCGCCGCGGAACTAGCAAGCACCGACCCGATTGTGCTGCAGAAGGCGGAACATACCATTGCCCTTATTCCTTCGGGGCCTTCCGTGGACTTGGCCACCATGCCCGAGAAGCTCGTTTCGGACCTTGATGGACCGTGGGATTTCGGCATGGGTGGGCCGGGCCCGGGTCTCGAAGGCATCCGCAAGGCATATCTCGAAGCGCGCGAGGCTCTGGAGATCGGAATGGCTTTGGGGCTGGACGGGCCCATCTACCGCTTCGACGATCTCTTGCTCTATCACTTCCTGAGAATCGAGCCGGCACTCGTCGAGCGCTTCGTGGACCAGATGCTCGGCGAGGTCGTCGCGTACGACGACCGCCGCAAGGGTGAGTTGATCAAGACCGTGGACGCGTACTTTTCGGCAGACGGCAGCGTCAAGATGGCGGGAGAGGCACTTTTCGCCCACCCGCACACCGTGACCTACAGGCTGAAACAGATCGAAAAGTTGACGGGCTGGTCGCTCAGGGACCCTGAGGACAAGATCCGGCTTCAGCTCGCGTTGCGGGCGTACAAACTCGCTCAAGCTCGGAACGACGCCGACATCCTCTAATCGAATTACCCAAGTGCCTAGACACCCTCCTCGGAACCACCAGGCTTGCTCTGGTGGGTCGCCGTTTACCAGACGACGGAGTCGGGCTCGTCCAGCGGCAACCCGGTCCAGACGAACTTTTCCTGTACGTCAACTGTTCAGAACCGGTTGGGGGTCGACATCGAATTCGGTCAGGGCGGCGAGGGTGGAGTGACCGCGGTAACAACACTCTCGAGGTCGACGAGCCGCCGAGCATGACCAACCGTAGCCATATCTACGTCGGTGAAGTTCGCCGTGTTGCGACCCCAACTCGGCCTGGATCTCTGCAACTCTTCGAACGCTCCCATCATCGTCGAGGTCTACATCTACGCCTTCAGGAACTGACCTGCTCGGGCGCTCCCGGCTGGCTGGTCGGGGGCGCTCCGGCCGTTTGCTAACCTGCCGGGCGTGCCTCGACGCGTAATGATCATCGGTTGGGATGGAGTCGACTGGAAGGTCCTTCAGCCCATGCTCGACCGCGGCGAACTGCCCAATCTCGCCGCGCTCATAGAGCGGGGAGCCTACGGGGATTGCCTCTCCACAGTTCCGTCTCATTCGTGGTGCGCGTGGCCCACGTTCATGACGGGACTGAATCCGGCGGGTCATGCCGTATTCGACATCCTCGAGCACAAGCCGGGGGTCTCGAAGCGGCTTCCGATCACGTCGCGATCGATCAAGGCGCGCACGATCCTGCACGATATGTCCGACGCCGGAAGAACGACTATTGCAGCGAACATCCCGCTGACCTTCCCGACCTGGGACATCAAGGGCAAGATGGTGGCCGGCGGTGTGCTGCCGGCGGCTCGTTCCTACACCCATCCGGCAGAGCTTCAACAGGAGCTCGATCAGAACGCGCCCTTCCCCGTGAACGGAATGAGCTGGACGACTTATCGCAACCGGCCAGAGGCTTTTCTCGACGAGTGCGCGGATATCACCGCTAAGCGCCAGAAGAGCTTCGAGTACCTTCTCGATACGACCGAGTGGGACTTCGCCGTTCTGGTCTACGTGTCTACGGACCGCATTCAGCACTGCCTCATGGAGTACGTCGCACCCGAGCACCCCAAGTACGAGTCGCTGAAGGACTCTCATGTGGCGGCCAAGGTGCGAGGTATCTATCAGCAACTCGACGCGGGCCTGAAGCCGCTGCTCGATCGCACGACGGACGATGATCTGGTCGTCTTCATGAGCGACCACGGCCATCAACCCTGCACCCGCACCTGCACGATGGATCGCATCCTCGAGCACCTCGGGTTCCTCGAATTCGGGCGCGGAAGCGTCGCATTCAACCTGATTCGCTGGGGGCCGGGTCGTCGCATCGGACGGCGGCTCTACGACATCTTCAAGCTGCACGGCAAGGTCAAGATCCCCGCCTCGCCGGTCGACTGGGACAAAACGCGCGCCTACACGAGTGTCGTGTCGACGGGCGAGGGCGTGTCGGTCAATCTGAAGGGACGCGAGCCCCAGGGCACGGTCGACCCTAGCGACTATGAGAAGGTGCGCGACGAGCTCTACGACGCGCTCGACGGTTTCCGCGACTCCGCCACCGGAACGAATCCCATCGGCAAGATCTATCGCAAGGAAGAGGTCATGCACGGGGAGCACTTCGATACGGCCCCCGATCTCTTGCTGGTTCCCGCCCCCTTCTACTCGCTTACGCACGCGAAGGGCATGGTCGAGGACGCCGACTGGCTGTCAGGCGATCATCGCCTCGAGGGCGTCGTCGTCGCAACAGGCCCCGAGGTCACCCCCGGGCCACTGAAGGAGACCGCATACCTGCAGGATCTGGGGCCGACGTCGCTGGCTGCGCTCGGCGTCCCCAGCGGGGTTGCACGCGACGGCGCGGTACTGGAAGCGCTGGTGGGTGAGGGAGTAGAGCTCGAGGTGGCCGCATCCGCGAGCGCGCAACAACAGGGCGACGAGACCGGACTAACCTCTGACGAAGAGGGACAGATCGAGGATCAGCTGCGCGGCCTCGGCTACGTCGAGTAACTCGTACAAGTTTCAACAACCTCGCATCGCCCATAAGGAGGACGACGAAGTGCCCGTATCACGTGCTCGCAGGTCGTGCCTGTCCGTGCCCGGAAGCTCTCCCAAGATGCTGGCCAAGGGTCCGAGCCTCCCCGCCGACGAAGTCTTCATGGATCTCGAGGACTCCGTTGCGCCGCTCGCCAAGGAGGAGGCGCGGCACAACATCATCGACGCGCTGAAGAACAACGACTGGGGTGACAAGACCGTAGTCGTACGAATCAACTCGATCGACACTCAGTGGGCGGCGGATGATCTGAAGACCGTCGTCGAGGGGGCCGGTCGGTTCATCGACTGCATCATGATTCCCAAGGTCCAGTACGCGCACGAGGTCCTCTTCGTCGACCACATGCTGCGGATGATCGAGACCAACACCGGCCTCGACAAGCGCATTGGTCTCGAGATCCAGATCGAGACCGCAACCGGACTCAGGAACATCCACGACATCGCCCACGCGTCGGAGCGCGCCGAGACGCTCATCTTCGGACCGGCGGATATGAGCGCGTCGCTGGGGCTTCCGACCGTGACGGCGGGCCTCCCGATGCCCGGCTATCCCGGTGACCACTGGCACTGGGTGCTCGAGACCATTCTCGTCGCGGCGCGCGACGCCAGGCTTCAGGTCATCGACGGCCCGTACCTGCTCATCAAGGATCTCGACGGCTTCCGGGACATGGCCCAGAGGGCCAGAGCGCTCGGCTACGACGGCAAGTGGGCTCTGCACCCAGGCCAAGTCGACGTGCTCAACGAGGTCTTTACGCCGACCCAGGAAGAGTACGACAAGGCCGAGGCGCTCCTCGAGGCCTACAAGGAGGCTACCGACGTCGACCGTCGCGGCGCTGTGATGTTCGGGACCGAGATGATCGACGAGGCGTCGCGCAAGATGGCGGTGCAGTTCGCCGAGCGAGGGCGCGCGGCCGGCCTGAGCCCGAACAAGACCTATGCCGACTTCAAGAAGGAATGGGAGGCCTAAGTCGTGCTCCGGCTGAGTGACACCCAGAAGGCGATCGTCGAGACCGTGCGCGAGTTCGTGAACAAGGAGGTCGTACCCGTCGCCGACGAGATGGAGCACGACGACATCTTTCCCGACGCCATCGTCGAGCAGATGAAGGAGCTGGGGCTCTTCGGGCTCACGGTTCCCGAGGAGCACGGAGGTGTCGGTGAATCGCTGGTTACCTACGCACTCGCCGTGGTCGAGCTGGCGCGCGGATGGATGAGTCTGTCGGGGGTCCTGAACACGCACTTCATGGGCTGTTACCTGATCAACAAGTTCGGTACGGACGAGCAGCGGACCAAGTTTCTCCCGAAGATGGCCACCGGCGAGTGGCGCGCGGCGCTGGCGATGAGCGAGCCCGAGGCCGGCAGCGACGTGCAGGCGATCCGCACCAAGGCGGTGGCGGACGGAGACGACTACGTCGTCAACGGTTCCAAGATGTGGCTCACCAACGGTCTGCGCTCGAGCCTCGTCATGACGCTCGTCAAGACCGACCTCGAAGTCGATCCGCCCCACAAGGGCATGAGCATGCTCATCGTCGAGAAGGAGGGCGGCGTCGCTCGGCCGGCCGCCGGGCTCGACGTCGGCAAGAACATCGAGAAAATGGGCTACAAGGGCGTCGAGACCACCGAGATGACCTTCGACGACTGGCGCTGTCCGCAGTCGTCGCTGCTCGGATCCGAGGAGGGGCAGGGTTTCCGTCAGGTGCTGGATGCCATCGAGGTCGGGCGCGTGAATGTCGCGGCGCGCGCCGTCGGCGTCGCCACCAGGGCCTTTGAGGAAGCAATCCGCTACAGCCAGGAGCGCAAGGCGTTCGGCAAGGCGATCAGCCAGCACCAGGCCGTCCAGATCCACCTCGCCGAGATGGCGACGACACTCGAGGCCGCCAAGCTCATGCTCTACTCGGCCGCCGAAAAGAAGTCGTCGGGCGAGCGCAGCGATCTCGACGCGGCCATGGCCAAGCTGTTCGCCTCGGAAGCGTGCCACGAGATCTGCACCAAGGCGCTGCGAGTGCACGGCGGTTACGGCTACTCCAAGGAGTTCACGATCGAACGCCTCTACCGCGACGCCCCCTTCCTTCTGATCGGCGAGGGGACGAGCGAGATCCAAAAGACCGTCATCGCCCGGCGCCTCCTCGAGAAGCACAAGATCTGAGAGAACTCTCATCGAATCGGGCCCTTTATGAGAGGCCCTTCATGCGTTCCTCATAGACACCTCATGCCCGGGCCTCATGTTGTATCTAACGCAGGAGGAACCCCCGGGAACAACCGAGAGTTCCACCGGCGCCAGCCCGACCGTCGGGCGTATGAGAGAGAAGGAGGAGTCTCATGGCACGCTCTGGTTTCTTCAGCGCCACCGCTCCGGCGCTTGGTAGAAGCGCTCTGGACACGTCGAAGAGCTCCCGCTCCGGCTGTCGTCGTTTCCGCAGGCGTCGCAGGCGTCGTCGCTGTCGCCGGCGCAACCGCCGTACCAGCCGCACCACGAACTAGCTGTACAGCGGGATTCAACCCGCAAGCATGTAAGAGTGGCCCCGCCGGCAAGAGGCGGGGCCACTCTTTTACGATGTAGTCCCACGAGATCGGGTGAATGATGAGTGCGAACAGAAAACCGACTTGGCTGCAGCGCCTGGTCCCGCTGAGCCGGGATGGGGCCGAGGGAGTGGATTTCGCTCCCGTGGTTTCGGTGCGAGCCATTTTTCGGCGCTTTTGGCCCGAGGCCAAGCCTTACCGCAAGTACTTCTTGCTCAGCCTGTTGTTCATCGCCGTCGGGCCCGCGCTCGCAGCAGTCGAGATCTACCTCTTCAAGTTTCTCGTCGACGACGTCTTGGTGCCGCGCGACTTCCAACCCTTTATCTGGCTTGCGGGCGCGTATGTGGGGCTCAACCTGCTTCGAGGAGTCGTGGGGTTCTTCGATGACTATCTTTCGGCCTGGGTCGCCGAGAACTTCCTGCTGAACCTGCGCGCCAAGGTATTCGGGCACGTTCTCGGGATGTCCCCCGACGAGTTGAACCGGCGCCGTCTCGGCGACGTGCTGGCGCGTCTTTCCGGTGACGTCAATGCGATCGAGACGTTCATACTCGCCGGTGTCCAGAACGGTATCGCCGATGTGCTCAAGATCGTGTTCTTCATCGGCGCCTTGTTTTTCATCGACCCACTGCTGGCGCTCGTCTCGCTCACCGTTGCTCCGCTCTTTTGGATCGCGGCGCGCCGCTTCGCACGCGTTATCAAGGACCTCGCTCGTGAGAAGCGTCGTCGCAGCGGCTCCCTGACGTCCGTGGCCGAGGAGAGTCTTGCAAACCTCGCGCTCGTACAGGCCTATAACCGCGACGACGTCGAACGCGCTCGTTACGAGAGAGAGGGCCGGGCGATCGCCGACGCGTCGCTCGCCTCGACCAAGCTGCGGGGACTGTTCTCGCCTCTGGTGGATCTCATCGAACTGGCGGGAGGAATGATTGTTATCGGCACCGGTGTATGGGCTCTCAGCAACGGCCGCCTGACGCTTGGAAGCCTGCTGGTGTTCATGACTTACCTGACGCAGCTCTACAGTCCCATCGGCTCTCTGGGCACCTTGTCCAACTCGTTGTTCTCGGCGTCTGCGGGGGCCGAACGCCTGATCGAGCTTCTCGACCAGAAGCCGGCCGTCCAGGATCGCCCCGGAGCAACCAAGCTCGTGTCACCGAGCGGCCGAATCGAGTTCGACGATGTGACCTTCGAGTACGCCGGTGCGCCTCGTCCGGCCCTCGAGGGTCTGAGTGTGAGCATTGAGCCGGGGCAGACCGTCGCCCTCGTGGGCCCCAGCGGAGCCGGGAAGTCGACTCTCGTCAAGCTGTTGCTGCGGTTCAGCGACCCGCAGTCCGGCGTCGTCCGGATCGACGGGCGCGACGTACGCGACGTGACGCTCGAGTCTCTGCGCGATTCGGTCGGCGTGTTGTGGCAGGAGACCCTGATCTTCGACGGCACTGTACGGTCGAACATCGCCTACGGCCGTCACGGCGCCACTCCCGAGGAAGTAGTCGAGTCGGCGCGCGCCGCCGATGCCCACGACTTCATAGCCGGGCTGAGAGACGGATACGACACCGTCGTGGGCCAACGGGGACGATCGTTGTCCGGAGGACAGCGTCAGCGCATCGCAATAGCGCGTCTGTTGCTACGGGACGCGCCGATCGTCGTGTTGGATGAGCCCTCTGTGGGTCTCGATGCGGAGTCGACCCAACGCATCCTCGATCCACTCAAGAAGATCATGGAGGATCGCACGACCATCATCGTGTCCCACAACCTTCTTACTGTCCGCGATGTCGATGTGATCGTGGTGCTCGACCAGGGCCGAATCGTCGAGGTCGGGGGCCACGCCGAGCTGCTCGCCCTCCACGGCGCCTACGCCCGCCTCTATGAGCTGCACCAGCACGTCGACGCCACGGAGGCTGAGGAAAACTCTGTGGTTGCGGGGGACGGACGGGTCAAGGACGGCGTCGGCGGGTGAAGATCGAGCGCGAGCCGGCCCACCCCGAGGGAGCGCGCGTGAAGGAAACAATCCTCGAAGACGAGCAGGGGCCCATCCTGGCCCCGGGCACGGAGGTGGCCCCCGGCTACGAGGTCATCGCTCACCTCCGACGCGGGAAACGTCTCGATGTCTACGACGTCTGGAGCACCGAACGGGTCTGTCGCTGCATAGCCAAGACCATCACTCCCGACCGCCTCGACGAAGAGAGTGCTTGTCGCAAGCTGGTGGCCGAGGGCGAACTGCTATGTCGTTTCACGCATCCGAATATCGTGCGCGCCTATGAGATCGCCACGGCGACCGGTGCCGCGACGCCGGTCGTCATTATGGAGACGTTGACCGGGCGCACCCTCGGGCGCTTGCTGGACGACGTCGACGACGGCCTCGACGTTACCGACGCTGCCTGGCTCGGCCTCCACATCTGTTCGGCGGTGTCCTATCTCCACCTGAACGGCGTCCTTCACCTCGACCTCAAGCCCGACAACGTGGTCTGCGAGCAGGGCCGAGCGAAGGTCATCGACCTCTCGATCGCCGGCCCGCCAGGGCCGAGCCGGCCGGGTCAGGGAACGTACGACTACCTGTCTCCCGAGCAGGCGCGGGGCGAGAACGTTACGACCGCGACCGACGTGTGGGGTATCGGGGTCACACTCTTCGAGACCCTGACCGGCTCCGTCCCCTTCGACGATCACGACGATCACGACGAAGACGACGAAGACGACGAAGATGAGAACGGGGATAGCGACGAGGGCGAGGAGTCGACCTACGACTCCGACGGCAACTCCGACGACTACCCGCAGGCCGCCCTCAGGGCGCCTTCGATCGGCGAGGTGCGCGCACTACCGCAGCCGTTCGTCGCGCTGGTCGACGCGTGCCTCGAGCCCGCGCAAACCGACCGTCCAGGCCTGGCCGAGATCATGTCGTCGCTTGCCGAGGCGGGCGGGATCGATCCCCGAGCACCACAGGACGACGCCTCCGCCGAACTCTGAGCGCGCGCTACGCCGCTTCGTTCTGCGCGGCCTTCACGTGTTGGGTCAGTCGAGGTCGCCGTGCTCGATTAACTCGAGTCTGCGGTCGCGCACGAGCTTGTGGCCCGTAAGCGTCTGCAGCGTCTCCGGCTCGTCCATACCCTCGGCCACGATCGTGAGCAGGTCCCGCTGCGAGATGACGCCGACCACCGTGCCGTCAGGCGCCACGACCGGCAGGTGACGAAACCACTTCTGGAACATGATCTCCGCGGCTTCCTTGAGCGCGGTGTCCGGGCCGATGGTGACGGGATCCGGCGTCATGACCTCCGAGACCGCGGTCGACTTGGCATCGACTCCCTCGGCCGTGCAGCGCAAAAGGTCGCGCTCGGTCACTATTCCGGCGAGCTTGTCGCCCTCCATTACCAGCAACGAACCTGTTTGCTGCTGCCACATGTTGGCCGCCGCCTCCGAGATCGTATCGGCGGGTGCCTCTGTGACCGCGG
>JALZIB010000071.1 GCA_030860505.1 Actinomycetota bacterium
CGCTTGGGGAACTGGTCGAAGTTCGGCTTGCGCTTCTCGAGATAGGCGTTGCGACCCTCCTGCGCTTCCTCGCTCAGGTAGTAGAGAAGCGTGGCGTCGCCGGCCAGTTGCTGGATGCCGGCGAGGCCGTCCGTGTCGGCGTTGAACGCGGCCTTGAGCATGCGCAGGGCGAGTGGGCTCATCTCGAGCATGCGGCGCGCCCACGCCACTGTCTCGGTCTCGAGCCTCTCGAGGGGCACGACTTTGTTGACCAGGCCCATTTGCAGAGCCTCCTCGGCTCCGTACTGCTCGCAGAGATACCAGATCTCGCGCGCCTTCTTCTGGCCGACCATGCGAGCGAGCAGCCCCGCGCCGTAGCCCCCGTCGAAGCTGCCGACCCTGGGCCCCGTTTGGCCGAAGCGGGCGTTGTCCGCGGCCACCGTGAGGTCGCAGACGACGTGCAGGACGTGGCCCCCGCCGATCGCGTAGCCTGCGACCATGGCGATCACGGGCTTGGGAGTGCGCCGGATCTGCACCTGGAGGTCGAGCACGTTCAACCGTCCGATGCCCTTGTCATCCTTGTAACCGTCGTCCCCGCGCACCCGCTGGTCGCCGCCCGAGCAAAAGGCTTCGTCGCCTGCCCCCGTGAAGATGATGACCCCGATCGTGGGATCGTCGCGCGCGAGGTTGAAGGCGTCGCTGAGCTCGAACAGCGTCTTCGGCCGAAAGGCGTTGCGGACCTCCGGCCGGTTGATGGTGATCTTGGCGATGCCCTCGAGACTCTCGTAGACGATGTCTTCGTAGTCGCCGCTGCGGGCCCAATTCATCAGAGTGATTACTCCTAAAGTGATTTCTCGAATCCTCGGTTACGTTAGCAGTTCATGGCCCCAACGAGCCCCAAGCATCCCGCACCACGGGCACCCCGACGGTCGTCCGAGCTTCTGGCTCTGCGCCTGCCCAACCGCGCCCTCGCAGCCGCGATCCAAGAGGCGTGGGCCGCGGGCAAGGCGGTTTTTCCCCTGGGGCCAGATGGTCCGGACGACCTCGACGAGCGCTTCGGAGGGCCGGTCGAGGCGGACATTGGGGCGGTCGTTTTGACCTCGGGCAGCACGGGCGAGCCCAGGGGGGTCGAGCTGAGCCGGGACGCGCTGTACGCCTCGGCGGACGCGACGAACCGGCGTCTCGAAGTGGAACCCGGCGACCGCTGGCTCTGCCCTGTTCCCGTGCATCACATCGCGGGCCTGCAGATTCTCGTGCGCTCCGAGCGCGCCGGCCTCAGCCCCCCTGTGGTCATGGATCGCTTCGATGTCGCCGAGGTGGCGGGGGCAGAGGCCAACCTCGTGTCCCTGGTCCCGACCATGCTGGTCCGGCTGCTCGACGCCGGAGTCGACCTGAGTCGCTTCAAGGCGATTCTCCTGGGTGGGGCCGCGCTCGCCCCCTCGCTGTTGCAGCGGGCTCGGGAGGGTGGCGCCCAAATCGTGCGCAGCTACGGCATGACCGAGACCAGCGGCGGCTGCGTCTACGACGGCGTGCCGCTCGAGGGCGTCGACCTGCGCGTCGAAGCTTCGGGCGAGATCACGCTGTCGGGGCCCGTGCTCTTCTCCCGCTACCGTGGCGAGCCGGAGCTTACGGCGGAACGGTTGAGTGGAGGCTGGTTTCGCACAGCCGACGCCGGGACGATCGAGAACGGCCGGCTGAGGGTGCTCGGCCGCATGGACGAGCTCATCAACACCGGCGGAGAGAAGGTCTCTCCCGCCGAGGTCGCCGGCCTCTTGACGACCCACCCTGCGGTCGCGCACGCCGAGGTCGTCGGCGTCCCCGACCCTGAGTGGGGGGAGCGCGTGGTTGCGTTCGTTGAAGCGGCCGGCAAGGCCCCCACGCTCGCCGATGTGCGTGCCTTCGTCGCAACCCGCGCCGAGAGATTCAAAGTTCCCAAGGAGCTCGTCGTGGTCAAGGACTGGCCCCGACTGCCGTCGGGCAAGGTCGACCGACGGCGCCTCGCGGACTACCTCCGAGTTGACGAATGAGTGCGATCCCTTGTTGGGGGGCGGAGTTCGCCCGGTCTCGGGCTGCGATTACTGCTTGGTCCCGGTGACCACGCCGAGGCCCCCCAGGCCGTCGGGGTCGCTCACTAAGCTCGCGGCCTGGCGACGGGACAGCGCTCGCACGGCCTCGGCTCCCGCGCCGGCGCGCGTGAGCTTCCGGTGGCGTTCCGCGAGGCTCGCCTGCAGCTCGTCTAGGCCGAGACCGTGCAGGACCTCTCGTTGGGGAGTGGGCCCCTTCACCCCCCAGGCCTCCGCCTCGAGGACGGAGCGGACGAGGTCCCAGTTCGCGTGCGAGGTGACGTCTTTGGCCCCGGGACGGGCGAGCACGAGGTCGTCTACACCGGTCGCGGAGTACGCCACCACCGTCCCGGCGGGGCGCCGCGCCAGCTCCGCCCAGGTGGCGCCGTAGTCGATGAAGTGCAACGCACCGCGCCTCACCGCGACCGCCGACGACTTCACGAGGTCAACGGCGGCGAGCCCGATCTCGATTCTGTGGCCGTCGGCAACCTCGAGGTCCGCCTCCTCCAGAGTGTCCGCCAGAGAGGGGTGGGACAAAGGGCCCGGCTCGAGGGCGAGACCGGCACCGTCCGAGCCGACGTACAACTCGACCCAGTCCCCGGAGCGCCTCTCGAGGAGGTGCACGGGCAGGTTGTCGAGCACCTCGTTCGCAAACAGACACCCACAGGCCACCGGTTGGACCTCGTCGATGGCCGACGACCACACGACGTTGTCGTGGGCGCTCAGCAAGCTCATCTGACGCTCGGCCACGGCGGGGATGCGCTCGACCAGTCGGAGGGTCAGAGCGTGGGCGAAGTCGCCCCGGACTGCCCTCAGCAGGGACTGCGCGAAGCCCCCCTCGCCCGGACCGATCTCGATGACCTCGAACTCATCGGGCCGGTCGAGCGATTCCCATACCCTCCGGAACGCGACCGCCCACAGCGCGCCGAAGACGGGATCGAGCTCCGCCGAGGTCAAGAAGTGGCCGCGCCAGCCGCTGCGCGGCGCGCCGCCTGCGTAATAGCCGACCTCCGGGTGATAGAGGGCGGCGTCCTGAAAGGCCGCGAAGGTGATGGGTCCCTCGTGGCTTATGCGGTCGAGGAGCAGGAGCTCGAGTTCGGTCACCGGCGCTTGCGCGGCGCCGCCTGAGGGAGACGACCGGCGGACTTGAGCGCCTCCACGCGCGCGCTTTCGTAGAAGGCGCGTTTGTCCTCGTAGGTTCGCACGTGAGCCAGCGCTGATTCGCAGACGCGCACCACCTCGCGGAAGCGAGCCTGGTGGGTGTAGAGGGCGATGAGCCGGTCGTACGGGCCCGACGAATCGAAGCTCGAGGCAACGATGGTCTCGTAAATCTCGATCGCCCCGTCGATCTCACCGATGTGCTCGAGGTTCTGGGCCGCGAGGAAGCGCTTAACGAGCTCGACGTTGTCGGTGGTCACGATAGCCATCGAACCACAGGGGTAACCTCGAGGAAGATCACACCACAGCACATCATCGAGGAGGTCCGTTTCATGTCGCTCGGCTACGAAGGCAATCTCTACATTCTCGCTTTCGACCACAGGGGTTCATTTCAGAAGAAGATGTTCGGGATCGAGGGCGACCCCACGCCCGAGCAGACCGAGGTCATCTCGGATGCCAAGTCGGTCATCTTCGATGGCTTTCGCAGGGCCGTCGACGAGGGGGCGCCCAAGGAAGGTGCGGGTTTGCTCGTGGACGAGCAGTTCGGCGGAGACATCGCTCGCACGGCTAAGAAGGAGGGCCTGATGCTGGCGATGCCGGTCGAGAAGTCGGGCCAGAACGAGTTCGACTTCGATTACGGATCCGACTTCGGGAAGCACATCGAGGAGTTCGATCCGACCTTCGTCAAGGTGCTCGTGCGCTACAACCCCGACGGTGACGCGGGGATGAACGAACGTCAGTCGGCGCGCCTCAAAGAGCTCTGCGATTGGCTGCACGACAACGACCGCAAGTTCCTCTTCGAGCTACTGGTCCCGGCCGAGGACGACCAGCTCGAGTCCGTGGGAGGCGACTCCGACCGCTTCGACAAGGAGCTTCGCCCCGAGCTCATGCTGCGCACCATCGAGGAGTTGCACGCGGTGGGCATCCAGCCGGATATCTGGAAGATCGAGGGTATTGACAAGCGCGAGGACTGCGAGCGTATCGCCGAGCTAACCCGCTCGGAAGGGCGCGACAACGTCGTGTGTGTCGTGCTCGGGCGCGGCGCGAACGACGACGCGGTCGATCACTGGTTGCGTCAGGGGGCCGGAGTGCCCGGCTACGTCGGCTTCGCCATCGGCCGGACCATCTGGTGGGACGCGCTCAAGGGCTACCTCGACAAGAGCCTGGACCGAGACCAGGCTGCCGACCAGATTGCCGGCAACTATCTTCGCTTCATCGACGTCTACGACAACGCGTAGGGAGCCGCGCGAGCGACTCGCCGGTAGCAAGCGATGAGACTCCTGCTGATCGCCGGAGCGGCGCTCGCCGTGCTGGTCTCGACGATCTGGCTGGCCTCTTCCTCCGAGGAAACCGGCACTCGTTTCTCGGAGGAGTCCTCTCCATCGCCAAGCGAGGACGAGGACCAAGAGGCTCCCGAGCCCGATCCCCAGTCGCTGATCGAGGACGTCCTCGACCAGCGGGCTCAGGCCGTGCGCGACGACGACAGAAGATCATTCTTGGCGTCGATCGATCCCTCTGCGGGGAGGTTTCGTAGACAACAGCGGCAGAGTTTCGATCGCGTGACATCGTTGCGGCTCGGCGCTTACGACCTCGAGTTGGTCGAGGGTTCGGACCTCGTCAAACAGAGGCACGAAGGGCGTTACAAGAGGGCGGAAGACGTGATGATCCTGCGCGTCGAAGAGCGCTACCGGTTCAAGAGGTTCGACGACGGGGACTTCATCACAGATCTCGCTTTGACCTTTGTGCTGCGCAACGGTGACTGGCTCCTCGCGTCCGACGCTGATGTGAAGGGCAAGGCCGCGACGGGACGAAGCATCTGGGAGTTCGGTCCGATCAAGAAGACGCGTAGCCGCGACGTACTGGTGTTGCAGCATCCCTGCGACACTCCCGAATGTGTCGAGGTCGGGGACAGCTTCCTGCAACTCGCCGAAACCGGCCTCGACAGGGTGAGCGAGAAATGGCGGGAACCCTGGAACGAGCGCGTGGTCGTGCTCGTCACTGCCTCGGACGAAGAGCTCAGGGCCATACTCGGCATCGACTTCGCGATCGAGAATTTCGTGGCCTTCGCCTTCGCTCCCAACAGGGCGCGTGGCTACAGTCCGGCCCGCATCGTGGTCAATCGCGAGTCACTGTCCGGTCGCTCACCAGAGGACATCCTGACGGTCATGACCCATGAGCTGATGCACGTTGCTACGAGGCGGATCTCCGGCCCCCACGTGCCCCTGTGGGTCGAAGAGGGACTGGCCGAGTGGGTTGCGCGCGCTCCCGGCGACGACGGAGACATCTTCTTCGACTCTCAACTGTCGACGGGAGAGGTCGTTCCCGAGTTGCCGCGTGACCGAGACTTTCGGCGGGGCAGCGCCGACGATCTCTTCGTCCGCTACCAGTCGAGTCGCTCTGCGGTCACCTACTTCATCGACCGCTTCGGCTACCGCAAGTTCGTTCGCTTCTACAAGATCCTCGGCGACTCCCACGAACAACCCGGGAACGCGAAGAAGCATCTGCAGTCGTCTCTCCGGCGGGTCACCGGCCTCGGCCCGCGGACCTTCGAGATGCAGTGGACGGATAGCATCGCACCATGAGCATCTCGGTGACCCCAGACGGAACCAAGGACGGCTTCGCCCTGGCGAAGGAGGCATCGGCCGCCGCGCCCGCCGTACTCCTCGTCGACGGAGCGCAGCGCGATCTCGCTCACGTGCCTCCTGTGGGAAGCAGTGTCGAGGTCGTGACGATGGACACCGAGGCGGGTCGCGAGGTCCTTCGCCACTCGACCGCGCACGTTCTGGCTCAGGCCGTGTTGCGTCTGTGGCCCGGAGCCAAGTACTCGATCGGACCGCCGATCGCCGACGGTTTCTACTACGATTTCGAGGTCGAACGCCCCTTCACCCCCGACGACGTCGAGGCCATCGAGGCCGAGATGCGCACGATCGTCAAGGCGAACCAGCGCTTCGAGCGGGCCGAACTGGAGCGAGACGAGGCCCTGGCGGTGTTCGCGGACCAGCCCTACAAGGTCGAGATCATCGAGGGCGTCGCCGCCGGCGCAGAGGCCCTCGAGCAGCAGGGGGCCGAGGGTGAGGTCATCTCGATCTACACCAATCGCGAGGGCGACTCCGAGAAGCCCGCCTTCGTCGACCTCTGTCGCGGGCCGCACCTCCCGGGGACGGGCCGAATCAAGGCGTTCAAGTTGCTTCGCACCGCGGGCGCCTACTGGCGAGGTGACGAGAAGCGGCCCATGCTCCAGCGCATCTACGGCACCGCGTGGGAGAGCAAACAGGCCTTGGAGAACCATCTACACCGTCTCGAGGAGGCCGAGAAGCGGGACCACCGCAAGCTCGGGCGAGAGCTCAACTTGTACTCGTGGCCCGAGGAGATCGGCAGCGGGCTTGCGGTGTGGCATCCGAAGGGCGCCGTCGTCAGAAAGGAACTCGAGGACCTCGCCCGGCAGATGCACATCGACTTCGACTACGAGCCGGTCTACTCGCCGCATGTCGGCA
>JALZIB010000092.1 GCA_030860505.1 Actinomycetota bacterium
CAGGAGCAGTTAGCGCCTTGGTGTTCTTGGGCTTGCTCTTCGTGGGCAGCTTTACCTCGAGAACATCGACCCCGCGGCCGACGTCGGTCGTGTAGACGATGCTTGTGTCCTTGCCGTTGACCGCGCCCCGCTGGTTGCGGCCGGGGGCCCAGTAGGCGGCCCACGTCTCGCTCGCTGGGGTGAAGAAGAAGCCGACCTGCTTGATGTTCTTCGGATTGCGGACATCGAGAATGCGCGTGCCGTACTCGTACCAGCCCTGCGCCACGAACCCGGCGTCGTGATAATCGAAGTAGTGAGCCGAGCAGTTAGCGCCGACTGCGGCGTCCTCCGGATACCACCTATCGACCGGTGAGATGCTGCCCCCGCCCGCCTCGAGTTCGGGGTTCTCGTTGCGGTAGCGCGTGGCGCTGAGATGAGGAATCTTCCAGGTCTGGAAGGAGCCGAGTTCGGGCCCGCAGGCACCTGCGCCCGCGTCCTCCTCGGTGGCGAGCAGCACGTTGCCGTTCGAGAGCTTCGGCTGGGAGAAGGACTTGAACATCTTGGCGTTGGGACGGAACGAGTTGTGCAGGATGAAGTTGTTGTAGGGGCTCTTGTCCCGGTCGTCGTTCTCGACACCCTCTTGGTTGGTCGAGTTCAGCGGCACGGGCTTGGTCGGGGTCGAGATGTCGAGCGCCACAGCCCCCTCACCACCGACGTGCCACAGGATGCCCTTGTCGTCGAGGTCCTGATCATGGCCCCTCGGGACGACGCTTTTGTACGTGCCGGCGACCTTGGGCTCACGGAAGTTGCGAAGGTCGATGATCGACATCTCACCCTGGGAGCGGCCGTCGGAGAAGGCGAACTTGCACGCCTTGGTCGCGCACGAGGTCGTGTGCGTTCGAGTTGGAGTCTCGAGCGTCCCCACAACCTTAGGCGACGCGGGGTCGGTGACCTCGACCACGACTACGAAGCGGGCCCGACCGGGGTCGACCTCGCCGCTCGTGGTGGCCGCGACGAGCGTCGATGCGATGAGCACGAAGGCGTCACCGTTACGGCGCTCTCCGAGGCTCATGGCCTCGTTTTGAAAATGCGGGAGCGGCAGCGCGCTCACGAGCTCGGGGTTTCGGGGATCCTTGACGTTGTAGACCTGGAGCCCCTTCAGCGTCGACAGGTACATGAACGGCTTGTCGCTGTCGAACTGCAGCGAGATTGCGCCGGCCCCCTCAGCGAGGCGGTTGACGACCTTGACGTTGTCGCTGGCGAAGACCTGCTCCAGAGGATTCGCCTGGCCGCCCGCGGTGCCCGGCACGAGGCCGAGCGCAAGCACGATGGCCGCAACTACGGTGATGAGTCTTTTCCGCACGTCTGCAGTCCCCCTGGCTCAGTGGTCGTCTCCCCCGAGGGTTCGACGGGAGCGCCTCCTGCCCTGCTAGGAAGCCTGGAGCGATTGAACCCGGCGCATCGCCAGAAGCCCCAGAGCGGGCCCGGGGGCCAGCCAGGCAAAGGCCCAGCGCCAGCTCACGGCCTCGACCAGCACCGGAATGAGCCAGATCGTCGCCACCGTGAGGGTGAAGCCGAGGGCGAGCTGCAGGGTCAGGGCGGTGCCGACGTAGGCCTGGTCGGCCAGCTCGGTCACCAGGGTCGAGAACTGCGCCGAGTCGGCAACGACGGTGAACCCCCACACGAGACCCACGACGAGCACCAGTGGGGCGGGGGCGTCGAAGAGCAGACCGATCAAGATGGCGCAGGCCCCCGAGATCATCATCATGACCGAGGCGGTGCGGGCGCGCCCCCACCGATCCCCGAGAACCCCGCCCGCGACGCAGCCGAGGCCCCCTATCCCGATGACGGCGAAGGTGGCGTAGGCCGTGGCACGGTTCGGCTCGCCGTCGGGCGCGACCACCTGGGAGAAGAAGACGGCGAACCACACCCACATCGCATAGAGCTCCCACATGTGCCCGAAGTAACCGAGCGACACCAGACGCACACCGCGGTTGGAGAACGCCTTGCCGACCTGGCGCGGGTCGAAGACCGCGCGCGGGAAAGGCCACGGGCCCTCTCGCACCGACCAGCCGACCGCTCCCCCGGCGATCGTCAGCAACGAGGTTGCGGCAACCGTGACTCGCCAGTCGAGGCCCCCCAGTCCGGTGACGAGATGGGGCATCGCCGTCCCGATCGTGAGCGCGCCGACCAGCACCCCGAGGGCAAGACCACGTCCCTTCTGGAACCAGGTCGCCATGAGCTTGAGCGCGGGCGGGTAGACGCCGGCCAGAAAGAAGCCGGTGAGAGCGCGCAGCGGAAGGGCCCGAGCCGCGCTCTCCGCCGTCAGCAGGAGGGCATTGACGCCCGCCGCTCCCAGCGCGCCCCCGAGAATGATGAGCCGGGGCGAGGCGATGTCGGAGAGGTTGAAGAAGCTCGACACCAGCGCGCCGGCGACGAAGCCGAGCTGAACCGCGATCGTGAGCCACGCCCCCATCGCCGTGGACAGGCCCCATTCCGCGCGCAACTGTGGAATTACGGCGGAGGCCGACAACCAGGTGGACATGGCAAGTACGAGCGCGAGCGAAAGCAGGCCCAGGGCGCGGCGACGCCCGGGCGCGAGGTCAGGAGCGCTCCGCCGAGGCGGGCCGCTCTCCTGACTCCTCGGATGTGGCTTTTTCGTCGTGCTCGTCGGCTTCCTCCGTCTCTGGAGCGTCCGGTTCATTGTCCTCCCGGAGCGCCTCCGGTGCTCGGCGCTCGTAGAGATAGAGCAATACCCCCGCCGCGCTCAGCACGGCGAGAGCCACATACGCGTTGCGACTGAGCCCGAGCAATCGGAAGGTCGTATCCGTCCTGATGAGCTCGAGGAGAAAGCGCCCGAGCCCGTAGCCGATGCCGTAGACGAAGATCAGCGAGCCCCTTCGCTTCAGCACCTTCTTGCGGTCTATCAGGAGCAGGATTCCCACGAGCACGAGGTTGTAGAGCGACTCGTAGAGGAAGGTCGGGTGAAAAGTCGAGAACTCCTCGTAAGGCGAAACGCGGTTCGCCGAATCGATCTCGAGGGCCCACGGCAGCGTCGTCGGCGTTCCGTACAACTCCTGGTTGAAGTAGTTGCCGAAGCGTCCGATCGCCTGAGCCAGGGGAAGCGCCGGCGCAGCCGAGTCGGCGAAGGCCGCAATGTCGCCGTTGTTTCTGCGCAGGGAGAGATAGGCCCCCACCGTGCCGCCCGTGAGCCCTCCGAAGAGCGCGAGACCTCCCTCCCAGATGAACAGGATCGCCCAGGGGCGGCCCTCGAAGCGGTCGAGGTGGGTCGAGACATAGGCGAGCCGAGCACCGAGAAAGCCGCACACCAGGGCCCAGAAGGCGGCGCCGTCGGCGACCTCGAGATCGCCTCCGCGCGCGACGTAGCGACGCCGACCTATGGCGATCGCAAGCATCGCGCCGGTCGCGATCAATAGGCCGTAGAAGTGAATCTCGAGGGGGCCGACGGCGAAGGTGTTATCCGGCGGCGACGGTATTGAGGCGAACAGAGGTGACATGCGTCCTACGTTACCCGTATCGTTTCGGTTGTCGGCGAGTCGTGCCGAGGGGAGCCATGCGGAGCCGGAAGCGCTCGTGGCGCTCATGGCGCTCATGGCAAAGGCACAGGGCTCGGGGGGCGGGACTCGAACCCGCAACCTACCGGTTAACAGCCGGTCGCTCTGCCGGTTGAGCTACCCCCGATCGGAGGCTCACATAATACGTGCAGGTTGAGCACGGGGGAACGGGGCATACGATGGGTCGAACGTCAACAACCTGAGGAGGCCTGACAGATGGGCAAGCTGGGGTTCATGGTGGGATTCGGAGCCGGTTATGTCCTGGGCGCAAAAGCGGGGCACGAACGCTATGAGCAGCTTCGACGGCTCTACGACAACCTCCTGACCTCGCCGCAGTTCAAGCGAGCGACGGGCAAAGCGAAGGACGCCGTCGAGACGGGTTACGAGCAGGCGCGCGACAAGGCGTCCGGCGGCGTGAGCAAGGTCCAGGAGAAGGTCCGCGACCGCAAGACCGACGACCGCTCCGGCCTCTCCGTCGCGCCCCCGCCATCATCTAACTGAAGCCTTTGCGGAGGCCCCCGGACGCCCGGGCCCTCTTCATCTCGAGAGATTTCTACTCGAGGTAATCACGTAGTTTCTGGCTGCGCGACGGGTGCCGCAGCTTGCTCAGCGTCTTTGATTCGATCTGCCGGATGCGCTCGCGCGTGACGCCAAACTTCTTGCCCACTTCTTCAAGCGTGCGCGGTTGTCCGTCGACGAGGCCGAAGCGCAACCGGATGACTTCCTTCTCGCGCCCCGCCAGCGTGTGCAGCACGGACTCGAGTTGCTCCTGCAACAACTTGAAGGAGGCGCGCTCGAGCGGTACGACTGCCTCCGAGTCTTCGATGAAGTCGCCGAGGTGACTGTCTTCTTCTTCACCGATCGGTGTCTCGAGTGACACCGGCTCCTGGCTGATCTTTTGGATCTCGCGTACTTTCTCCGGCGTCATCTCCATCTGCGTGGCGATCTCGTCGGGAGTGGGTTCGCGTCCAAGGTCTTGGAGCAGTTGGCGTTGGATGCGAGCCAGCTTGTTGATGGTTTCGACCATATGCACGGGGATCCGAATGGTGCGGGCCTGATCCGCTATGGCGCGCGTGATCGCCTGGCGTATCCACCAGGTCGCGTAGGTCGAAAACTTGAAGCCCTTGGTGTAGTCGAACTTTTCGACGGCGCGGATGAGCCCGAGATTTCCCTCTTGGATCAAGTCGAGGAAGGCCATGCCTCGTCCCACATAGCGCTTGGCGATCGACACGACCAGACGCAGGTTCGCCTCGACGAGGTGACGTTTGGCCATGAGACCGTCCCGCATCGTGAAACGTAGGTCCCGCACCTCAATGGTGCTGCGGTCGGGAGCGGGACCGAGCTCGCTGAGCTTTTCCTCCGCCGCGAGACCCTCGTCGATGCGTTTGGCGAGATTCACCTCTTCCTGCGCGGTAAGGAGCGCGACTCGGCCGATCTCTTTGAGGTACATGCGAACCGGATCGTTGGTCGGGGCCTTGAGCGCTGAGTCGACTTCCTTGCGAGCGCGCACCCTGTCTTCCTCCGGAGCGGCCGGCTGCTCCGGCAGTGTCTCCGGCTCTTCCTCGACAATGGCCTCGTCCTCGACCACATCGACTCCGAACTCGACGAGCCGTTGATACACGGCATCAATCTCGTCCACGTTGAGTTCGAGCACGGCGAGCTTCTCTGCCAGATCGGCGTTAGTGATCGAGCCCTCTTTGCGCGCGGCTTGCACGATCGCCTCGACCTCTGCGTGGGCGGGCGACACCTGGGTGATCGTGGCCGCGGGCGAGACGAGAGGTTGGTCGTCGTCCGCTGCATTTGTAGGTATTCGCTTGCTCATGTCTATACAGTCCCTCTGATTCTCCGAAGCAGGTCGCGGCGCTCAGCCTCGAGCTTGACCAGCTCGGTGAAGAGGTAGTCGTGCTTAGTGGGATCGACGACGGGATTGATGTCCTGAAGCGTTTCCCTGCGTTTCTTGATATCTCGTTCCAAGCTGAAAACCCTAATCCGCACAAACGATTCCTCGCACCGGCGAGCGAAATCCTCCTCGTCGGGGATCTCGGCGCCCACCGTCAACTCCGTGAACAGCGAGCGCGCATCCGGCGACATCTCACCGGCGATACTCGCCAAGGGCTGCGCCCCGTGTGTCGCGACCAACGCGTGCGCGGCACGGAACAGTTCACGCCGGGCGGGCGAAGTGAAGTCGTACTCGGACACCGTATCCGCCCACTGTCCAATGTCGCGCGTTCCCGTCAACAGCAACTGCAACGCCTCTCGCTCGACTTTCACACGCTCAGGAAGGCGGCGATCTCGCTCACGTCCAGAAGCGTCGGCGGAAGCATCCGTTGAGAAGTGCACTTCAGCCAAAGCCCGCTGCACCACCTCCGGATCCACACCTATGCGTCGCGCAGCCATGAACATGTGCTCGTGCCGGGCAATCGGATCCGGGTGCCACCCTAGCACTTGGGCCACCGCGCGAACCGCCCGGGACCGAGCCTCGGGTGTGTCCAATGGGACATTGTCGAGAAGTTGTTCGACCTTGTACTCGAGCAGCGGTTGAGCCTCGCCGATCACCTTGCGGATTCCCTCGGGGCCATCGCTCGCCACCACCTCTGCGGGATCCCTGCCCGGCGGCAACGCAGCGACGAGCACCTCGACGCCGAGCCTGTGATGAACGTCGAAACTACGTTCGGTCGCGCCCCGACCTGCGGCATCAGAATCAAGCATCAAGATCGCTCGCTGCCCGAACTTCTTCAACTGTTCGAAGTGCGTCTCGCCAAGGGCCACCCCGTTCGTGGCAACCGCCTCCTCGATGCCCGCTTCTTGAAGAGCGATGACGTCCGTATAGCCCTCGACAACGAGCGCGCCCGTACCTCGAGAGATCGAGGACTTGGCGCGGTTCAGCCCATACATGACGCGCGATTTCGAGAAGACCGGTGTCTCGGAGGTATTGAGGTACTTGGGTTGTGCATCTCCCACGGCCCTTGCTCCGAAACCGACAACGCCTCCCTGCAGATCCCAGGTCGGAAAGGTGATCCGTTGCCTGAAGGTGTCGTAGAGGGAGCGATCACGTTCACTGCGGCGCCCGAGGTCGGCCTGCTCGATCTCCTTCTCGGAGAACCCTGCGGACAACAGATGCCTGCACAATGCGTTGCGTCCGGGCGCGTATCCGAGCTGCCAGCGCTCGGCCACGTCCTTGCCGAAGCCGCGACTCTTGAGATAGCGACGGGCGTCAGCCGCGTCGGGCGACTCCACGAGCGTCTTGTGGAAGAACGACGCCGCCTGTGCGTTCGCATCGAGCAGTCTTGCCTTGATGCCGCGCGTCGCCTGTTCGCCCGGGCGCATCTCCTCGTAGCGCAACTCGTAACCGAACCTGCGCGCCACCCACTCGACGGCTTCGGGGAAGGCCAGATTCTCGACCTTCTCGACGAACTTGTAGAGGTCGCCACCCTCCTGGCAACCGAAGCAGTAAAAAAGCCCGCGCGCTCGGTCCACGGTGAACGAGGGGGTCTTTTCGGAGTGGAACGGACACAGGCCCTTCATCGTGTTCGTCCCGCCACGCTTCAACGACGTATAGCCGGATACGACGTCGATCATGTCCGCGCGCTCTCGCAGAGTATCGATGTCCTGCTGATTGATCTTCGCCATACGTGCCGATCTCTTCTAGGTCTTCCGGGCGCGGATTACCGAAAATGCCGAACGCCGCCGGAGCGTGCGCCGGCGACTGCCAGCGGGGAAGACCTCCATTCTAGTGGTCTGGTCACAAGGGTGCGCGTGGCCGAGCCCTTGCTTCATACCATTGCGACCACCGCGGGGGCCGGGCGCCCCGTGATCCGTTCGAAGATCCGCAGAGCGTAACGGTCGGTCATCCCGGCGACGTAATCGACGGCCGCGATCCGGGGATCCCCGGTGGCGGAGTCGTCCTCCCACTGGGACTCATCCGCTTCCGGTATCGGGTTCACGGAGTAGTGCTCGAGCAAGGTGGTGATGACCTCGTGCACCAGCTTGCGGGTGGCGGGGGGAACCCTGTCTAGGTAGACATGCTCAAACAAGAAGTCACGAGTGTCGATCATGGCTTGGAAGACCTCGGAGCTCATGGCGATCTCGTCGAGGTCCTTCGACCGCTTGACCAGGTCGGTGACCATGGTCGTGATCCGGCCCGAGTGACTCTCGCCAAGCACGGCGAGGGTGCCGGCGGGCAACTCCCTGGGTTGCAGTACGCCCGCTCTCACGGCGTCATCGATGTCGTGATTGAGATAAGCGATGCGGTCCGCGTAGCGAGCGATCTGGCCCTCGAGCGTGGCCGGCATCGGCATCGACCAGGTGTGGTTCGCAATGCCGTCGCGCACCTCCCAGGTGAGGTTGAGGCGTTCGAGCACGTCGACGACGCGCACGCTCTGGAGGTTGTGCTTGAAGCCGGGATGGAACTCGGCCACGATGGCCTCGCCGAGGTGCCCGAACGGAGTGTGGCCTAGATCGTGACCCAGAGAGATGGCCTCGACGAGATCCTCGTTCAGCCGCAGGGCGCGGGCGATGGTTCTCGCCACCTGATTGACCTCGAGGGTGTGTGTCAGGCGCACCCTGTAGTGGTCGCCCTCGGGGGCCAGCCACACCTGTGTCTTGTGCCCCAGTCTCCGAAACGCCTTCGAGTGCACGATGCGGTCCTGGTCGCGCTGGTAGGCCGTGCGGATGGCGTCCTCGGCCTCGAAGATCGACCTGCCCCTCGAGTGGCGTGCGGACTGGGCCTCAGCCGCCAGCGTCTCCGACTCGGTTCGCTCCGTCATTTCCCTGTAAGTCATGAAATTCAAGCTAGCACCCACCTATGACGATGACTCTGGCGGGAGTAACCTGACGAAGCTATGGAGGGCGGAGTTACGATTCAGACGGTTTCCCGGGGCATTTTGTCGCTGGCGCTGTTCGTCGCGCTCTGCCTCGTCGCGCTCCTCGCGCCGGGGGCCGAGGCTCGCCCCCCACCCAAACGGAGCGGCCCCCTCAACTTCGACGAGCGCCGGTGCAGCCGGGCGATCGAGGAGTGGAGAAACCCCAAGACCGGGCGGATGGAGACCGTCGCTCGGTCCGAAACCTGCGTGCTCTTCTACACCTATGACCCCCTCGCCGAGGACGACGAAGAGCGCGATTTCGGCGTCGTGTGGGTTCAGAGCCGCGTCGAGCCACGTAACGGGTGGTGCGCTCGCCGGGTGGCATCGGACCTCTTCGTCTCGAAGGATACGAAGTTCCACACGACGAGGCCGAAGAAGACCCAAGAAACTGGCAGCTCCCGCCAACTTCGAGTTAAGCTCGGCACGGATGCGAACGGGGCGGGCGCCAAGACGGGCACCCTGTCCGAGACCATCACGATCTTTCCGAGGAAGCTTAGGCACTGGACGACGACCACGGACACATCACGCGTGTTCAGGCAACGCTGGTCGGGACTGCGTGGGAAGCCTCTGAACTTCGCCTCGGGGGCGGAGGTATCTTGGGCGATCGCTGATCCCCCCGATGCCCTTACCTCGGGCCTTACATACCGGTTCGAAAAGAGAGGAACGTGTAAGTGAAGAAGCTCCTCGTTGTAGCCGTTGCCCTGGCGCTGTCGGTGACTCCGCTGTCGGCTACCGCCCAGCTCGACCCCAGCAGCAAGCCCAACAAGGAGGGCCCCCTCACATATGACGGGGACACCTTCGGAGGAAGAGACTGCAAGACCGGCAGGTTCCGGCGTCACGGCACCTCCGGCAAGGTGACCTCGAAGTACAAGTTCTGCACCTTCTTCTACCGCTACGACCCGACCAAGGACAACAACGCGAACCGGGACTTCGGCGCCGTCTGGTTCGCAACGCGTGTTCAACCCCAGAACGACTGGTGCGCGAAACAGGTCAAGAGCAAGCTCGGCGTCCAGACCAGCGGGACGGGCAAGGTCCACAACCGGGCCCCCAAGGGCACGAGCCTCGGTGCCACTAAGTCCAGGACCGTAAAGACGAGCCTCGTGGTCGACGCCAACGGCGGCGGATCAGGTACGGGTCGCCTGCAGAAGAAGTGGACACTTCATCCCAAAGGCATGAAGATCAGCAAGTTCAAGAAGGATGGCTTCACCAACCTCTTGCTCGACTGGGAGGGGAAGACGAAGAAGACCACCTCGTTTGCAAGCGCGGTCGAGATGTCGTGGCAGCAGGGTGGCGCTCC
>JALZIB010000098.1 GCA_030860505.1 Actinomycetota bacterium
GGGCTGCTGATTGCTTACTAGTCCAGGAGTATGGCAGGATGCCGGACGGCCCGGCCTCGGGGGAGACAAGAGGTCGGCAGGGGTCTTTCGCGGGACCTCCAGACCCTAGTTACCGAGCGGAGGAGAACAGATTGCTCCATGTGAAGCTGCGACGCGTCGCGCTTGCTGGAACTCTCTTACTCACTCTCGTCGTCCCCGCAGTCGCCTCCCTCGCAGGGCCCGATGACGAGGTCGACGAGAACAACCAAGAACTCAACGAACTCCAGGAACGCATCGACGAGAGCTCCGTCGAGAAACAGTCGCTCGAGGGCGAGATCAACGGCCTCAACCGCGACATCACCGAGCTGCAGATAGCAATCAACGGACTCGACACTGAGATCGCCGAGGTCCAAGGCGAGATCAGCACCGCCGAGGCCGAGATCGAGGCCACACAGGAAGAGATCGACGTCGTCGAGGACATGGCCACCGAACAGGCGGTCGAGCTCTACAAGAACGGTGGAGTTGAAACCGTCGAAGCGCTCCTCAACGCTCAATCAATCTCCGAGCTCAACGACCGTCTCGAGATGATGGGCGTGGCCGCGGCCAACAACACCGACGCGTTGATCGACTATTCGCGGCTGAAGGCTGAGATCGAGGAGGTCAACCGCGAGCTGTTCGCCAAGAAGGACGAGCTCGCGACCAAGCTCGGAGACCAGACAAAGATCCAGGACAGCCTTGCGGAAACCAAGGCGACGCTCGACGACAAGCTGGCTCAGGTCACCGAGAAGCTCGTTCAGGACAAGTCACACGCTGCGGGGCTGCTGGCCGATAACCAGGAGCTCAAGCAAGAGATCTTGCAGACCCAAGCACCTCCCGGCGTCGAGATCGGGGCCCCATCGGTCGCGGGCTACATCTGGCCGCTCAACGGCGGCGTGACGTCGTATTACGGGCCGCGCTGGGGGCGAATGCACACCGGCATCGACATCGACGGCTACACGGGGCAACCGATCGTCGCGTCGAAGGACGGCAACGTGATCAGCGCGGGTTCGATGTCCGGCTACGGCAATGCCGTGGTCATCGACCACGGAGGAGGCATCTCGACCCTGTACGCACACATGTCCAGCCTCGGAACCTCGGGTGGGGCGTCCGTCAAGCAGGGTCAGCTGGTCGGATACGTCGGCTGCACCGGTTCGTGCACCGGCGACCACCTTCACTTCGAGGTGCGCGTCAACGGCGGACCGACCGACCCGATGCAATACCTTCCCTAACGCTCAAACCACACGCTGCCAGTCACGCTACCAATGTGATTGATGAACCCCAGACGATTCAGTCGGCCTCGTCGCAATCAACCCCGTTTCGGTGCGTTAGAAGCGCAGAGCTCGTGGGTGGTCTCAACGGGTAAGCCTCGCCTTCGTGACGCGAGAGAGGCCCGATCGGTAGACCGGGCCCCCTCGTTCGTCACTGTGGAACTGAGCTACATCATGCCGCCCATGCCGCCCATGCCACCCATGCCACCCATTCCGTGATCGTGCCCGGCTCCGGCGGCTCCGTCATCTTCCTCGGGCTTGTCGACGACCGTCGCCTCTGTCGTGAGCAACAGGGCTGCGATCGAGCCCGCGTTCTCTAGTGCGCTGCGCGTCACACGAGCGGGATCAATGATCCCGAAGGCGAAGAGGTCGCCCCACTCACCGGTGGCGGCGTTGAGTCCGTGGCCCGGCTTCTCGCCTGCGGCCCGCTCGACCACGACACCACCCTCCATACCTGCGTTGGTGGCGATCCACTGGAGCGGGGCCCTCAAGGCCTCGTAGACGACCCGAGCGCCCGCAGCTTCGTCGCTGTCGAGGTCGAGCGCGTCGACCGCCTCGCGAGCACGCACGAGCGTGACCCCGCCGCCGGCGACGATACCCTCCTCGACGGCCGCACGAGTCGCCGAAACCGAGTCCTCGATGCGGTGCTTCTTCTCCTTGAGCTCGACCTCGGTGGCTGCGCCGACCTTGAGCACGGCGACACCGCCCGCGAGCTTGGCGAGACGCTCCTGGAGCTTCTCGCGGTCCCAGTCGGAGTCGGTGCGCTCAATCTCGGCACGGATCTGGTCGATGCGACCGGAGATCTCGTCGCCCGAACCCTGGCCCTCGACGATCGTGGTGTCGTCCTTGGTAATGACGACCTTGCGCGCCTGGCCGAGCATCTCGAGCCCGACGCTCTCGAGCTTGAGGCCGATCTCCTCGCTGATGACCTGGCCGCCCGTCAGGATCGCAATGTCCTGGAGCATGGCCTTGCGCCGGTCACCGAAGCCCGGTGCCTTGACTGCGGCAGCCTGGAAGGTGCCGCGGATCTTGTTGACGACGATGGCGGCCAGCGCCTGACCCTCGACGTCCTCGGAGATGATGACCAGCGACTTGCCGGACTGCATGACCTTCTCGAGCACCGGCAGGAGATCCTGCACCGTCGAGATCTTCTGCTGGGCGATGAGGATGTAGGGGTCCTCGAACACGACCTCCATACGGTCCTGGTCGGTCACGAAGTAGGGCGAGATGTAGCCCTTGTCGAACTGCATTCCCTCGACCAGCTCGAGTTCGAGCCCGAAGGTGTTCGACTCTTCGACCGTGATGACGCCGTCCTTGCCGACCTTGTCCATGGCCTCGGCGACCATCTCGCCGATCTCGGGGTCGTTGTTGGCCGAGATCGCGGCGACGTTTGCGATCTGGTCCCGACCCTCGACGTCGCGCGACTGAGCCTTGATCGAGTCGACGGCGGCCTTGACGGCCTTCTCGATGCCGCGCTTCAACCCCATCGGGTTGGCGCCGGCGGCGACGTGCTGGAGACCGGACTTGACCATCGCCTGGGCGAGCACGGTCGCCGTGGTGGTCCCATCGCCGGCGACGTCGTTGGTCTTCGACGCGACCTCTTTGACGAGCTGCGCCCCCATGTTCTCCCACGGGTCGTCCAGTTCGATCTCCTTGGCGATGGTCACCCCGTCGTTGGTGATCGTGGGCGCTCCCCACTTCTTGTCGAGCACAACGTTGCGCCCCCGGGGGCCGAGCGTCACTCGGACGGTGTTGGCGAGCCGGTTGACACCGGTCTCGAGCCCCTTGCGGGCCTCGCCTTCGAATCTAAGCAGCTTGGGCATATGCCCCTCCTTAAGCGGTGCGGTTGGTGGGCGGCGCGAGGAAGACCTGGTGCTCCCCCGCAGCCGCGGCGGTGAAGTTCGTTAGCCGACGATGGCGAGCACGTCGCGCGCCGAGAGGATGAGCAGCTCTTCGCCGTCCGACTTGATCTCGGTGCCGCCGTACTTCGAGTAGATGACTCGGTCGCCCTCGCTGACGTCCATGGGAATCAGGTCCCCGGTGTCGCTACGCTTGCCGGGGCCGACCGCCAGCACGGTGCCCTCCTGCGGCTTCTCCTTGGCGGTGTCGGGGATGACGATTCCCGACGCCGTGGTCTCCTCGCCCTCCTCGGGGCGCACGAGGATGCGGTCCTCGAGCGGCTTCAGCGTCTTTGTGGCAGTGGCCATAAGTAACCTCCTGGGACGGTTCCGGCTGGGTTGTTTAGCACTCGTCGTGCCTGAGTGCTAAGAGTAGCGCGCTCCCCCGACAACGGTCAACTAGGACCCTGAACGGGGTCTGGATCGCCCTTTAGGGACAGTCGCTTCCCGCGCAGTTCCGATCCAGGTCGAGCTGACGCTGGAGGCGAGCGAGGGTCGGCGGGGCCGGGTCGTTGAGGGGATCGCCGTCTCCCAGGGTGTTCGTGAGCTGCCAGGGGTCGTTCACGGCGTCGTAGTACTCCCTGAACG
This sequence comes from Actinomycetota bacterium, assembly GCA_030860505.1. Taxonomy (GTDB): domain Bacteria; phylum Actinomycetota; class CADDZG01; order CADDZG01; family WHSQ01; genus WHSV01. Next base: position 3,773 of record JALZIB010000098.1, read on the forward strand.
CCAGGGTGTTTCCATCGGCCTCGTAGTACTCCGTGTATTGCTCTGCGCCGGTCACGAGCGACGCCCAATTCGGCACCGCCCGCCGGCTCTCGGCGAAGTGCTCGAGAAGAAGCCGGTCCCGCGGCGCCGTGGTCCGAAGAGAGCGTCCGTCGATCGTGTGGCCACTCGCCTCCCCCAGCCCGGCGGCCTCGAGGACCGTAGGAAGGATGTCGATACCCGCGGCAAGACGACCGTCGACGACTCCTCTGGGGATCTCGCCCGCCGGCCAACGCATGTAAAAAGGAATCTGCACCGACATCGGATGCGGGAATCGCTTGCGGCGAAGTCCGTGCTCGCCGAGCAGAAACCCGTTGTCCGACATGAAAAACGCAAGAGTATTGTGGTCTTCGTCTAACTCGCGCATCGTCTGGAAGACTTTTGCGACCAGATCATCGCCCCCCAGCAGAGACCGAGCGAACTTCGCGTACGCGTTGCGCTCCGGATGCGCGATCACTCCATCAGAGGTGTTGTTCGGATAGAGCATCTGGGGTTTGTCGGAAAGATCTTCCTCGAAGGTGGCGGGGTTTCCCCCCCAGCGAGGGATTCGGAGGTCGACGTGTCTTGGATCCGGGGTTGCAGGAACGTGGGGCGTAGAGGGCGTCAGAACCACGAGCCAAGGCTTGTCGTCGTCCTGCTCCCACTCACGCAGCAACGTGGAGGCGCGTCGGCCGAGATACCTGGGGATGTACTTGGTGATCGTTCGAATGGTGCCGTCCACGTTGAATGGTCGTTTTTGGTAGCCCGTCCCCAGGGCGAACCGTTCGAAGTACGGCGGCGGATTCTGTTGCGGCCATCCGTTGATGTACTTGCCGAGAAGAGCGGTCGTGTAACCGGCGTCGTAGAGGTAGCGCTGCATGGTGTGCTCGTGATTGAGGTTGGCCACGTCCTCGTTCGTCCGTACGTTCGAGTTGTGGGCGTACTGACCCGTCATCAGCGAGGCTCTGAACGGGCAGCACAGCGGGGTCGAGGCGAATGCGCGCGTGTAGCGCACGCCGTTGCGACCGAACAACCGATCGGTGCGCGGCATGAACTCCATGGTATCCGGACGCTGGTCGTCCGTGACGATGATGAGAATGTTGGGGCGGCCGTCGCGCGCCGTCTCGACCAACCGCACGGATCGGTCGTCAACCGCCGTCGCAGAGCCCGTATCGACCACCAGGGCCGAGAGCAACGCCATCGCCAAAACGAGACCGCCCGTGGTGAGTCGCCGCATTCGTTGTGTGAAGGAGAGATGCATATGGGTAGACCTCGTCCGCTCGGTCTTTGTGTGCTTGCCCGCTACGTTCCGCAGCCCGTCCTCACAGCAGAGGAAGGTTCGGATCCGGCGCCGCGTCCAAGCTTGTGTAGATGCCCCTTCGTAGCAACGCCGTCCCGCAGGACGCAACCATAGCCGCATTGTCCGTACACAACTCAATCGACGGACAGTGAAGCGCTATTGAGCGATCCAAGCAAGCCTGTTCCAAACCGGTTCGCAAGCCCGAGTTCGCCGCCACTCCGCCGCATACGAACACCGACTCGACCATCGTGTGATCGACTGCTGCGATCGTCTTTGCAACCTCGATGTCAACGACCGCCTGTTGGAACGAAGCGGCGATATCGGCGACGTTGACCGTGCCGCCGCTGCTCTCCGTCTTGCGTACGTAATTGATCACAGAGGTCTTGAGCCCCGAGTAGCTGACGTCGAAACCCGGTTCGCCGATCATGCTGCGCGGGAAGCGCACCGCCTCTGGGTCACCCAGGAGTGATAGTCGATCGATCTCGGGCCCTCCCGGGTAGTCGAGCCCCAGGAAGCGCGCGACCTTGTCGAAAGCTTCCCCCGCGGCATCGTCGAGCGTCCCTCCGAGAATGGTGTAGTCACCATGCCCGCGCGCGTGCACGAGCATCGTGTGCCCGCCCGAGATGAGCAGAACGACCGCCGGCCACTTAACGTCATGGTTGCCGAGGAAGTTCGAATAGATGTGCGCTTCGAGATGGTTCACACCCACAAAGGGAATGTCGAGTACTGCGGCGATGGCCTTGGCTTCGGCCACGCCGACCAGCAGAGAGCCGATCAGGCCGGGTCCGAGCGTCACAGCGACGGCATCGAGGTCCCAAAAGGTCGCATCGGCCCGAACGAGGGCCTCCCGGAGCGCGGGAGTGAGTGCCTCGACATGGGCGCGCGCCGCAACCTCAGGAACGATTCCCCCGTACTCCCCGTGCAACTCGGTCTGCGATGCAATGACGTTGGAGAGGATGTCGCGGCCCCCTCGAACGACGGCCGCCGAAGTCTCGTCACAGGAGGTTTCGATTCCCAGCACGAGTGTTTCGTCGTCCCACTCCTCGACGAGTTGTTCCTTGACCGCGGTCTCGGTGCCGGTCCAGGGAGTCTCACTCGCATCGATGGCCCAGCTCTCCCCCAGAGACCAGTCTTCCTTATCCATCTGTTGCGGTTTCATCATTGCGATGAGCATCAAGCTCGTCTCGAATTCGCTGCAGCCGCAAGCGGTAGTCGGTGGAGCGCGCGTCCTCGACGATCATCACGTAAGCGTCCTCTTTGGTTTCCACGTAGTAGCCCTTGCGGACGCTCGTGACCTCGAAGCCAAACTTCGCGTACATGTTCTGCGCTCCGATGTTGGTAACACGCACTTCGAGCGACAGCGTCTCTGCCCCCCTAGCAATCGCCTCTGTGACGAGCGCAAGAAAAAGACTCGTTCCGACTCGCATGCCGTGATAGTCGGGGTCGACGGCGATGTTAGTTACGTGTGCTTCGCGCCCGGTGAACATCATGCCTGCATAGCCAACGACATAACCACCGTGACGCGCCACCAGATACGTCCTTGTGTTGCGCTGGGCGATCTCGGAGAGAAACAACGTCAGGCTCCAGGGGCGCGGGTAAACGGTCGATTCGATCGCCATCACGCGCTTGAGATGCCTCCGCCGCATGCGGGCGAGATCGAGCTCTTTCAGAGGAGAGGAGGGATCGTCCCGCCGCCTGACCGCCATCAGGCGCTCCTCTGCTCTCTGATACGCGCCCACTGAATGCGTTTCGCGCTCTGCCGCAAGTAAAGCGGCTTGAGCTCGTCGAGCGAGTTGAAGTCCTCACGAAACAGCCTCGGCAGTGCCAGCTCCACGAGCGCGTTGGCGTTCGGGAACGCATGACCCATGGTGCCAATCTCGACACTGCTACCAAGCTCCTCGAAGATGTCCCGATACAGCAACGCGCCGCTTCCAACCAGCAGGATCTCGCCGGGCTTGGACGCGATGCCGTTGGCCAATTGCTCGGCGCGCTCTACGGCGTAGTGAGTCATGCGCTGGATGCCGCCTGGAGACGACCGGTAGAACGCGTGAAAGACCTCCTTGCGACGCCCGTCCAGCACCGCGCAGATGGGCCGAGGCGAATAACGAACCTCATAGGCGAGGAGATCGAGGCTGGCCATACCGACAATGGGCACCGACAACGCTTGCGCCAGGGCCTTTGCAGTTGCGATCCCCACCCGCATTCCGGTGTAGAGCCCGGGTCCCAGCGAGACCGCGATGCCCCCGAGGTTACGAAAACCGAGTCCGGCCCCCTCGAGACAGAAGCGGATTGCCGGCAGCAGAAACTCGTTGGAGCTCGCCCCGCTCCGGCTCTGAGGTCCCTCTGAAGTGGGGCCGCGTGCAACGAGCGCGCTCGCCACGACTCCCTGCTCGGAGCCGATGGCAACGCTCGTCTGTGGTGTCGAGCTCTCGATCCCAAGAACCAGCAACAGGCTCTCCTCTGGCGCGATCGTCGAGACGATCGCTTGGCGCTTCCTAGTCGGTCGAATCATCCGGAGCGGCAAGCCTACGGTGGCGAGGTGCGTCATCCGACACCTGCGTGAAGCGCTGGCCCGTCGATGCACCGGTCCACACTGCGTCGAGGAGCGTCTCTGCGGTGACCCTCATCGAGTCCAGCTTCCGCTTCCAACCGTCCCCGCGCGCCCTGAACACAACCGAGCGGCAATCCTCGCCGCAGTCGTCCGCGTCTGCTGCGCCGCCGGCGCGGCGGAGCTCTATCTCGAGATACCTGACCGGCAGCAGCGGGGCGACGGCTTCGCCCCATTCGACGACCAGGATGGCGCCGGGGTCGAGGAGCTCCTCGAAGCCGAGGTCGAGAACCTCCTGGAAGTAGTCGAGCCGGTAAACGTCGAGATGCACAATCGGGTAGAGCCCCGCATACTCGTGCACGAGCGTGAACGTCGGACTCGTGACTCGTGACTCGACACCCAGCGCGCCGGCGAGGCCCTGCACGAAACAGGTCTTGCCCGCTCCCAGGTCCCCGTTGAGGCTCAGGACATCGCCCGGCAACAACACGGGCGCCAGCGACGCTCCGAGAATGCGGGTCTCCTCCGGCGAGCGAGAGACGACCAGCAGAGTCACGGGAACAGATCCAACTGCTCGGCCCCGTCCTCGTCGCCCGCTCTCCGCGCGGGGGCGTGCTCGGGCTCGGCCGGGACTGCCGGCGCGTCGAGCAGCCGCCGGACGGTGGCGAAGTCCCCCCGCATGGCGTCGATCGTGCTGACACCGCCGAAACGCCCTCCGCGCAGAGCCGCGGCCGGGTGGAAGGTAGGGACGATCGAAGCCCCCTTGCGCTCGTAGACCTGCCCCCTGGCCCGAGTGATCCCGACGGTGGTCTCGAGGATGAACTTGGTGGCAAAGTTGCCGAGGGTCACGATGACCATGGGCCGCATGTAATTGAGCTGGGCGCTGAGATAGGGACGGCAGGCGGCGATCTCGTCCGGCTGCGGGTCGCGGTTGCCCGGGGGCCGGCACTTGATCACGTTGACGATCGCAGCCTGGGAGCGGTCGAGGTCGATCTCGGCGAGGAGCCTGTCGAGCAACTGTCCGGCAGCCCCCACGAAGGGCACGCCCTCCTTGTCCTCGTTGAATCCGGGGGCCTCGCCGATGACACAGACGTCGGATTGGAGGTTGCCGTCCGCCCACACGACCTGCGTGCGACCCTCGGCCAGACGACACTTTGTGCAGGTCAGCGCCTCGCGCCTGATCGCGTCGATGTCCATTGCCCCCTCAGTCTTTCATCATCCG
>JALZIB010000116.1 GCA_030860505.1 Actinomycetota bacterium
CCCGGGCGCGCAGGCGGCGAGCACAAGCGCCGCCGCTGCAAAGAATCGAAGTGCCCGCATGGCCCCCATGGTAGTCGTCCCCCATCTATTCTTGAGCGGCATCCCCCCTCGGGAGTCGTCCTCCACCTATTCTTGGGCCGTGCCCGACACCGAGCCTCGCTTCGACATCCTGTTCGTCTGTACCGGCAACCAGTGTCGCAGCGCGCTGGCCGAGGTCATCACGCGCACGCTGACCGACACTCTGCCGGTCGGCGTCGGCTCCGCCGGTACGATGGCGCTGCGGCCGACGCCGTCACCGATCGAGACGGTCCAGGCGGCATCGACACTCGGCTACCACCTCATCGGCCACATGTCGCGGCCCCTGGCCGAGGTCGACGCGGCGGCGACCGACCTCGTCGTCGGCTTCGAGCTCACGCACGCTGCGACCGCGGTCGTGGATCACGGCGTCGACCGGACCAAGACCTTTCTCCTGAAGGAGCTCGTCGACGCGCTCGAGCAGGCCGAGGCGGCGACGCACGAAGACGTCGTCGCCACCGCCAAGTCCGTGATCGCCGCAGCGAACGAACGGCGGGCCTCGGCTTTCCCCGGGCTCGAGCACCAAATCGCGGACCCGATCGGCCGCTCGGCGAGGACCCACATGGAGACGGCGAGGACCATCGACGACCTCTGCCGCCGGCTCGTGACCCGCCTCTTCCCGAACCGCCACTGATCCGCTTCTTGCCACACCCCTAAGATGTGGCATATTCTGAATCTATGACACGAATACCGACATCGGCCAGAATTCTCAAACTCAGCGCGCAGGGTCGCACGGTCATTCCCGCCGACTTCCGGCGCGCCTTGGGGCTCCGCGACGGCGACGAGCTCGTCGCCTGGATGCAGGACGACCAAGTCGTCATCAGCACCAGAAGGGCCGTCGCTGCGAGGACGAGGGGCATGTACTCCCACCTCGGAGAAGGAGCAGTCGACGGCTTGATCGCGGAGCGACGGGCCGAGGCTCGCAGGGAGGACGAGGAAGCGCGTGCGACCGAAGCGAGACGCCGGCGTGACGACGGTTCTTGACGCCTCGGCGCTGCTCGCCCATCTGCTGGACGAGCCCGGCGCCGGCGAGGTCAACGAGTCGCTCGACGAAGGAGCGGTCATAAGCGCCGTCAACTGGGCCGAAGTGCTCTCGAGGCTGTCCGATCTCGGCTCGGACCCCCGCCGGGTGGCCGCCGACCTCGAGGCCCAGGGGCTGTTGGCGACGCTCACGATCGTGCCCTTCGATCCCGAGGACGCGATCACGGTTGGGGCTTTACGCAACGCAACCAGGGGGCCTGGGCTCTCGCTCGGCGATCGAGCGTGCCTGAGCTTGGCCCTGAGGCTCGGCGCGCCCGCCCTCACGGCCGACCGCGCCTGGGACGAGGTCGACTCGGAGGTCGAGGTCAGACAGATTCGGTGACCCGGTTTTTCTTGGGCTCCCGTTCGCCAGACTCGGCAGCCAGGGTGGCGCCAATGTTCGAGTTGCCGAACGACGACGTATGACGTGGTTGGAGGGTAAGTCGACGCTCGGGGCAGGCGGGCGGAGCTATTCGTCTTGCTTTAAGGCCGTGTCGACTGCGGCCGCGGCCGCGAAGGTCATGAAGCGCAGCGCACCGTCGAGGCTCGGGTCGATCTCGACGAGGTAATTGTCGGCGGTCGTGAAGGCGGCCTGCAGGACCCCTCCGAACTTCTTGGTGATGCGGGCTCGTTCGTGCTCCTGGGTGTCGACGATGGCGAAGTTCCAGGCCCGCCAGTTCTCGGCTCTGATCTCCCCGATCGGTTGGCCCTGGTTGTCGAGGAGGCCGAAGCGGATCTTGCCGAAGACGTTCTGCTGGATGATCTGACCCGCCGGTGAGCCGTCGGGGAAGCCGATGTTGACGGTTGACTTCATGACCTTGGCGGGGCGGGTCAGGCGCATGACCGGCTGGCCCGTGGCGTCGTAGAGCGTGTAGTTGTGGGTCAGGAACTGATCGACGTTGCTGACGAAACGCAGGACCTTGCGGGCGGTGGACTGGCCCTCCTGGGTGATGAAGCCGATGTCGTTGCCGTGCTCGTCCCGGATGGCGAACTGGTTGGTGATCTCGATGAGCTTGGCCTTCTGGTTCACGACCAGGCGGTTGTAGTTGAAGAGTTGTGACATGAGCGGGAACGCTAATGGAAAGAGGCTCGGTGAACCAGTGGGTATGCCCGAAATTCGACGCTTCATGGTTCGGGGCTCCTTCCCGACCCCGGGTCGAGAATCGGCCGCTGCGGGTTGAGATCGACCAATGCGAGGTAAGGTCACAACACAATCGGAATAGCAGGCTTCCGCCGAAGCAAAGGGGGGCATGGTGGCCGAGATAGTTCTGGAAGACGTCACGAAGCGCTACGGGGACGGGACCCTGGCGGTCGAGTCGCTCGACCTCAGCATCGAAGACGGCGAGTTCATGGTCTTCGTCGGGCCCTCGGGTTGCGGCAAGACGACGGCTCTGCGCATGATCGCCGGCCTCGAGACGATCACCGAGGGCAAGCTCAAGATCGGCGACAACGTCGTCAACGACATGCAGCCGAAAGACCGGGACATCGCCATGGTGTTCCAGAACTATGCGCTGTACCCGCACATGAGCGTGCGGGACAACATGGCCTTCGGCCTCAAGCTCGCCAAGACCGACAAGGAAGAGATCAACCAGCGCGTCGAAGAGGCGGCCAAGGTGCTCGGGCTCGAGGAGTACCTCGACCGCAAGCCGCGCGCTCTGTCGGGGGGCCAGCGCCAGCGAGTCGCCATGGGCCGCGCCATCGTGCGCAAGCCGCAGGCGTTCCTCATGGACGAGCCGCTCTCCAACCTCGACGCCAAGCTGCGCGTTCAGATGCGCAGCGAGATCGCCCGCATCCAGAGGGACCTCGAGGTCACGACCGTGTACGTGACGCACGACCAGATCGAGGCCATGACGATGGGCGACCGCGTCGCCGTCATCAAGAAGGGCGCCCTCCAGCAGGTCGGCACTCCAACCGAATTGTTCGAGCATCCAGTCAACCTCTTCGTGGCAGGCTTCATCGGGAGCCCCTCGATGAACTTCGCCCAGACCACGGTCGAGGAGACCGACGGGAGCCTCGGCGTCAAGTTCGGCGACCAGATGTTGACCATCAGCGAGGGCGCGGTCGAGGCCCGACCCGCGCTGAAGAAGCACGTCGGCAAAGAGGTCGTGCTCGGCATCCGCCCGCAGGACTTCGAGGATCCAGAGTACGCGCAGGAGTCGGCCGAGGGCACCCGCCTCAAGGTCCAACTCGACCTCATCGAGGCGGTCGGCACGGAAACGATGGTCCACTTCAAGGCCGATGCACCCGTCGCCATCACCGACGACATGAAGGAGCTGGCGGCCGACATCGGCGAGGCCGAGGTCCATGCCCTCGAGCGCAGGGCAGAGGAGGGCACCAACGAGTTCACCGCCGTGCTCGACCCGCGCACCAAGCTCCGCAAGGGCGAGGACGTCGAGCTGTCCGTGGACACGTCGAGGCTGCACTTCTTCGACCCCGAGTCGAGCCAGGGCATCTACGACCAGAGGTAAGCTCTAGCGGTCGGCCGCTACTGCTGCGTCGATGCTTGCGGCCGTGATGAGGTCGTTACCCGCGTCGCACGCCTCGGTAAGCGCGATGTGGGCCGTGCGTATGGCCCAGCGGAGATGGCGCCGATCCTTCACATAGATGTCGAAGAGGTGGCTGATCGCGGCGTCATCGAACGCATCGGTCGCGCGTGCGCCGAGGTGCTCGGAGCCCTGCGCGACGAGACGTAGCCGGCGCTCGAGAACCTGGTTCAGCGCGTCGGGTGACGGCAGGTCGGGGATGTCGATCGGCGTGTCGAGGAACTCCAGGATCTCGTCGCGCGGAGTCGCTGCGGTGAAGTAGCTGTTGTGCACCGACACCACCACACCGCACCCGAGATCGGCGATCCAGCGCACGACCCGTCCGAAGAACGCCTGCACCACGCGCAGTGGTTCTTCGTGCCCGAGTCCGCGCAACCAGCGGTCGGTGTCGTCGAAGATGAGAATAGGTCTGAGGCCGTGCTCTGCGATGCTCAGCAGCAGTTGGTGGACGACCTCCATCTTTTCCTCGGGCGTGATCGAGATCGCGGCCTCAGTCTGTCTGCTGAGGTCGGCTCCCAGCTCCCCTTTGAGCCATCCGAACGACACGCCGAGCGTTGCGGCCGTGTCCCGTCCCGTGCGGACGGGACGGCGAGCGGTCGCGCTCATCAGCGCCTCGGCGGCGGCGTCCTGGTCGACACTGTCGAAGTCGCGCGCCCGGCGGGCGACGGTTTGGATGAGGTGGTCGGCGACGGTGCTCGGCTCGATCATCGTTCCCGCGGGCACGGTGCTGACCGGCACGACGAGCGGCGCGATCCCCTCGGAGTCCGGGCCGAGAACGTAGGAGATGACGCTCGATTTCCCGCATCCGCTAGAACCGATGAGCGCGACCCGGCCGTTTCTGTCCCCCGCTTCGCGCAGGCGGCCCTCGACTGTGGTCGTGCCCGAGAGACCGTCGAAGGTGACGTGAACCTCGCGCAGAGCCTCGTAGGTCGGCTGGTGGTCGAAGGCGTTGGCGGCGCGCAGGAACCGCAGGAGCTCGGCGCTCACCGCTTGTTCCTCTCTTCGCTCCGGTCGGTCCCCCCCGTTGGAGCTGCCGGGCTGTACATCGTGCGTCTGCCCTCTCTTCGTGACTCGACTACGCCCTCGGCCTCGAGCTCCTTCAGGAGCTGAACGATACGAGGCCTCGTGTAGCCGAGGCGACGAAGGAGCCGGTCGTCCCCCGCGTGAACGGGGGCCAGTGACTCGAGCTCGGCCAGGAGCATGGCGTGGGCCCGGCCCAGGACCGCGGCGCGCCGTTGTCGCGCCACCTGGTGGTCGAATGCATCGTCCCCCGCCGGTCCGCCGAGCAGCGTCGTGCGAGCGGCGGCGAGCAGGGCCCCCGGGGTGCGCTCGGTTACGCGCTCCACGATTCGCTCCAGCGCGCCGGCAAGTTTGCGCACGTCGTCGGAGTCGCCCGCGGCCTCGATCCTCTTGAGCAGCAGAGCTCGGGCGTTGGCTTCGTCGAGGGGGCCCAGCTCGACGACGGCGTCGAAGAACGCGTCGGCCGGAGGCTGCAGATACTCCGAGCGGCGCGCAAGGTTGCCTGACACGACCCAGAGATGAGGGAACTGCCACATCACATCGCGAAAGCGACCGAACAGCAGGTTGGCCGTCGCAGGGGTGGGGTCGTCGACGAACACGACGGTTCCGGCATCGGACCCGGACGCCATCGCCTCAACGTCCGCCTCGGTGATCTCGGTCCCGCGGCCCGCCTCCGGCGCAGGACCCGAGGCGGTGCCCCCGATAGCCCGACGCAGGGCCGCCACGAGGTCGCCCGGCGCAGCGTGGGCCCCGGCATCCACTAACACGGTCGACCGTCCGGAGTCCGCGCAGCGGCGCTGTGCTCGCCGGAGGAACGACGTCCGGCCCGACTTCGGCTCGCCCAGCACCAGGACATTGAACCCCAGGTCGAGAGCTCGGGCGGTGGCGGCGAGCTCGGTGGTGCGGTCCACGAAGAGGCGCCCGTCGAGGTCTGAGCCGGACAGGGGCCTCTGGCTGATCTGGAGCATTTACATATCTAACAGTTAGACATGTAAAGATGTCAAGCCGGGTCCGCTCGCGGTGCGCTTTCAACGGGGAAGGCCTCGCTCGACCATCGCTCTCACCGCGGGGCTCATGTTAACCGGCAGGAGCCTCACCGCCGGATGCTCGCCCGGCCACACCCGAAAGACCTCGTCCACGAAGCCCTGGCCTACCTCGGAGACGCCGGCGAAGTCGATGACGACCTCGTTGAACCGGTCGAGGTTCCTCAAGAGCCTGGTCGCCTCCGAGCGCGACACGAACGCCACTTCGTAGTCGTAGAGCTTGACGACCGTCTTCGACCTATCGAAGGAGTAGTCATCGGGATTCGTGTACTCGTCGAACACAGACTTGAGTTTTCGCTTTGGTGTCGTCGAGATCTCGAACTCGATCGCTGTCCCTCTCACGAAGGGGCTATCGCCGACCGCGTGATCGTTCCGCAGGTTATCGACCGACCAATGCAGGTCGTGACTGCGTGCGACGAAGAGATCCACGGCCTTTGATGTGAAGAAGATCCCCTGGCCCGTGTGCCGAGCGGAATCGGTGGTCAACTTTCCCTTCGAGATTTCCTGTATGGATGCGAACTCGTCCTCGAGACCCACCTTCTTGCGCACGCTGCTGAATATCCCGATGCCATGGTCGATCACCGAGAAGACCAGAGAGAATGGGCGCGCGGAAGCGATCACGCGCACTTGATCGGCGTAGGAGTGGTCGATCGCGTTGTTCACCATTTCCGTGAACGCGAAGCTCGCTATTGCGATCGCGTCGTCGTTCAGCCGGGTCATCTCGGGCTGGCCCTCGAGGAGGCGTCTCCATACGCGATCCTCCTGAAGGCCGTCCGTGGCCAGGGTCTGGTCCCAGAAGGACGATCGCAGGTAGCTCCGGCTACGCCCTTCGCCGCGCGCAACGACCTCTTTTGCATCCAGCATGCGACGAAGATGATAGAAGGCGGCCTGGCGAGTAACCCCCGCTTCGGCGGCGGCCCGGCGCGGCGTGACCACCCCTTCGGCGGCCAGCAGAGCCTTGATCGTCGCGGCGACGTCCTTGCCCGTAGCAGTCCTCCCGTTGCTTGTCGTTTTTACGATTATAGACTTAATCGTACAATCAACAAGGGGGGCTTGGACGCTCGATCGACCCGCTATCACACGGTAGGCGAGTGTGCGTGACCTCGTGTACCACGCGGTGGCAGGTGGCCGCAGGGTTTGTGAGCCGGCTCAGCCGTACATCAGTGATCCCGGCGTGGTGAGCAGCTCGCCCGTCTCGAGCCACGTCTTGAGGCCGGAGAGGATCATGGGCCAGCCGCCGTAGAGCTCGTCGTTCG
>JALZIB010000009.1 GCA_030860505.1 Actinomycetota bacterium
CGCGTGCCGTCGCGATCTCTAAGGGCGCAGCTTGGGTGGTGATCGAGAACGACCGGGTCGCCAGGATAGATCTGGGATCGGGGGAGCTCGTCGGCGAGCCGATCGAGGTCGGATCCGATCCGGTGGACATCGCCGCCGGGGCGGGCGCGGTGTGGACGATCAACCGGGGCGACGGCACCATGACGCGCATCGACCTGGTGCAACCGGATCCCGCCCCCGTCGAGCGGGCCACCCCGGATGACGAAGCTTCACGGTATGAGAAACCGTCTCCTCCGTCGCCGTCGCCGACACCTTCTGCGACACCCCGCCCGACGGCCACCAGAGAGCCGCCACCAATCGGCCCCAGCCCGTCCCCCGGTGACCCCAGTGATCGGAGCGACGTCGATTCTCAGATGGGGGAGCTCATCGATGCGGTGGGCGCTCCCTGCAGGAACTTCGACTTCCAGTCAATGGAGGAGTTCGAAGGTCATCCCTATCGCCCCGCCTTCTGCAACGACGGAGAAAAAGAGACCATCCTGCTGTTCTCGTTCGCGACCGAGGAGGAACGGCAGGCTTGGGTGGACGGTGGCCGGGAGTCGGAGTTCACTCTCAGTAGGCCTAACTCGATAGTCGTCGGTCTCACGTGGGAGGCGCATGTAGTCGGTGGCCGGTTGCACGACTTCTCCGATTTCGCCCTCGAAGTCGCAGCCCGCCTCGAGGGCGAGCTCATCCGGACCGTGGATGAGGCCCCATCTGGTAAGAGTTCGCGCGACACTTAGCTTAGTCACGGGGCTTAGCTTTTTCCTGAGCATGGTCAACGGCTGAGAGAACGGGTGAAGCGGCGACTAGCGGACACAAGGGCGATTCGCAAAAAAGGATCCTCGCGACCATCGAGCGGCGCGAGGATCCGCTAAAAGCTAAAGGCCTGACGACGACGCGCCCACCGACTGCGATGGGAGACTCTGTATCGCATGTTTGCCTACGATGACGCCGTTACCGAGCGGTTCCCGGACTTGCGCGCCGGAGCCATCCACGCGTCCGGTCTCGTCAATGAGCCGAGCTCGCAGGGGCTCCTCGACGAGTACCGAGCCGCACAACAAGCTGCCTCTCAACGGCTGGACGCGACCCCGATCGCAGAGCTTCCCTCGATCGCGGCGTGGCGCCGCGCGTTCACCCAGTTCGGCGTCAAACCGACCCAGCACCGCAACGCCGCCGAAGCTCTGATGCGACGACTCGCCAAACATGGCGACATCCCCACCATCAACGCGCTGGTCGACATCGGCAATCTCGTCTCGATCCGCTACGCGCTGCCGGTTGCGGCGTTCGACCAGGCCGGCATCGCCGGCTCCACCACCGTTCGATTCGCCACCGGCGACGAGCTCTTCACCGACCTCGGCTCGACCGAGGCCGCCTCCCCCGAACCCGACGAGGTTGTTTTCGTCGACGACAACAACGTGGTGTGCGCTCGACGCTGGTGCTGGCGTCAAAGCGCCCAGAGCGCCACCAGCGCAACGACGGTCGACGCGCTCGTCATCGTCGAAGGCCTGCACGAGACCGCGGGACAAGACATCGAAGCGGCGCTGACGGACCTCACCTCGCTTCTGACCACGCACCAGCCCCGGAGCGAGATCAAGTCGTACGTGTTGTCATCGACCAACCCTCGGATCTGAACGAGGGATGGTGTCGGGAGCACAGACGGATTGAGATCCTGATCCGCATCCCGTGGTGAGCGTTAGACGGTTACTACCTCGGTTGTGATTGTCACGCCTTCTGATTGCGCGACGACGAGCATCCGTTAGCGGTGCCATTGTCGTGCTCGCACGATGCCCGGTCGAGGGCAAGCGCAGGTCGATGGACGTAGGCTAACCGCGTGGGGCGATCGGCTGAGCCCAGGGATGGTGGTGAACGCGAGCTCCTGCTCGGCTGGCTTGCGTTTCACCGGGATGCGCTGGCCGCGAGTGCGAAGGCGTCCACCCATCGGACCTAGTTCGGATTGGCCTCGGTGGCTCGTCGTTGTCGTTGCTCGGGCTGGTGCGACACCTCACCGAGTTGGAACGGGTCTACCTCGTTACAGCATCGGCGGCGGGAGCTCGCCTTCTTGTACGGGCCCTACGAGGAAGGGCAACCGGCGGGGGACTTCGACGGCTTGACGAGCGACATGGTTGAAACGTCCCTCGATGCGTGGCATAGCGAACGAGCGGACGCGGACCACCTGATCGGATCGGTTGCATCGATGGATGAGCCGGGTCGCGGCAATGGCCGGTCGTTGTGAGCGAACCTGGTGAAGGTGCTGCAGGAGTACGCCCGTAACAACGGGGCATGCCAGAAACCAAAAAGCCAGTCTGACCTGGACCGATAAACACTGAACAGGAGAGCGGGTGAGGGGAATCGAACCCCCGTCACCAGCTTGGGAAGCTGGAGCTCTACCATTGAGCTACACCCGCGTCGACCTCGAATTATATGGTTCTCGTCCCAATCGCGACCTCTGGCCTGCCCCGAGCAGACGACCGGTAGCCGTTCGCTAGACTCCACCAACACAACGAGCAGGGAGTTCGAATGATCCTGGCGGATCGTGACATCCGGGAGGCGTTAGCCGCAGGGCGCATCGGCATCGACCCCTGCGACGACGCCGACGTGCAGCCGTCTTCGGTCGACCTCCACGTCGATCGCTACTTCCGCACCTTCCACAACCACCGCTACCCCTACATCGACGTGCGCTCGGCCATGGAGGACCTGACCGAGCTGGTCGAGGTCAAGCCGGACGAGGCCTTCATCCTGCACCCGGGGGAGTTCGTGCTGGGATCGACGGCCGAGTACGTGAAGCTGCCCGACGATCTCGTGGCGCGGCTCGAGGGCAAGAGCTCGCTAGGACGCCTCGGGCTTCTCATCCACTCGACGGCAGGCTACGTCGATCCTGGCTTCGAGGGCCATCTCACGCTCGAGCTGTCCAACGTCGCCAACCTGCCGATCACGATCTACCCCGACATGAAGATCGGGCAGATCAGTTTCTTCCAACTGACGTCACCGGCCGAGAACCCTTATGGCTCGTCCAAGGTCGGCTCGAAGTACCAGGGCCAGCGAGGCCCGACTGCGTCGCGCTTCTTCGAGAACTTCTAGACAGCCGCGTCCAACATTAGGACCGCGGCGGCGGATCGTCGTCCAGCGACCAGCCGACCGAGGCTCGGCCCTCGTGCAGGGCGCCGATGACCTCGAGCCTCCGCTCGCTCCACGCATAGATGGCGGCTTGCTCGAAGCTTCGAGCAAGCGCTAGCGCCTCAGCCTCGCTCGCATCCAGCAGCGCAAAGCCGGGCTCGGACCAGGTCTCGTCTGCGGATACACCCATCGATCGCACCGCCGCGATGCGCTGTTCATCGAGGACGCGCAGCAGGTCACCTTGGCGGCGTTCGTTGTCGGCGGCGGCGAGCTCTTCGCCTAGAGGGTTGTAGGCGGTGACGAGATGCACGGGAGAGGCGAGAGGAAACTCGTCGACGGCACCGCCGGGTCGCGGTGACAGATGCCACCAGCCGCCCCCGGGACGCTCTATCCAGAGATGCGCCTCGAGCCAGGTCGTCCACAACTCGTCGCGCTCGGGCACCTCGGGACTTTCTAGGCGCCCGTGGTCTGCGGGTCATCGGGGCCGGTTGCGGTGCCCGACATGTCCTCGGTGTCCCTCGTCGCAGGGAAGTCGTCGTTCGCGCCGTGACCGTTGCGGTCCCCGTTCGTACTCGTTCCGGCTTCCTTACCTGGCGTCATCTCGATCGACTCGAGCAGGATCTGAGCGACGTCTCGCACGACCATGTTCTCGGACGCGTGACGTTCGTCGACGCCGTCGCTGAGCATGATGTTGCAGTAGGGGCAGCCGACCGCGAGCGTGTCCGACGCAGACGCGAGCGCCTCGTCGGTGCGCTCCATGTTCATCTTCTTGCCCATGCGCTCTTCCATCCACATCCGGCCCCCGCCCGCGCCGCAACAAAACGTTCCGTGGCCGTGCCGGTGCATCTCCTTGTAGGACGCCATGGGAATCGACTCGAGCACCTCGCGCGCGCCCTTCCAGACATCGTTGTGACGAGCGTTGTAACAGGGATCGTGATACGTGATCGTCTGCTCCATCTGACCCTTGGGCTCGAGGCGACCCTCGCGCACGAGCTCGTTGAGGTACTCGGTGTGATGCAGAACCTCGAAGTAGCCGCCAAACTGCGGATACTCGTTGAACAAGGTGTTGAAACAGTGCGGGCACGCGGTGAGGATCTTGCGCACTCCGTAGCCTTTGAGCACCTCGATGTTCTGCTCGGCGAGCATCTGGTAGATGTACTCGGCCCCCATTCGTCGCGCCGGATCCCCGGTGCACGACTCCTCTCCGCCGAGCACGGCGAAGTTCACTCCCGCCATGGTCAAGAGTTTGCCGAGGTCGTACATGACACGCTTGTTGCGATCGTCGAACGCACCCGCGCACCCGACCCACAGCAGCACGTCGGCGTCGGGGTTGTCGGAGATGAGCGGAATCTCGAGCGGTTCCTGCTTCGAGGTTCCGCTCATCCATTCCTTGCGCGCCTGAGGAGGTTGGCCCCACGGATTGCCGGTGGTCTCGAGGTTCTGCAGCGCGCCTTGCATCTCGCGCGGAAAGCGGCTCTCGCCCATGACGAGGTTGCGACGCATGTCGACGATGACGTCGATGTGCTCGATGTTGACGGGACACGCCTGCACGCACGCGCCGCAGGTCGTGCAGTCCCAGATGACTTCGTCTTCGACCACCTCGGGGTTGAGCGGTGGCAACGTGCCGAGCGCGCTCTGGAGCTCTTCCTCGCTCTTGCGTTTGGCGCCGAGCAGATGGGGGCCGCGCTTGTTGAGCTCGTCGCGCAGATCCATGATCAGGAGCTTCGGGCTCAGAGGCTTGCCTGTGTTCCAGGCCGGGCACTGGCTCTGGCACCGACCACACTCCGTACAGGTCATCCCATCGAGCATCTGCTTCCAGGTCAGGTCCGTGACCACGCTTGCTCCGAAGGTGTCGTCCTCGCTCATGGCCTCGAGGTCGATGTGCATCGGCTTGAGCGCGCCCTTCGGCCGTTCGGACGTGAACAAGACGTTGAAGCCGCTGGTGACGATGTGAAGGTGCTTGCTGTAGGTGATGTAGATGAGAAAGCCGAGAATGATCAACGAGTGCCACCACAAAAAGACGGTGTCGATTGCGTCGGTGACCTCGGTCGACAAGCCGGAGAACAACAGCGACACCGCATAGGAAACTGGTGTCCACGTCGTGTCGTAGGGGAAGTGACCGAGGGCGATCTGGGCTGCGCGGCCGAGCACGATCGTGACCATGATCGCGGCGATGGCGAAGAGGACGTACTCCGCCTCCTTCATGTGACTGCCCTTGAACCGACCCGGTCGCTGCAGCCGGCGGATGACGAAGGCACAGACGACGCCCGCGAGCACGGCGATGATGAAGAAGTCCTGAAGCGCGCCGAGCGGACCCCATCTTCCGATGAGCGGGAGGTGAAAGCCGTCCTGATAGATCGCGCCGAAGGCCTCGATGATCGTCGTGAAGAGAACGACGAAGCCCCAGAAAATGAAGAAATGCATGAGCCCGGGAAT
This sequence comes from Actinomycetota bacterium, assembly GCA_030860505.1. Classification (GTDB taxonomy): domain Bacteria; phylum Actinomycetota; class CADDZG01; order CADDZG01; family WHSQ01; genus WHSV01. The sequence continues at coordinate 5,569 of JALZIB010000009.1, forward strand.
GGTCCACTGCATGAGCTTGCGCTGTCCGAACACCACCACTAGCTGGTCCTTGAGCTTGCGACCGAGATCCGTGGGCTTGCGGTCGTCGGGCCGGCCGAGTTGGAGGAAGCCGATGAGGTCGCGCGACCGCTTGGCGAAGAGGCCGAGGGTGATCAGGATGACGATCGTCATGGCGATCTTCTCGAGCACCGCTGCAGCCTCCTTGGTCGCGTCTGGAACAAGAAAGGTACTTGGTTCGCACTCGAGCGAGGGGCAGCGCCTGCCACCGAGAGAGGGTGGTGCGATAGCGTCGGGCCCGTGACGCACCACCTGCGCCTGCTCGAACGCGCCGAGGCCATGAGCCTGCTTCGGGCAGCCTTGAGCTCGGCCGCCGAAGGGCGGGGCGCGTTGCGGCTCGTCGAGGGCCAGGCGGGGGTGGGCAAGACGGCGCTGCTCGCCGCGCTGAGCCGGGAAGCCACCCGGCGGGGCTTCAGGATCTTGAGCGGACGGGGGAAGGAGCGCGAGCGAGAGGTCCCCATGATCGTCGTCGAGGATCTCTTTCGGCGCGTCATGGTTGACCTCGACCCCGACGAACGAAGCTCGCTTCTGAGGGGTTCGGCCGCTCTCGCCGAGCCGCTCTTCCAGACTCCTCCCGCACCGCCACAGGAAGCAGCAGCGCTGTTCGAGGGCCTCTTCTGGCTGACCTGGAACCTGGCCGAGCGCTCACCGGTCGCCATCCTGATCGACGACGGTCGCTGGGCGGACGCCTTGTCGATGCGGTTCCTGGCCTACCTGGCGGCGCGCCTCGAGGAACTGCCCGTCGCCGTCATGGTCGCGACGCGCACTTACGAGCCCGAGCTGATGGCGTCGGTCAACGAGCTTCGCCAGCACCCCGCCTGCCGCCGGGTGCAGCTCGGCCCACTGAGCCGGCCGGGCTCCGGCGAGCTCGTCCGATCGTTCTTTCCCGAGTCGACCGAGCGATTCTGCGGAGCTTGTTTCGAGGCGACCGGGGGTAACCCGTTCTATCTCCGGGCGTTGCTCGCCGAGCTTGAGGGCGTCATCGGCCGGGGGACCGACGACGATGTCTCCCAGGTCCGTGCGCAGGGGCCGAACACCGTTGCCCAGTCGGTGCGCGTGCGCCTGGCGACGTTGGACGATGGCGCCGTGCGTTTGGCTCAAAGCGTCGCCGTGCTCGATGAGAACGCCGAGCTGGAGGTGGCGGCGCGCCTCGCTGGTGTCGACGTCGAGCAGGCAACGGAGTGGGCTGCATCGCTGGCCGCCGCCGGGATCTTGGTTCCCAGCGAGCCCCTGTCGTTCGTTCATCCGATCGTTCGCACCTCTACCTACAAGGACATCCCGCCCCCCGACCGGATCGCCGCTCACGAGGCCGCGGTGCGGGTCATGCTCGCCCTGGACGCGCCTCCTGAGAAGATCGCGCCCCACCTTTTGCTGGCCGGCGGAATCGAGGGCGTCAAAGCAGACGGGATCCTCCGAGCGGCTGCGGCCAGGGCGAAGAACCGCGGCGCCGCACAGATCGCGATCGACTACCTTCAGCGCGTCCTTGCCGGTTCTCTTGCGATCGAGGAGCGCGTCGAGGTGCTCGTCGAGCTGGGCGAAGCCGAGGCGATGTCGGGGTCTTTGCGCGCGGTGGCTCGATCGGCCGAGGCCGCGAACTTGTGCTCGGACCCCGAGCAGCGTGCCCGGGCTCGGCTCCGTATCGCGCGCGCCCTGATAAACGCAAACCTTCGCAGGGAGGCGGCCGGCGTCGTTGCCCCGGGGTTCGAGGAGCTCGGCGAGGATCACCACGGGTTGCGCCGTGAGCTCGAGGCAACCTATGTCTTCGCGGGCTTCCTCGATCCCGACCTCCACGAGGCCGCGCGCAGACGTATCGAGGGAGTGTTGGTGAGTGCGACCGACGCCACCCTCGGAGTCGAACGGGCGGTCATGGCCTACAAGGCCCTCTATCTCAGCGCCTCGGGAGAGGACAGAGAACAAGCCGTGGCCCTGGCCAACCTGGCCTACGGGGCCGGAGCGCTCATCAAGGAGGAGGGCGGCGAGGGCATGACCGCCTCCATCCTGTGTGGCGTGCTCCTCGTGGCGGATCAGCTTCACAGCGGGATCAAGGTATGCGACAGCCTGATAGCAGAGGCGAGGGCGCGCGGTTCGGTCGGCGGTTTCGCGACCGCGTCTTTCAATCGCACGCATCCGCTGCGGTTCGTCGGCCGCATCCCGGACGCCATCGCCGACGCTCAACAGGCGATCGACGCTCGGCGCTTTGGATGGAGGCTGTTCTTGGTGCCCGCTCAAGCGCAGCTCGCCCACGCGCTGATGGATTCCGGTGACATCTCGAGGGCGGGCGAGGTTCTGACGTCCCTCGACGACGCCGATCACCGTGCCTCGGTCGAGTTCGGCTTCTTTCTCGAGGCGCGCGGGCGATGGCACCTCCTGTTCGATCGTTATGAGGACGCGTATGCGGACCTGCATGAGGCTCGTCTCCGTTTCGAGGACAACTCCTTCCTCAACCTCCCCACGCTCAGTGTCTGGCGCCAGTACTTCGTTCCTGCGGCGCTGAGCACGGGCGACCTCGATGCGGCGGCCTTAGTCGCCGAGGAGCAACTGGCAAGGGCTAAGCGCTGGGGTGCGCCGCGCGGGTTGTCGGTTGCGTTGCGGACGAGCGCAACCGTTGCGGACGAGAGCGCCGCCGCGGTCGCGATGCTTCGCCAGGCGGAGAAACACGCTCGCGAATCGGAGGCCACCGTGGAGCACGCTCACGCTCTGGTTGCTCTGGGTCGGGCGCTGGGCGCGGCGGGTGCCGGCGCCGAGGCGCGCGAGTGGTTGCGGGGTGGAATAGACACAGCCCGCCGCCAGGGCGCGCTGCTGCTGGCCGCCCAGGGTCTGAAGCTGATTTCGGAGGCGGGGGGCCGGCCTCGGAGGTTGGCCCTGACCGGGATCGAGGCGCTCACCCCGTCCGAACGAAGAATCGCCGACATGGTGGCCTCTGGCTCGAGCAACCGAGAGGCCGCCGAAGCGCTGTTCGTCACCGTGAAGAACGTCGAGTCGCACCTCGTGAAGGTCTTCCGCAAGTTGAGCATCTCTCGACGCTCTCAACTCGCAGAGGCGCTGAGAGCGGAGCTCGAACCTTTTCCTGGGGAGGATTAGATCGACCGGGAATGGTAATGATTGAGCGTTGTTGGAGTAACAGAGTTGATAACAATGCACTCAGGTTAGATTATAATGACATCTCGGAGACAGCCTCAGCCCGAAAAGACACCCAGAAGGAGTCAATCATGCCTAAAGCAGTAGGAATCGACCTCGGCACGACCAACTCGGTAGTGTCGGTGCTCGAGGGTGGCGAGCCCACTGTGATCCCCAACGCCGAGGGCGCTCGTACCACGCCGTCCGTCGTCGCCTTCTCGAAGAGCGGCGAGATCCTCGTCGGCGAGGTCGCCAAGCGCCAGGCCATCACGAACCCCGATCGCACCATCCGCTCGATCAAGCGCGCCATGGGCACGGACCAGGGCACCGACATCGACGGCAAGAAGTGGACGCCACAGGAGATCTCGGCCAGGATCCTGGCCAAGCTCAGGACCGACGCCGAGTCGTATCTCGGCGACAAGGTCTCCGAGGCGGTCATCACGGTTCCCGCCTACTTCGACGACGCTCAGCGCCAGGCCACCAAGGAGGCCGGACAGGTCGCGGGACTCGAGGTCCTCCGCATCATCAACGAGCCGACCGCCGCGGCGCTGGCCTACGGCCTCGACAAAGAGGGCACCGAGCAGACCATTCTCGTTTTCGATCTCGGCGGCGGGACCTTCGACGTGTCTTTGCTCGACCTCGGCGATGGTGTCTTCGAGGTCAAGGCGACCCACGGTGATACCAACCTCGGGGGCGACGACTGGGACCAGCGCGTCATCGACTGGCTCGTCAAGAAGTTCAGGGACGCCAACGGCATCGATTTGTCCAAGGACAAGATGGCGATGCAGCGTCTCAAGGAGGCCGGCGAGAAGGCCAAGATGGAACTAAGCACGACGCAGTCAACGACCATCAACCTCCCGTTCATCACCGCGAGCGACCAAGGCCCCCTTCACCTCGAAGAGACCCTCTCGCGCAGCGAGTTCGAGCGCATGACCGAAGATCTGCTCGACCGTTGCCGCTCGCCGTTCGAGCAGGCCGTGAAGGACGCCGGCATCTCCGTCGATGCGATCGACCACATCATTCTCGTGGGTGGTTCAACCCGTATGCCGATGGTGCGCGAGATGGTCACCAATCTCACCGGAGGCAAGGAGCCTCACAAGGGCGTCAACCCCGACGAGGTCGTGTCCGTCGGAGCCGCGGTGCAGGCGGGTGTGCTCAAGGGTGAGGTCAAGGACGTACTCCTGCTCGACGTGACCCCGCTGAGCCTCGGAGTCGAGACCCAGGGCAGCATCTTCACTCGGCTGATCGAGCGCAACACCACCATTCCGACCAAACGCAGCGAGACGTTCACGACCGCAACCGACAACCAGCCGTCGGTCGAGATCCATGTGTTGCAGGGCGAGGGTGAGATGGCCTACCGCAACAAGTCCCTCGGCAAGTTTCAACTCACCGACATCCCACCGGCGCCGCGCGGCATGCCGCAGATCGAGGTCACCTTCGATATCGACGCGAACGGCATCGTCAACGTTCATGCTCGGGACAAGGGTACGGGCAAGGAGCAGTCGATGACCATCACCGGCGGCACCAAGCTTGCCGACGACGAGATCGAGCGCATGGTGAAGGAGGCCGAGACGCACGCCAACGAGGACAAAGCTCGGCGTGAGGAAGTCGAGGCCCGCAACCAGGCCGACAACGTCATCTACCAGACCGAGAAGTCGCTCACCGAGAACTCGGACAAGCTCGACGAGTCGACCAAGTCCAACGTGACCTCCGCCCTCGACGACGCCAAAGAGGCCTTGAAGGGCGAGGACGTCGGACGCATCAAGCAGACGACCGAGGCTCTGATGACCACGTCCCAGCAGATCGCGCAGGCTGTGTACCAAAACGCGCAGAACCAGGCCCCCGGTTCGCAGTCTGGCGGCGGAACGGCCCAGTCCGATGACGATGTCGTCGACGCCGAAGTCGTCGACGAGGACGATGAGGGCAAGGAGCAAAGCGCCTGAGCGAATCGTTTCGACGATCGCGTAAGGACGATCTTGTGGAGCACAAAGAGAACTCAACCGCACCGAGAAAGATCAAGGTGACCGATCGCCGCATCAGCAGCGGTGAGCATGTGGCGCGGGGGGAGGCGAACCCGCCCCCCGCGCCGGCAGACGCGGCCGAGTTCTCCCCCGAGGACGTCGGTGCAGGAAACGACGCCGGGGCCGAAGAGCGGGACACACAGGACACCGTTCCACTCGACGACTACAAGCGTCTGCAGGCGGACTTCGACAATCGCCGCAAGCGCCTGATGCGCGAGGCCGACGCCGGCTACGAGCGCGGCAAGATGTCCTTGTTCAAGGCGCTGCTTCCAGTGCTGGACAACTACGATCGAGCGCTGGAGCACGAGGACGACTCTTCGACTCTCGGACTGTTGCACAAAGAGATGGTCGCGGCACTGGCGAGTGAGGGACTCGAGGAGATTCCGGCTGAGGGGCTGCTCTTCGACCCGAACGTGCACGAGGCGATCGAGGCGCGTCCCGACCCAGAGGTCACCGAGATCGTGATCAAGAGCGTGTACCGCAAGGGTTATCACTTCAAAGACAAGGTGCTGCGCGCGGCAACGGTTGTGGTGTCCCGCCCGGTGGAGGACGATGACGCTGGACCAGAGCGGGCACAAGGATAAGAGAGAGACTCATGGCGCAAAACGACTGGATGGACAAGGACTTCTACTCCGTCCTGGGAGTCTCGAAGGAGGCGTCCAAGGACGACATCAAGCGCGCCTATCGCAAGCTCGCGCAGAAGTACCATCCGGACGCGAACAAGGGTGACAAAGGCGCGGAGCAACACTTCAAAGCCATCTCCGAAGCCCATTCGGTGTTGTCGAACGACGCCAAGCGCCGCGAGTACGACCAGATGCGGGCGTTCGTCGACGCCGGCGGCCAGCGCTTCTACGGCTTTCGACCCGGGGCGGGTCAGGGCAACGTGCGCATCAACGTCGAAGACCTCGAGGACCTCCTCGGGGGCAGAGCGGGAGGCGCCGGCGGAGGCGGCCTCTTCGAGGATCTCTTCGGGTTCGGCGCCCGCGGTCGCCAACGACAGGGGCGCGACATCGAGACCGAGGTCACGCTCGACTTTGAGGATGCCGTCGGCGGCGCGACCATCGAGCTGCAGGAGGGCGCAAAGGTAAGGATCCCAGCCGGCGTAGGTGACGGCGCGCGCATCAGGGTCGCCGGCAAGGGCGGGCCCGCGCCCGGGGATGGTGTCGCCGGCGACCTCTACGTCCGGGTGCACGTGCGACCGCACGAGCTCTTCGAGCTCGGCGGGGACGGCGACCTCGTCGTGCGTCTCCCGTTGACCATCGCAGAGGCTGCACTGGGGGCAAAGATCCAAGTTCCGACCCTCGATGAGCCCGTGACCGTGAAGGTTCCCGCTGGCTCGAGCAGCGGCAAAACGTTGCGGCTGCGAGGTCGGGGCGCGCCTCGCCAGGGAGGTGGCCAGGGCGACCTTCTGGTCAGAATCGAGGTCGAGATTCCGGCGAAGCTGTCGCGTGACGAGAAGCGTCTGCTCGAGGAGTTTCAGGCCAGCCACAAGGACAGCCCGCGTAAGCACATGGAGTCCTGGCTTCGCAAGAACTCCGGCCGAAAGGTGTCGTGATGAAGCTTCCCTCGGAGGGCATGTCGAGCCAGGACAGAGCAATCTACGTGATATCGGTCGCGGCCGAGCTTGCGGGCGTACACCCACAAACGCTGCGCATATACGAACGCAAAGGACTCCTGCAACCGCAACGTACGGCGGGCAACACTCGTCGTTACTCCGAGCGCGACATCGCGCTTCTGCAAAAGATCCAACAGCTCACCGCCGAGGGCATCAACCTCGCAGGCGTCATGCGAATCCTCGAGTTGGAGAGCGAGATCGGGGTGCTTAGAACTCGTCACGTCCAGGCGATTGCCGAGCTCGAGCGCACGCTCGGGGATCTTCAGGAGCTTGCCGAGCAGCGAGACTCGCTGGCTCTGGTTCCCCTGCGTGAGGTGCGCAGGGTGCGGCGCGTGCTCAAAGCCGACCTCATCGAGCAAGCCGGCCACAGAACGTTCATCGCTCCTCCGGTCAGACCTGAGTAGTGGCCCGCACCTAACACCCCGCGAGGTTGACTCTCGTGCAACCCGTAGTCCTCTACGCTTGGTCTCGTGAACCTTCAATGGGATGGCAGCGCCGAGGCCACCAGCGTGCTCGTGCTCGCGCATGGCGCCGGCGCGGACATGAGCCACGACTACATGGTTCACTTCGCGCAGCACCTCAGCAGCTCGCATGTGGCCGTCTGCCGCTTCAACTTTCGCTATACGGAACAGGGCCGTCGCGCGCCGGATAAGCAGCCGGTTCTCGAAGACACCTACCGTGAGGTGGTCGAACAGGTGCGCGCCGAGCGATCGCGAAGGAGACTTTTTCTCGGAGGCAAGTCGATGGGGGGCCGCATCGCCTCGCACATCGTGGCCGGGGGGACCGAGGTCGACGGTCTCGTGTATCTGGGATATCCGCTTCACCCGCCGGGCAAGCCCGAGCGGCTGAGGGACGCCCACCTCGGTGACATCAAGGTTCCACAGCTCTTCGTCGAAGGCACGCGTGATCCCTTTTGTCCCCTGGACACTCTTACCGAGGTCATCCGGAAACGCAGGCTAAAGGCCGATGTCGTCGTGATCGACGGCGGCGATCATTCGCTCAAGGTGCGAAAGTCCTCCGGTCGGACCACGACCGAGGCTTGGAACGAGGCGATCGGTGCGATCACGACATGGATGAACAGGGTCGAGTAGCCCGTACTCTCCATCCATGGCGTTGATCGAGGACTATGCGTTCTTGGGGGACACACACTCGGCGGCGCTTGTGTCGAAAGACGGTTCCATCGACTGGTTGTGCCTTCCCCGCTTCGACTCATCTGCCTGTTTCGCGGCGATCCTGGACGAAAACAGCGGCGGCCACTGGCGCATCGCACCGGCGTCTGAAGCCTTCGACAGCAAACGCGCCTACCGCTTTGAATCGATGGTGCTCGAGACCACGTTCACTTCGGACGGCGGTGCGGTAAAGCTCATCGACTGCTTGCCGATCGAGCAGGGCGCGGACTCGGCCGACCCGCGTCTGGTGCACACGCACGAGGTGGTCGTCCGCATCGTCGAGGGGCTGTCGGGAAGGATCCCGATGGCGATGGACTTCGTGCCGCGGTTCGACTACGGAGGAATCGCGCCCTGGATTCGCAGGCACGGATCTGGATTCGAGGCCGTGGGAGGGCCCGACGCGCTTGATCTCCACGCGACCGTGTCGCTCGATAATGACCATGGTGCGGTGAGCGCAGCCTTTGATGTCTCTGCCGGAGAACGCGTGATGTTCATGGCGCGCGCCCACCCCTCCCACCTCGATCCCCCCGACCTGGACGTGAGCGCCGATTGTGACTGGCTCGTCGAGCGAACCGATGCCTTCTGGCGCGAGTGGGCCACACGCTGCACCTATGACGGGAGATGGCGCCCGCAGGTCATCCGCAGCCTGCTCGTCTTGAAGGCGTTGACGTACTCGCCGACCGGAGGCATCGTCGCAGCCCCGACCACGTCGCTGCCCGAGGACATCGGCGGGGTTCGCAACTGGGACTACCGCTACTGCTGGCTGCGCGATGCGACTTTCACTCTCGAGGTCTTGTTGGAGCATGGCTATACATCGGAGGCCGAGGAGTGGCGCGATTGGTTGCTTCGAGCCGTCGCCGGTGAACCAGAGGCAATGCAGATCATGTACGGGGTGCAAGGCGAGCGCCGGCTTACGGAGATCGAGCTGCCGTGGCTCGAGGGCTACGAAAAATCAACCCCCGTTCGGATCGGCAACGCTGCCGTCGAGCAGTTTCAACTAGACGTCTATGGAGAGGTAATGGACGCCCTCTACTCGGCGGCGCGCGCGGGCAACGCGCCGAAGGCCGAGGCCTGGGCTCTCCAGAGGCAGATCGTCGACTTCGTGTGCAGGCACTGGCGCGATCCCGACGAGGGCATTTGGGAGGTGCGATCGGGTCGCGAGCATTTCGTGCATTCGAAAGTCATGGCCTGGGTCGCGGTCGACAGGGGCATATCGATGATCGAGAACTTCGGACGCTCGGGCCCGCTCGGCTCCTGGCGGGATGAGCGCTCGCAGATTCGCAGAGATGTGTTCGATCGAGGTTACGACGCCGCGCTCGGACACTTCAAGAGAAGCTACGACGACCCGGCGCTGGATGCTTCGCTACTCATCATGCCGTTGGTCGGATTCATTCCAGCGGATGACCCGCGCATGATCGGGACCATCGAGGCTATTCAACGCGACCTGGTCATCGACGGCTTCGTCCACCGCTACCTGGCCTCGGAGGCGGCCGACGGGCTGCCCGGGGGCGAGGGCTCGTTCTTGATGTGCAGCTTCTGGCTGGTTGATTGTCTCGAGCTTGCGGGCCGCGAGACCGAAGCGGAGGAGCTCTTCGTCAAGCTCGCGGATCTGTCCAACGACGTGGGGCTGCTTGCGGAGCAATATGACGCCAAGCGAAAGCGCCAGGTCGGCAACTTTCCTCAGGCCTTCTCACACGTGGCTCTGGCTACGAGCGCCCTGGGGTTGGAGCGCCGCGGAATGTCCCCCGCGCTCAGGAGGGGCCTCTTCGACTATCCGTAAGGTCCACAGGTGAGGCCTCCGTTCCGGAGCCAGCGCCGGCTTCGACGTCCTCCTTACCAACGTCCTGACTCAAGGTGTCGAGAGTCGACTGCAATGCTCCGACGCGTTTCCGAAGAGCCGCTTCTGCTTCCCTCAACTTGACGACCTCGGCGCGCGCCTTGCGAACGTGCTCGGCGGCCTGAGCCTCGGCTTCGTCTTTGAGCAGTTCGGCCCGCTGACGCGCCTCCTTCTCGACGCGGTTCGCGTCGCGATGAGCCTCGCGCGTCATCACGGTGTAATCCGCGTGCGCCTTTGCTTTTAGTTGCTTGACCTCGTCCTCGATTTCGGCTTTGAGCACGCGCACCTCCGCTTCCGTTTCAGCGCGGATGTGCTGATGCGCCTGACGGATGTCCGCCGCTTCGGTTTCGGCTTCGAGCACCTTGGCCGTGGCCTGTACCCGAGCTTCGGCCAGGAGTCGGTCTGCTGCCTCGCGCACCGCAGTGGCATCACGCTCTGCTAGTTTTCTCAGGGCAGACGCCTCGGTTTCGGCCCGCCGCCTGAGTTCCTCGATGTCGCTCTCGGCAGCGGTTCGCTCGGCCGCCACCTGCGCGAGTCCTTCGGATGTCATTTGATCGGCGTTGTCCCGAGCAAGCTGCAGGATGTTGCCCGCTACGTTACCCAGCTTGAGATATGGCGCCTCGTTGTCCTGCTCGAGCTGTGCCTGGACCTCCAGCAGATGGCGCGCCTCGATCGCCAGCTGTGCGAGAAGGGCGTCGACTTCGTCGCGGTCGTAACCGCGCATGCGGATGGGGAAGGAAACGTTTTCGATCTCCGACAGATTGATGCGCTCATCATCGACGTGATCCACGTGCTGATCGACGTCGTCCGGAAGTTCTTCCGGCATGGCGAACCACTCCTCCCACCCGCCTCAACGGCTCGTTGTGTCCCTACGAGTGCTCGCCCACTCAAGCGGCTAGTTTGGCTGCGCGCGGGAGGAGTGTCAATCGTCGGGTCAGGTTTGTGGGGGTGGCGGCGGTGGGGGCACCGGGCGCGACCCGGCGGCGGACGAGTAGCCGAAGGTCATCGTTTGCAGCGCCGCTATGCGCTCGTCTAGCGGAGGATGCGTTGCAAACATGCGGTTGAGCCAAGCCCCCGATTTGTTGGTTCGCTTCCCGCGTTCGCCGCCTTGCGCTTCGAGGGCATTGGGCTCCTCGATCCACATGTGCGCGGTTGCACGAGTCGCATAGCGCACAATGGTTTGATCGCTCTTGAGCTTCTGGAGGGCGGAGATAAGACCGGCGGGATTGCGCGTGAAGTTGACTGCGTCTGCGTCCGCAAGGAACTCGCGCCGGCGGGAGACAGCGAACTGCATGAGTCTCCCGATCAGCGGGGCGAAGATCATCAGCGCGATGCCGATGACCGCCAAGATCGCGCCTGCGTTCCCGGAGCTGTTGCGTCGGCCCCCACCCCACCACAGCGCCCGTAGCATCCAATCGGCCATCAACACGATGACCCCGACCAGAGTGACCGCGATAGTCATTACGAGGATGTCGCGGTTCTGGATGTGGCTCATTTCGTGAGCAATGACTCCCTCGAGCTCGTCGCGCTCCATCTTCTGCAGCAAGCCCGTCGTCACCGCAATCGCCGAATGTTCGGGGTCCCGTCCGGTGGCGAACGCGTTGGGGGCCTCGTCCTCGACGACGTAGACACCCGGCTTCGGCATGCCGGATGCAATCGCCATGCCCTCGACGAGATTGTGCAATTGGTTGTAGCGCTGCGGATCGGCGGGGACCGCATGGCTGGCGCGAAGAGCGAGCTTGTCGGAGTTGTAGTAGCTGCCCCAGCTCATGCCCACCGCGAACAACACGGCTATCGCCGGGCCGAGAGGGCCGGTGTCCGTCATGTATCCAAAGACGAAGCCGATGGCCACCACGAGCAGGACGAAGACGAAGATCAGGAGCCACGTCTTGCGGACGTTGGACTGGATGCGCTGGTACACGAGCTAGAGGCGCGTTCGGGTTAGCGGGACGACGGCGTCTGCCCGGGCCCGCCCTGCTGCTGCGGCGTCTGCCCGGGCCCCCCCTGCTGCTGCGGCCCCGGCGGCGTTCCCCCGCCTTGACCGAAGTCGACGCGCACGGGCTGGCGGCTCGCCGCGTCTTCGGTCTCGAAATACTTGGCCTCTTCAAAATTGAACATGCCGGCGAAGATGCTGCTCGGGAACTGCTCGCGCGCGTTGTCGTAGTGAAGCACCTGGTCGTTATAGAACTGGCGCGCGTAGGCGATGCGCCCCTCGGTTCCGGTCAGCTCCTCCTGCAACGAGAGGAAGTTCTGGTTCGCCTTGAGGTCGGGATAAGCCTCCGACACGGCGAACAGTTGGCGTAATGCACCCGTCAGCATGTTCTCGGCCTGGGCCTGCTGCTCGACTCCCTGGGCGGCCACCGCCTGCTGGCGAGCCGCGACGACCGCTTCGAGCGTCTGGCGCTCGTGCGAAGCGTAGCCCTTGACCGTCTCGACGAGGTTCGGAATGAGGTCGTAGCGCCTCTTGAGTTGGACGTCGATCTGCGACCAGCCCGCCTCGACGCGGTTCCGAAGCTGTACGAGCCGGTTGTACATGACAACCCCGACGATCACGAGCAGGACGATTACACCGAGAATGATGAGTAGCTCCACCGTGCCTCCCTTAGGCTTGTTGTTGTCGTGACTAGCTTCGAGCAGCCCTTGCGGAAACGCAAGGCGTCCCCACCGATGCACCCCGTTAGGAGGCAGCACCATGCGCATAAGGATCGAGTTCTGCACCAGTTGAAACTACGCACCTAGAGCCGTCAGTTTGACGGATACCATCCTCGCCGAGTTCTCCGATGGCATCGACGCGCTCGAGCTCGTTCCGGGCTCAGGCGGCGTCTTCGAGGTCAGCTTCGACTCCGATCTCGTCTTCTCGAAGGCGCGTGAACGCCGCTTCCCCGAAGACGACGAGATTCTGGCCCCCCTGAGAGACAGGCTTTGACCTGGCGCAACGATTTTCGTTGCGGTAGCATGGGCCCATGCCCGTACCCGCACGTGACCGACTCGCCGCCATGACTAAGGACCTCGGGAGCCAGGCCGAAGTGGCCAGGACCCTGGGAGTCAGCCGTTCGCGCATCAGTCGTTGGCTCAAAGACGAGGAACCCGATCTCGTCAACTTGCGCAAGCTCGAGGGGGTCGAGTTCATCTTCGCCCGCCTCCTCCAGACGTTCGAGCCCTCGACCGCACGCAAGTGGCTCACGGGCGTCAACGCCCACCTCGGCGACCGCAGACCGGTCGATCTGCTGCGCCAGGGACGTGTGCGCGATGTGCTCGTGGCCATCGAAGCAGAAGAGACCGGCGCCTACGCCTGACGTGCTTTACAGGGCCTTTGCCTTTGCGCCGGGTGCCGCGCTGAGCGCTCCCGGCGGAGCACTGTTCGTGGCGCGCGCCGCCCAGGGGGCCGGACGCCACGACAACCCCGGTCACTACGGCGCGCTGTACGCCAGTCGTTCGGCCGTGTCCGCGGTCGCCGAGGTCCTCCAGCAGTTCCGCAATCAAGTGCTCGCCGAGGAGGACTTGTCCCGAGCCGGCGGTCGCCGCCTGGCCCTGGCGACGATCAACGAGCAGCTCGACGAAGTGGTGGATCTCGACGATCCGGAAGTCTTGCTCGAGCGCGCTCTGCGGCCCTCGGCGGTCGCCACGCGCGAACGGCGCGTGACTCAGCGCATCGCCTTCGACGCCTTCGAAGGCGGGGCTACGGGGCTGTCGTGGTGGTCGACGCTCGAGGCCTCGTGGGTCAACGTGACGTTGTTCGCCGAGCGAGCGGGCTCACTTGCCTTCGCGCTCGAGCCCGAACCACTCTCGCTGCACCATGCGGCCGTGCGCCGAGCCGCCGACGAACTGGGCATCGCGCTCGCAGGCAACCGAGCGCGCTGATTACGGGTGCAGCATCTCGCTGATCTCGAAGGCGAGCTCGAGGCTCTGCTGCGCGTTGAGTCGTGGATCGCACAGCGCCCGGTAACGGTTGGCGAGGTCGACGTCGTCGATGTCTTCGGCCCCCATTCCGCCGCCCCCCAGGCATTCGGTGACGGCCTCGTTGGTCAACTCGAGATGGACGCCCCCGGGTACAGAACCCTCCTGGCTGTGGACCGCGAAGAAGCCCTTGATCTCGGCGAGGATGTCGTCGAAACGACGGGTCTTGAGTCCCGCTTTCGTCGTGTAGGTGTTTCCGTGCATGGGGTCGCAGATCCACGTGACCTCACAGCCGCTGTCCCGTGCGGCTCGGATCAAAGGCGGCAACTTGGCCTCGACTTGAGACGAACCCATGCGGGAGATGAAGGTGAGGCGGCCAGGCTCGTTCTCGGGGTTGAGCCTCTCGCAGATGTCCGTGACCTCTTCTGACGTTGCCGCGGGACCGAGCTTGCAGGCGATTGGGTTACGCACGCCCGAGAGGAACTCGAGGTGTGCTCCGTCGATCTGGCGCGTGCGTTCGCCGATCCACAACAGGTGCGCGCTGCAGCAGTACCACTCTCCAGTGAGACTGTCCTTGCGGGTCAGCGCTTCCTCGAAGGGGAGCAGTAGTGCTTCGTGGCTGGTGTAGAAGTCGACTTCATGTAGGACCGGATCGCGCGCGAGGTCAACTCCGCACGCGGCCATGAACCGCATCGATCTGTCGATCTGGGTTGCGATCTGCTCGTAGCGACGACCCTGCGACGAGTTGGCGACGAACTCCTGGTTCCATTCGTGTATCTGGCGAAGATCCGCAAAGCCACCCTTCGTGAACGCGCGCAGGAGGTTGAGCGTGGCCGCGCTCTGGTTGTAGGCGCGCACCAGCCTCTTGGGATCGGCCCGGCGAGCGGCCTCGTCGAAGACCGCATCGTTGACGGCATGCCCGCGAAAGGACGGGAGGCTGTGCCCGTTGGCGCTTTCCGTCGGCGACGATCGGGGCTTGGCGAACTGTCCCGCAATGCGGCCGATCTTGACGACCGGAAGACCCGAGCCGTAGGTGAGCACTACCGCCATCTGCAGGATGACCTTGAGCTTGTCGCGAATGTCGTCGGCGGAGAACTCGTCGAAGACCTCGGCGCACTCTCCGGCCTGGAGCACGAAGGCCTCGCCTCGCCCCGCTCGAGCCAGCGAGTCCGTGAGACGCCGCGCCTCGCCGGCAAACACCAGGGGAGGCAGCTTACGGAGCTCGCCCAGCGCGAGCTCGAGCTCGGACGCGTCCGGCCACTCCGGCTGTTGTGCCGCCGGTCGGTTCTTCCAGGATGCGGGTGTCCAGGTAGCTGTCATAAGGGATCGCGTCGAAGTTGTCGGTGCCGGAGTCGCCGCCGTGGCACGATGATGTCGTGAGAACTGCGGAGTTGGTCAGTCTAGCTGACATAGAGGATGCGAGGCAGCGACTGGCAGATGTCGCCGTGCGCACACCTCTGGATAGGTCGCGTGCGTTGTCCGATCGCATCGGTGGTGAGGTCTTCATCAAGTGCGAGAACCTCCAGCGTACGGGCTCGTTCAAGATACGTGGCGCCTTCAATCGCATCAGCCGGCTTTCCTCCGAGGAGTCCGAGGCGGGTGTCGTGGCCGCCTCGGCCGGCAACCACGCCCAGGGCACGGCGTTGGCCGCTTCTCTGACGGGCATTCGTTCCACGTTGTTCATGCCCACCGACGCTCCCCTCCCCAAGGTCGAAGCGACGAAGCGCTACGGCGCCGAGATCGTGCTGACCGGCAAGGACTTCGGCGAGGCCTTTGAGGCCGCCGTGGAGTTCTCGACCGAGCACGGCGCAACCTTCGTGCATCCCTTCAATCATCCACACGTGATCGCGGGCCAGGGAACCTGCGGGCTCGAGATCCTCGAGCAACTTCCCGAGGTCAACACGATCGTGGTTCCCGCGGGAGGCGGCGGGCTTGTGTCGGGCATCGCGAGCGCGGCAAAGGCGATGAAGCCCGGGTTGCGGGTGGTGGCCGTCCAAGCCGCAGGGGCGGCCGCGTTTCCACCGTCGTTGGACGCGGGAAAGCCCGTGACGCTCGAGACCATGTCGACCATCGCCGACGGGATCGCCTGCAACACGCCCGGCGACCACACCCTGGCTCACGTGCGTGCGCTCGTCGACGAGGTCGTGACGGTCACGGATGATCAGATTGCCGAGGCACTCGTGTTCACGGCCGAGCGCATGAAACTCGTTCTCGAACCAGCGGGCGCGGCGGGCGTCGCCGCGCTGATGCAGAACCTCGGAGACCTCAAGCCCCCGGTCGTGGTCGTGCTCTCGGGAGGCAACATCGACCCGCTCCTCTTGCTGCGGGTGATTCGCTTCGGACTGTCTGCTTCGGGCCGTTACTTCGCATTCCGGACGCGCATCTCGGACCGCCCCGGCGAGCTCGTGCGCCTGCTGGGCTTGCTTGCGGAGTTGGGCGCCAACGTCGTCGGGGTCGAGCATCATCGCGAGGGCGTGCGCGTGCACCTGGGTGATGTGGAGGTCGCGCTGCAGATCGAGACCAGGGGGCTCGACCACATCAAGGAGATGCTCAACCAGCTCGATTCGGCCGGCTACATCGTCGAACGCCTCTAAAGAACCTGCATAGCGTTATGGCAAGAGGCTTCTCGTCATCGTCCCTACGTTGTTTCATCGTACGCCGGTAACAGAACGGCCTCGGCGAGGGCGACAGAGCCGGAGCTCGATGCGTAGCGTGCGAGGCGGACGTGTCCCTCTGGCGAGAGCAGGGCGATGGCGTCATGGAAGGTGTCGTTCTGCGCCGCGCGCAGCGCCTGGCCGCCCGGATTGTTCTTGGTTGGAAGTTCCGTGGTCAGCAGTATGAGCTGGTGGTCGTCGGGTTGAGAGGACTTCAGAACCGAGGCCTTACCGAGTGCTTTCCACACGGTGTCCGGTCGACGCAGCCCTGTCCGAGTAGTGGTGAATGTTCCCGAGAGGTCGAAGAGCCATTTTCGCCCAGCGTCGTCCGTGGCCGCGAAGCTGACCTCGATGCCTCCGCTGCAGCGGACGTCGGTCTTGATGTCCTTGAAGCCGCAGTCCTCCAGAACCGCTCGAGCGATCTCCTTGGCGAGCCCGCCCTCGCGGACGGCGCGTTTGTGCGCGGGTTCGTCTGCGCCCCCCGGACGAGGCCGCGCGGGGAGCGCCGCTCTTGGTTGGCCCCTTGCTGGGTTGGCGCGTTCCTCTTGGACTCGAATAAGCGCGCGCTCGACGTACGACGTGTCCAGGTCGTAGCCGATGAAATGTCGCTCGGAGCGGATCGCTGCGACGGCCGTGGTCCCCGAACCTATGAACGGATCCAGCACGACGTCGTCGCGATAGGTGTAGAGCTCGATGAGGCGCTGAGGAAGCTCGACGGGGAAGGGGGCCGGATGATTGACGCGCGTGGCGCTGGCGGCGGGAATGTCCCAGACGTCGGTGGTTGCTTCCATGAAGTCGTCCTTGAAGATAGAGGCCTCGGAAGGCAACCTCTTGAGAGCTCGTTCCCGCCGGTTCAATGCTCGGTCGAAGCGACCCTTGGAGGCGATCACGATCCTCTCCGAGAGGTCTCGCAGTACAGGGTTGGCGGGGCTCTGCCAAGATCCCCAGGCGCAGGAGCCGCTGGCTCCACGGCCTTTGATCCAGACGATCTCACCGCGCAGCAGCATGCCGAGTTCGTCCTGAAGGATCGAGATCACGTCCGCCGCAAGCGACCGGTAGGGTTTGCGACCAAGGTTGGCGACGTTGACTGCGATGCGTCCTCCAGGCTCGAGCTTGCGAACACATTCGGCGAAAACCTCGGTGAGCATCGCGAGATACTCGATGTAGGTGCCGGGAACGTGACCCTGACCCAGCGCCTCCTCGTATTCCTTGCCGGCAAAATAGGGCGGCGAGGTCACAACTAGAGCGACCGAGGACTCTTCGACAGCAGGCATGGTTCTGGAATCCCCGATGTGGATTCGATCGAGCGCTTCGGGAGGGTTTCGTCCCACCTCGTGGTCGGCGGAGATGACCGGCAGCGAGAACCGGGAGTAGAACGAGGAGGCGTCGTGGCTCTCCCGCTTGCTCACGCCGAAAGACGACGTGGACGTCGCCTTCCTGCGTCGCTCCACCGCGCCTCCTTGGACTTGGGTCGCCTTATCGATCAGACCGAGATTCATACTATGGGCGCGGGCGCCGGCCCGGGCGGGACACACCGAGGTCACCTGCGGCGGACGTCCGTTGGGCCGCACCCATTAGGCTGACCGGGACACATGAACACTCCTCGATCCATCAACCCAAACGCCCTCCGCCACCTCGTCGTCGCGTGGCTCGCCGAGGACATCGGCCGTGGTGACGTCACGACCACCTCGGTCGTGGCTGCGCGGCAGTCCGGACGAGCTCGGATCGAGACCCGCGCAAGCTGCATCGTCGCCGGCATCGAGGCCGCTGCGGCGTGCTTCGAGGTCGTATCCGAGGGGACGCTCGAGTTCAAAGCCGTCGTCGCAGACGGGGGCCGGGTCGAAGCCGGTGATGTCATCGCCCGCATCGAGGGGCCGCTGGC
Source organism: Actinomycetota bacterium (assembly GCA_030860505.1). GTDB lineage: Bacteria > Actinomycetota > CADDZG01 > CADDZG01 > WHSQ01 > WHSV01. Next base: position 23,818 of record JALZIB010000009.1, read on the forward strand.
CCCCATCCTCACTGCCGAGCGGACCGCCCTGAACCTTCTCGCCCGGCTCTGCGGAGTTGCAACGGAGACGGCTCGCTACGTCGGTGCGATCGAGGGCACGGACGCGCGCATCGTCGATACCCGCAAGACGACGCCGGGTCTTCGAGCGCTGCAGAAGCACGCGGTCGCAGTCGGCGGCGGCTCGAATCACCGCTTCGGGTTGGACGACGGGGTCCTCATCAAGGACAACCACGTCGTGGCCGCCGGCGGCGTGACCGAGGCTGTGAACCGAGCTCGGACGAACGCACCCCACGGACTTCGTATCGAGGTCGAGGTGACGACGCTCGAGGAGCTGGACCAAGCGCTCGAGGCGGGGGCCGACGTCGTCTTGCTCGACAATATGACCCCGGAGGCCGTCGCCGAGGCCGCGGCTCGAAATGGGGGCCGGGCGCTCCTGGAGGTCTCGGGGGGAATCAATCTCGATACGGTTCGTTCTTATGCAGTGAGGGGAGTCGACCTGATCTCCGTGGGTGCCTTGACACACTCGGCCCCCGCGATCGATCTGGCGCTCGAGCTCGAGCACGTCGCACGCGACGGAACAGGGGAGTAGTAGATGGCATTGTCGGCGGAGGCGCTCCGCTCGGGAGTCGACGAGACCTGGATGACCGAGGTCCGGCGGCGCGCGACCGAACAGGACGCCGTCATCGTGGCGCACAACTACCAAGTCCCGGCCATTCAGGATGTCGCCGACTTCGTCGGGGACTCGCTCGAGTTGTCTCGCATCGCGGCGCAGACCGACGCGTCGACGATCGTGTTCTGTGGAGTTCACTTCATGGCCGAGACGGCCAAGATCCTGGCGCCGCACAAGCGCATATTGATCCCGGATAAGGACGCCGGCTGCTCGCTGGCCTCGTCGATCACAGCCGACGAGCTGCGCTCCTGGAAGGCCGAGCATCCCGGCGCAGTCACCGTGATGTATGTGAATACGACGGCCGAGGTTAAAGCCGAGACGGACTACTGCGTGACTTCCGCCAACGCTGCGAAGGTGGTGCAGTCGCTCCCCGACGATGCCGAGATTCTGTTCGGGCCCGACATGTTTCTCGGCGCGCACGTCGAGCGCGTGACCGGCCGCAAGATGCACGTGTGGATGGGCGAGTGCCACGTGCACGCCGGGATCGATCCGACGGACATATCTCGCACCATGGCTCAATATCCCGACGCAGAGCTGCACGTGCATCCCGAGTGCGGCTGCTCGTCCCAGTGCATGTACCTGTTGTCGACCGGAGACCTGCCTGCGGACCGCACCTTCGTGCTGGGAACCGGCGGGATGGTCGACCGAGCTCGCACCTCGGATGCTAAGGAGTTCATCGTTGCCACCGAGACGGGCATGCTTCACAGGCTCCGCAAGGAGAACCCGGCGGCGCACTACATCCCTGCTAACGAGCGAGCGACCTGCGGTTTCATGAAGATGATCACTCCCGGCAAATTGCTGCGTTGCCTCGAGACGGGACACGACGAAGTCACAGTTGATGAGCGCGTCGCCGACCGCGCTCGCCTCGCGATCGAGCGCATGATCGCCATCGGCTGACGCCTCTGAGCTCGCAGTCTCGATATCGTGGACGCGGCGTGCGTTCCTACACCGACCTACCGAGAGCAGCGCGACTGACGCTCTTCATCGTCGTGGCGCTCTTTGCGCTGAGCGCCATCACTTTGCTGGTGTTTCGAGTCGCCCGGTCGGGAGCTCTCCCCGGTACGAGCGTGGCGGGAGTCGATGTCGGAGGGCTCGGTGGCGAGGAACTTCGCAGCGCGCTGCGAGAGGCGCAGGACGAGCGAGGCGAAGAACGCCTGAAGGTCGCTGCGGATGACGACGCCGGTGCGGTGACCACGACCGGCGCGGACATTGGCTATCGGATCGACGTCGCGGCCACTTCCGAGCAGGTCCTCGAACGAGGGCGCCAGAACAATCCCGTAGCGGCTTTTGCCGATCACTTGCTCGCGACCTTCGACGCCATCACGATCGAACCCGTCGACGAGCTTGATAACGACCGCTTCGATGCGTGGCAGAAGGACAACGAGGACAAGCTGTCGACTCAACCGTTTCCCGGTGATCTCGAGTTCAGGGGCATGGAGGTAACGCCCCTGTATCCGGAGCCGGGTGTGGTGATCCTCGAGGACGAGTTGCGAGTCAAAGCCTTACGTGCGGCGCGTGCTCCTGGAGAAGACGCAATCACCATCTCAACGCGAGAGGTGGCGGCTTCGACCAAAGCCGCCGACGTGGACGAGCTTGCCGAGGAGGCGGAGGTGGTGATCTCCGACGCCATCACCCTCGACCGTCCGAACGGTCGGTTGGTCCTCTCGTCGAAGGAACTTGCGAGAACCCTTGTGGTCGACGTGATCGAGGAGGGACAAGAAGACTCGCTCGCTCTGCGCGTCAAGCCCAAGGTGCTGAAGGACATGGTGGCCGATCGGGTCGCTCAACTCGAAACCGAGCCGCAGGATGCTTCCTTCCAGCTCTCGAGCGGTGGCGTCGGGGTCTTGCCCTCGGTCGAGGGCTTCGCGTTCGCACCCAAGCAAACGGCTAAGCAGATCCTCCGGGTTGCGACCAAACCGAGCCGCACCGGGAAGCTGCAGGGCCTAACCGTCGAAGCCGACTTCACCACGAAGGACGCACGGAACCTCAACATCACCGAACAGGTCTCGACCTTCACGACCGAGCATGCTTGCTGCGAGCCGCGCGTCACGAACATCCACGTCATCGCCGACATGGTGGACGGTGTCGTGGTTGAACCGGGCGAGAGCTTCTCGCTCAACGACTTCGTCGGCCCCCGCACGCCTGCCAGCGGTTTCGTCGGTGCACCGGCCATCAGGGACGGCGAGTTTGTCGAGGAGATCGGCGGGGGCATCAGCCAGTTCGCAACCACGTTTTTCAACACGATCTATTTCGGCGGCTACGACTTTCTCGAGTATCAGGCGCACTCCTACTACATCAGCCGCTATCCCATGGGACGCGAGGCGACGATCTCGAATCCCGCACCAGATCTCGCCTTTCTCAATGACTCCGACGCCGGCATCTACATCGACACTTCGTACTCGGACACGTCCATCACGGTGACGTTTTACGGCAACGTCGCGGGCGAGGTGACCTCGGTGAGCGGCGCGCCCTACAACTACACCGAGCCAGAGCGCGAGTGCCGCTCCAATCCCGATCTCGCGCCGGGCGAGGAGGTCGTGGTGGACTCCGGCTACACCGGTTTCGACATCGAGGTGACGCGCGTCTTTCCAGACGGCCGGGAGGAGGACTTCTTCACCCGCTACAACTCCGGGCCCCTGATCGTCGAACGCCGTCGCTGCTGAGAGGGAACCGAGAACGAGACGATGCGCGCACGGTGCGTTGAGGAACCGCCCCTCTATCCGCGCGTGGTGATCCGGCCGTCTCGCCGGTCGGTCACTGAAAGAAAAGCGCCCAGGTGACGTAGTGGAGGTCGATGCCCTCACCCGCGCCCTCGGGCGCGAGCGGCGCGCGTTCGACTGTTCGGCCCGCGGCCTCGTTGGCCTCGACCAGCGCCTCGGGTCGCGCCGGAGGCC
>JALZIB010000010.1 GCA_030860505.1 Actinomycetota bacterium
GCGTCCACCGATCCTGCGGAGCGCGAGGCCGAGGTCTCGCTCCGACCTCGCAACATCGACGAGTTCGTCGGTCAACCCGAGCTCAAGGAGCACCTCGACATCGTTCTGCAGGCGGCGCGCGGACGCAACGAGCCCACAGGCCATCTGCTGCTGAGCGGCCCCCCCGGGCTGGGCAAGACGACTCTGGCCCACGTCGTGGCGCGCGCGATGGGCGCCAACCTGCGCCAGACCTCGGGACCGACCCTCGAGCGCGCAGGTGATCTCGCGGCGATCCTGACCAATCTGGAAGACTCCGATGTGCTCTTCATCGACGAGATCCATCGACTGGCGCGCGCGGTCGAAGAAGTGCTCTATCCGGCCATGGAGGACTTCGAGCTCGACCTCGTCATAGGAAAGGGGCCGAGCGCTCACACGATCCGCCTCGACCTGCCCCGCTTCACTTTGGTCGGAGCCACGACCCGCGCGGGTCTGATCAGCGGTCCGATGCGGAGTCGCTTCGAGCTCAGCGAGCGGCTCGACTACTACCCTGAAGAGGATCTCTATGCCATCGTGCATCGCTCCGCGACGATCCTCGCGGTGGCAATCGACGATGCCGGAGCTGCCGAGATCGCGCGCCGGGCGCGCGGCACGCCGCGCATCGCCAACCGGCTGCTGCGCCGCGTGCGCGACTACGCGCAGGTCAGGGCGGATGGCTTCATCAATGAAGGCATCGCGGTCAAGGCGCTCGAGGTCTTCAAGGTGGACCACAAGGGTCTGGACAAAATCGACGCCGCACTGCTTCACGCTCTCGTGGTCAAGTTCGGAGGAGGCCCGGTCGGGCTCTCGACCCTCGCCGTCGCCATCGCGGAGGAACCCGACACGCTCGAGGAAGTCTACGAGCCCTACCTCATGAGGCTCGGCTTCCTGCGGCGGACGCCGCGTGGTCGCGTCGCGACCAGGGCGGCCTTCGAGCACCTCGGTGCGCCCCTGCCGGCGAGGGACTCGACCCTGTTCGAATAGGCGAGCCGGTCCGGCGACGCCACCGATTGAACGCCACTGAGGTTAGGATTCGACCGAGGAGCCGCCTCCCAGCGGCTTCGTTCGCGCCTAGCCCTTCGGCCCGGCGGATGCTTGGGCGCGAATGGGACTACCGTGGGAACCAACCGACAGATATACGAAGGACGTGACCAAGAGTGGACCCAGCGTTTACGCAGATCCTGATTCTAGGACTCCTGTTCGGGGTGTTCTATTTCATGCTCATCCGCCCTCAGAAGAAGCGCGCCGCGACGCACCGCAACCTCATCGAGAGCGTTGAGGTCGGTGACGAGGTCGTTACCATCGGAGGCCTGCACGGACGGGTGACGCGCGTCGGTGAGGACGATCTCGACCTCGAGGCCGCCCCCGGCACGAATCTCAAGTTCGTGAAGTCTGCGATCGCCCGCAAGCTGACCGAGGACGACGACGAGGACGAGGAGATCGGCGCGACCTCAGAGGAGGAATAGAAGTGGACCGCTCGGCCTCGACCGACTCGATCAACGAAGCCCTCGGCGAGCACGTCGAGGAGCTGAGTCGCACCCCAAAGGAGGCGGCAACCGCAGCTCCCTCGGGCGAGACCGTGTCCCCCGAGCCCTCCTCCGGAATCACGCTGGAACAGATCTCGGGGCATGAAGGGGTCCAGACCTTTATCTCGCTCGCCGACCGCTACCTCGGCGAGATCGGTTACACGGAGCACGGCTTTCGTCACGCGGGACTCGTGAGCAAGATCTCTTACAATGTCCTGCACCGCCTCGGCTACCAGGACCGAATGGCAGAGCTGGGAGCCATTGCCGGCTACCTGCACGACATGGGCAACTTCGTCTGTCGTTCGATGCACAGCCAGACCGGCTCGGTGCTGACCTACGACATCCTCAAAGAGATCGGCATGTCTTACAAGGAGATCGGCATCATCCTGGGCGCCATCGGCAACCATGAAGAGGAGTTCGGCCTGCCCGTGAATCCCGTGGGCGCAGCGCTGATCGTGGCCGACAAGTCCGACGTCCACCGCTCGAGGGTCAGAGTGAAGGACCACACGATCTTCGACATCCACGACCGCGTGAACTATGCGGTCGAGCGGTCCTTTTTGCGTGTTGACGAGGGAGCACGTACCTTGACGCTCGAGCTGGGTATTGATACCGAGCTTGCGGGCGTCATGGAGTACTTCGAGATCTTTCTGTCGCGCATGATCATGTGCAAGCGAGCGGCCGAGCATCTCGAGTGTGAGTTCAAGATCGATATCAACGGCACCAAGCTGCTCTAGACAGGCGCTTGGTCGCCGGAAGCACGAGACACCGGTGATCGTCGAGACGATCGTGACAAGACAAGCGACGGGGGAGAAGTAGGTAGATGTCACCACAGCGCCACAAGATCACTCTGGCTATCGCGCTAATCGTGGCGTTCGGCGGCCTGGGGGCCGTCCTCGCCACCGATACCCGCCCGCGCCTCGGTCTCGACCTCGAGGGCGGAACCAGCGTCATCCTGTCCGCAAGTGGCGAGGGCATCGACGACGAGGCGGTCGGCAAGACCGTCGACATCATCCGCGAGCGCATCGACGGGCTGGGCGTCGCCGAGCCGGAGGTCACGGCCCAGGGCGGCGACACGATACAGGTGCAGCTTCCCGGCATCGAGGACGAGAACGCCGCTCTCGAGGTCATCGGGACGACGGCGCAACTGACCTTCAGGCAGGTCGAGGAGCTCATTCCGCGCGACGGCGGCGAACTTTTGGAAGAGGAAGAGGAAGACGACGAGACCACCAAGGACGCAGGCAAGAACAAGGGCAAGAGCGACGACGACTCGAAGAACGAGAACCGCAAGGGTGGCTCGAAGCGGGACTCGAAGAACGAGGATCCGAAGCGCGACTCAAAGGAGGACAACGACGACTCCGACAACGAGTCGGGCCCAGCCGGGGACGACGAGGACGTGCCCGATATCACCGAGGCCGCCGACCAGTCGGTCAACGACGAAGAAGTCGTCTATCCCGACGCCGAGGACTCCAACCTGCTGTACAGGCTGGCCCCCGCAGAGCTGACCGGGGACGTCATCACGAGCGCCCAGGCGGTGACCGAGCCGGGCAGCAACCAGTGGTTCGTGAGCCTCGACATGGACGGCGAGGGCGCCGAGACATGGGCCGACTTTACGAGCGAACTCGCCTGCCTGCGCGACGAGGGGGATCCGCTCAGCAGCCAGGTCGCCATCGTACTCGACGGCGAGGTCGCGACCGCGACCGGCATGGCCGACCCCGCGGGCAGCGCCGGAGGCGGCGTCGAGTGCGGTACGGGAATAACCGGGGGCGAGAGCCGCATCGACATGGGGAGCCAGGAGGAGGCCAAGGACCTCGCCCTCGTTCTGCGCTACGGATCACTGCCGATCACGCTGACGCAGGAGTCGATCTCGAAGATCTCACCGAGCCTCGGTCGTGATTCGCTCGAGGCCGGTTTGCTTGCGGGTCTGCTCGGCCTTGCTCTGGTGCTCATCTACGTCGTCGTCTACTACAGGGCGCTGGGCTTCGTGGTGTGGGGCGGACTGGTGGTCTTTGCCGCGCTGTCCTACATGGTGATCGCGCTGCTCGGAGCGGGGGCCGGCCTCTCGCTCAGCCTCGCCGGCATCGCCGGATTTATCGTCTCTATCGGCGTCACCACCGACTCCTACATCGTCGTCTTCGAACGGCTCAAGGACGAGATCGGGAGTGGGCGCAGCATTCGCTCGGCGATCGATCGTGGCACGAAACGAGCACTGCGGACGATTCTCGTCGCCGACTTCGTGACGGGGTCGGCGGCCGTCATCCTGTTCTTCCTCGCGGTTGGGCCGGTCAAGGGCTTCGCCTTGACCCTCGGTCTCGCTACTTTGATCGACGTCTTCGTCGCCTTTTGCTTCACACGTCCTGTGATCTCGCTTCTCCGCAAGACTGGAGTGTTCGAATCGGAAGGCTTCATGGGGATCAAGAGCACGGTCGGAGCGCAGACGTGAGCAAGTTCGGACGCGCTTACAGAGGCGAGAGCGAGTTCGATTTCCTCGGACGGAGCAAGCTGTGGTTTGCGTTGTCCGGCGCGCTGCTGCTGGTCAGCGTGCTGTCGATGTTCTTCAGGCCCGCGGAGACGCCGTGCAGGCAGTTGCCGACCAAGGGACTGAACTGCGGGATCGAGTTCAATGGCGGTCTCAGTATCTCGGCCCCCGTTCCCGATGATGGACCCTTGGGCGAGACCGACGACCTCGACCTGCCGGGAGCCTTGAGCGATTCGCTGGCAGACGTGGGGGCCGAGGACGCGCAGATTCAAGTCTCCACCGCAGAGGGCACTCGGAACGTCCAGGTCCAGACGCGCGAGGCGACTTCTCCCGAGCAGCGCGCAGAGATAGTAGGCGGAGTCAGCGACGCGACGGGAGCGTCCCCGGAGGACACGACCAGCGAGTCGATCAGCGCGAGTTTCGGAGGCGAGATCACGTCGAAGGCCCTGCGCGCGCTTCTTGTGTTCCTGGTCGTGATCGTCGTGTTCATGTCGTGGCGCTTCGAGTGGAAGATGGCCGTCGGCGCGCTCGCCGCGCTTTTTCACGACATGGTCATCACGGCGGGGATCTACGCCCTGGTTGGATTCGAGGTGACTCCCTCGACGGTGGTCGCCCTGCTCACGATCCTCGGTTACTCGCTCTACGACACCGTCGTGGTTTTTGACAAGTTGGAGGAGCAGACTTCCCTCTTCGCAACTACGGGACGCATGACCTATCGAGATGCGGCCAACCGCGCCTTGAACCAGGTGTTCATGCGCTCCCTCAACACCTCTTTGACCACCCTGCTGCCGGTCTCGGCGCTGCTGTTCATCGGAGCGGGACTGCTGGGCGCGTCGACTCTGGAGGACCTCGCGCTGGCGCTGCTCATCGGCATCCTGGCTGGAACCTACTCCTCGATCTTCTTCGCCACGCCGATTCTCGCCATCCTGAAGGAACGTGAGTCCAGGTATCGCAACGTGCGCGAGAAGGTCCTGCGAGAGCAACGGCGGCGCCGGGTGACCGAGGACAAGAGCCCGGTTCCGGCAACGGTTGGGGCGCCCGCGCACGAGGACGCGGACGCACCTGTTCCGGCGGGCACCGGTTCCGGTAGCGTGTCGAAGACAAAGCCGCGCGCGGGCACCAAGAAGAAGCGCCGGCGAAAGCGCTAGAGGAGGTTAGGGACTCGAGATGGCCGACTCTCAGCACGAGTGGCTCAAGGACCACATCCGCGACATCCCCGACTTTCCCAAGGAGGGCGTGGTCTTCAAGGACATCACGCCGCTCCTCGCGCACAAGAAGGCGTTCAGCTACACGATCGACGCAATCGCTCACCACTTCGACCGCGACGAGATCGACAAGGTGCTCGGGATCGAGGCGCGGGGATTCATCGTCGCGGCCCCGCTCGCTTATCGCTTTACGGCGGGCCTGATCCCGGTTCGGAAGGCGGGAAAGCTGCCGCATACGGTCGAACAGCAAGAGTACGAGCTCGAGTACGGCTTCGACCACCTCGAGATTCACAGCGACGCCATCACCGAGGGTGAACGCATCTTGATCGTCGACGACGTGCTGGCCACGGGAGGCACCGCCAAGGCGACGGCCGAGCTCACCGAGCGCTGCGGCGGCAAGGTCGCAGGGATTGCCACGATCATGGAGCTCGCGTTCCTGGACGGCCGGGACAAGCTGGCCGCGTACGAGTTCTTCAGCCTCATCTCCTATTGAGGAGCGCGCCCGGACGCAGCTCGACCCTCTGAGCCTCAGTAGTCTTTCGGCGAGCGGAGCCAGAGCGACGCTTGAGCCGGCTCGATTGTCTCGTTCACCGTGGCAACGAGCGTCACGGATAGAGAATCGAGATCGATCTCATTGCGGAGCTGGGCGGCGAAGGTCTCGATGGTGCGAGTCGCGTCGTAGCGGCGCCGATTGAAGCGCCGATCCACGATCGTCTGGAGTCGATTGCGCAGCGGCCGGAACAAGGTCGCGAGTACCAGCGTTGCCGCAGCGACGAGAGCGGGTGAAGTGCTGTTTTCGGTTTCGAAGACGGTGCCGACGCCTACGACGATGACGGAGTAGAGGCCGGTAAGCACAGCGGTCACGGCCGCGTAGACGAGAGTTCTCCGTATCAACCGGTCGATGTCGAAGAGTCTGTAGCGCAGAACCGCAACCGCCATCGAGATCGGGATGCTGGGAAGCATCAACGCTCCGAGAGCGCCGTTGCCGAACACTAAGAGGCTTGACACCAGCGCGATCACCGTCAGGACGATGGCCGACACCACCCACTTGATCTGTTCGCGCTCGACGCCCGTGGTGCGCCGGAGCCGCACCACGAGGCCCACGGCCGAGACGACGAACATCGCCACCAGCGCAACGACGCAGAAGCCGAACACGACGTCACCAATCGCCCGAAGTGTGCCGCCGAAGAGGGGACTCATGGCGCGCCCTGCTGCTGGATCCCAGGTCCTCTGAAACTCGAACTCGAACATCCCAAAGACGACTCCAACGATGCCCAGAAGCGCGGTGGCGGCAGCCGGGATACGCCAGCGCGGCGACGAAAGCGTTCCATCGGGGAACAGAAAGAAGGCCAGGATGAAAAGGGCAAAGCCGGGATGCCAGGTATGGACTGCGAGCGATATCACGAAGTCCGTGCCCGGAAGAGAGTCCGGATGAGTGATGGCGCCGTAAGTGAAGTACTGGTTAGACGCTCCGTTCAAGGACGCCACTCCGCCGAAAGCGAGCATGAGCCATCCAACCGGATTCTCGGGACGCCTCATCGCCACGAAGGCGCCCACGATTGTGAATGAAAGCGCGATGGGGAGGATGAAAACGAAGAAGCCGCCGGCGATCGGCGGCCATAGCCAGCCGCCGGCCAGAATCAGCAAGAAGATGGCGCCCAGCGCCGGAGCGAGCCGTGATGGTTCGACGAGCTTCATGCTCGCATTGTCTCCCAAGAACCGGTGACAGGGAAGGTCCTCCCCGCGCTACAGGCCTTCGAGTGTGCGTCCCCTTGAGCAGGGGATGAGCCTGTCCGCCTGGCGGCTACTCCCCGGTGAGCCCGTCCACCGACTCCCGGAGGAGGTCGGCATGGCCGTTGTGCCGTGCGTACTCCTCGATCATGTGGAGCAGGATCCAGCGCAGGCTGGGTGCCTCACCGTGGGGCCAGGTGCGCCGGGCCGGCCGCCCCAGGCCATCGTCGGCCAGTGCCTCCGCGACCAAGTCGCGGGAGCGGGCCACGGCGTCCTGCCAGAGCGTAAGGAGCTGCTCGGGGGTGTCCTCCGCGGCCGAGTGCCAGTCCCAGTCACGGTCGGCGGCCCAGTCCACCGTGTCCCACGGGGGTGACTTGTCCCGCCCGTGCAGCCACCGGGAGAACCAATCGTCCTCGACGTAGGCCATGTGCTTGAGCAGCCCGCCCAAGGTCATCGACGAAGCGGCGACCGTCGCCCCCAGGCCGGCCGCGTCCAGTCCCGCGCACTTCCACGCAAGGGTCGCGCGCTGGAACTCCAGGAAGCCCAGGATGCTAGCCGTCTCGTCGGCCGCGAGAGGAGGTTCCGGGCGACCCTGCTCGTCCAAGTGGGTCATGGGCGATGAACCTACCAGCGCAGCCACCGCTGAGTCGAACGTCGACATCGCCGAAGCTGAGGTCCTCGCCGTCTCGGCGTTCCCGCGAGCCGGCTCATTGGGACGCGATCCGATCCAATCGCCGCCACTGGTCGTCACTCATCCGCAGACTTGCCCGCGGCGACGTTCCGCTCGGAGTTCCCAAGGACGCCACACCCACGGAGTCGGGAGAAAGACCCCATTTCGACGTTCCCCCTGTCCGGCGCTGCGGCGTATCCATAGTGTTGCGCCATCGTGGGAGAGACCCTGTGAGGACGAGGCGCTCACTGAAGTACATCAGGCTGGCCGCGTATCTGGCGGACCAGCCGGCCGCCGTCGAACGGCTCGAGATGAGCGTCGATGAGATCGAGCATGTCATCGGAGAGGACCTGCCCCCCAACGCGCGCTTTCCCTCGTGGTGGCGAAACGACGCCCGCCGGATGCACGCTCGGGCGTGGCTCACCGCCGGTTGGATAGTGGAGGAGATGGTGAAGACCAAGAAGAAGGTGGTCTTCTCGCGCGACCGCAACGTGACGTAGCCGAGTGCGGCCGGCACCCGGTTGCCGCCCTCGCACCCTTACAATGAGGCATGGGCTCGATCCAGGAGCACACGCAGGCGGAACAAGCTTCCCCTTCTTCCTCGGACTCTCAGGCCAGAGGTGTCAAAGCCGTGCTCAAAAAGGTAAGGCCGACGCGCCAGCCGCTCTCTCCGGCGCTCGACAACCTCATAAAGGAGGTTCGCAAGCGCCGGCCCAAGGCCGACGTCAAGATGATCGAGCGCGCCTACCACATGGCCGAGGAGGCACACAGGGGGCAACTGCGCAAATCGGGTGATCCCTTCATCAGCCATCCACTGGGCGTGGCGATGATCCTCGCTCAGCTCGGCCTGGACGAGACTTCCATCGCCGCAGCGCTCCTTCACGACGCAGTCGAGGACACCGAGCTGAGTCTGGTCGAGGTCGAGACCTCTATGGGGTTCGATGTCGCGAGCCTGATCGACGGCCTCACGAAGCTCGACAAGATCCGTTTCAGGTCCAAGGAACAGTCTCGAGCCGAGAACATCCGAAAGATGATCATCGCGACCGCGCGCGACATCCGAGTTCTGCTCATCAAGCTTGCAGACCGCCTGCACAACATGCGCACGCTGGCTCCACTGCGCGCCGAGAAGCGAGAGGTCATCTCGATCGAGACGCTCGAGGTTTACGCTCCGCTCGCTCATCGACTCGGTATGTACGCGATCAAGTGGGAGCTGGAGGACCTCGCCTTCGAGACCATGCACCCGAAACGCTTCGAGGAGATCTCGTCGCTCGTACAGCAGCGCGAACCAGAGCGCGAGCGTCTGCTGGTCGAGGTGACGGAGAGCATCGAAAAGAAGCTCCGCGAGGTCAAGATCAAGTCCGAGGTCTCAGGACGGCCGAAGCATCTCTATTCGATCTACGAGAAGCTCATCGTGCGAGGTAAGCAGTTCGACGAGATCTTCGACCTCATGGGCATCCGTGTCGTGGTCGACAACGTCAAGGATTGCTACGCGTCCCTTGGGGCGATCCACACGCTGTTCACGCCGCTGCCGGGACGCTTCAAGGACTACATCGCGATGCCCAAGTTCAACATGTACCAGTCGTTGCACACGACGGTCATGGGCTCTACCGGGCGTCCCATCGAGATACAGATCCGAACCCACGACATGCACAGAGCGGCGGAGTTCGGAATCGCAGCTCACTGGCTCTACAAGGAGCGTCAGAAGGGCAAAGTGCCGGAGGATGAGATCGCCTGGCTTCAGAGAGTCATGGACTGGCAGAGGGAGTCCGCCGACCCGCGCGAGTTCATGGAGTCGCTGAAGATCGACCTCTACTCGGACGAGGTCTTCGTCTTTACTCCCAAGGGCGACGTGATCGACCTCAGCCGGGGGGCCACGCCACTCGACTTTGCCTACACGATCCACACCGAGGTCGGACACCGCACCGTAGGGGCTCGAGTCAACGGGAAGCTCGTCGCGCTGAACCACGAGCTTCAGAGTGGTGACTCGGTCGACATCATCACCAATAAGGGTCCGAGCAGCCCCTCTCGGGACTGGCTCGGAATCGTCAAGACTCCGCGTGCCCGAAACAAGATCCGGCAGTGGTTTACGCGTGAGCGACGCGAGGACGCGCTCGCCCAAGGTCGTGAGGCGCTCGCGCAGGCCATGCGCAAGCAGGGACTCCCCGTGGACAAGATCACGAAGGGCCGGGTGCTTGGAACCATCGCCGAAGAGCTGCACTATTCGGATCTCGACTCGATGCACGTCGGTATCGGCGAGGGAAGGTTGTCGACGCAGTCGGTGACCTCGCGCGTGATCCGGTTGTTCGAGCCGGAGACCAAGGAAGAGGAATACGAAGATGTCGATTTCCCATCGGCGCCACCGCGTCGCCTGCGCCAGCGCAAGAGCCGCGGCAAAGGCGTCATCGTCGAGGGGCACGACGATCTGCTCGTCCGCCTCGCCCGCTGCTGCACTCCGGTTCCGGGCGACCAGATCGTCGGATTCTTGACCAGGGGCCGAGGCGTGTCCGTCCATCGTTACGACTGCCCGAACGCAGCAGCTCTTCGCTCCGTGAACGAGGAGGGCCGCATGATCGATGTGTGGTGGGACAGCCAGCAGCAGGGGACCTTCATCGCGGCCATCCAGATCGAGGCACTGGACCGAGCCAAGCTTCTTAGGGATATCACTGCGGCGATCTCCGACCAGGGCATCCACATCCTGTCCTCGACGACCCGCACGGGGCGCGACGGAATCGCAGCGCTGTCGTTCACGTTCGAGCTCGGCGATCCGAGTCACCTCGAACACGTCATCACCAGCGTCAAGAGCGTGGACTCGGTCTTCGACGCCTACCGAGTCGTCCCCTCAGCGGCAAGGGGCTAACGGTGAGGTTCGGACGACTCGCCCCGAGACGGGGCGTTCTCATAACGCTGGTGCTGGCCCTCGCGTCGACGGCTTGTACGAACGACCAAGGCTCGGACCAGTCCACGCTGCCAGATCCGAGGGGCTCGGTTGATGCCTTCGTCGAGGCATGGAACTCGAGCGATGGCGCAGGGATGGCGGAGCTTCTCGCTGCGGACGCGACCGTCACTCGATCCGAGCTGGCCAAGGCGATTGCGAAGGCGCCGGGACAAGAGGTCGCCCAGGGGTTCGACATCGCGCTGACCGAAGAGATCGAGGTTCCGGAGGGCGACGACGAAGCGGACGACCTCGCGGTGCCCGCGCCCTACGAGATCTCCTACGAGGTCCCCGACTTCGACGACGTGAGTCTCGAGGGGGAGCTCGAG
>JALZIB010000011.1 GCA_030860505.1 Actinomycetota bacterium
CGCATGCTGTCCCGTTACTTCTCGATCATCGGGTTTCTGGTCGTGGTCGGCGGCGCGCTGTGGTCGGCCGTCAGGCTTGCGCGCCAACGTCAGCCTCGGCTCAAGCGGCTTGCTGTGGCCAATCTGCTCATCGCGCTGGGGACCACGGTCGTCGCCGTCGCAAGCGAGATGGCCCGGATCGCGACGGGGCCGACAGAGGATCTCGTCTTCGCGGTTGGTTTGTTCGTCGGCGTCAGTGTGATGTTCGCCGGTTTCCTCAGGACCCGATCGCCAAGACCGAGCTCGTGACGCCGGAGCTGCGCGACGGCTGGTATCTGATGTCTACGGCCGACCTCGAGTTGGAGTTGAGGCGCTGGCGTTCGCCCGAGGAGCTGCTTCCTGCATCGGGGGCCGAACCTCTGAGCATCGAGCAGGCGATCGCCTTCCGGGATGCCGGCAACCTCCCCGACGAGCACGATAGGACGCTGCGGCTCGTCCTCCGAATCGAAGACTCAAAGGATCTGGCCAACCTGGATACTCGCAGGATCTCGTTCGAATCCGACTATCACGAGGCGCCGAGGTGGCGCACGGAGGGGTCGCGTCCGATCAACGTCGTTCCCCTTCGCCGTTTTGACGTGCGACCTGTGATCACGACCGCGTGGTGGGAGGAACCTGCACTGAAAGCCCTCGAGCAAGAGTTCCAAACGAGTGGAACCGCAGCGGGAGTGCGCGTTCCCGGCGAGTATCGCGGCTTCGTCTTCAAGACCATCCTCACTCTCCAAGCGCAGTCCCGAGAGGTGAGCCCGCGCACGATCGCGGAATCGATCGCCCGGTGGTTGCCGGAGGCGGATGCGCGCCGCGTCGCGAGGTCACTTGCCGAGGCGAACCGCTAGGTCTTTCTGTTGGTCCGGCTCGCGCTGGGTACGCGCCCTCTACAGAGACCAGACCAGAATGCATACGAGGAGGTCGAAATGTCTTCCATCGAAGAATCCGTCGAAGTGGCGGTTCCGGTCCGCGCCGCGTACAACCAGTGGACACAGTTCGAGGATTTCCCCCGGTTCATGGACGGGGTTGACTCGATCACGCAGAGCAGCGACACCAAGACGCACTGGGTGACGTCGATCGGCGGCAAGAAGAAGGAGTTCGACGCGGAGATCACCGAGCAGATTCCGGACGAGAGAGTTGCGTGGCGCACGCTCGAGGGGCCGAAGCAGGCCGGTGTCGTGACCTTCCATCGTCTCGGCGACAACGAGACGAAGATCATGCTTCAAATGGATTTCGAGCCCGAGGGTGTCGTCGAGAAGGCCGGTGACGCACTCGGCATCGTGAAGTCACGCACCAAGGGCGACCTGAAGCGCTTCAAGGACTTCATCGAGACGCGCGACGGCGCCGAGACGGGCGCGTGGCGTGGGGAAGTCGACCAGAATAAGAAGACCTAACGCCTAATGTCAGGTGCACGGGGGAGTCCTACGAGGCTCCCCTTTGCGCGTGACCAACGCAGCCGACGACATGTGGCAGCCTCACAGGATGGCGACGCCTAAGACCTCATCGGCCGCAACGGGGCGACGATTGCCCGTGCCGGAACTCGCCCTCATCGGTATCGCCGCCGTGTGGGGACTGACCTTCACCATGGTGCAGAACGCAATCGCCGACATACCCGTGATGACCTTTCTGGCCTACCGGTTCCTTCCTGCGTCGTTGATTGTTGCGTTCATCTTTCGTTCGGAGGTGCGCGTCTTGACTCGGACGGCGCTGCGGTCTGGGTGCATCATGGGCGTCTTTCTCACGGCCGGTTACATCTTCCAGACCGTCGGCTTGCTCTTTACGACCGCGTCGAACGCGGGCTTCATCACCGGCATGTTCGTCGTGCTGACGCCACTGTTCGGGATGATCTTTCTTCGCCAGAGGGCGGGCTGGTACGCGTGGGTGGCGGCGGCGGTGTCGGCCTTCGGTCTCTACCTGCTGTCCGGGGTCGGTGGCGGAGATCTGTTCGGCGATTCGCTTGTGTTCGGCTGTGCATGCTCGTTCGCGTTTCATATCCTTGCGACCGACCGGGCGATCAAGAACCATCACATCGGAGTACTGCTGGCCGTGCAACTGGGTGTGGCGGGAGTCTTCAGCCTCGTAGTGGCAACGGTCATGGGTGATCTCGCGGCGCCGCGCGGAGTCACGGTGTGGAGCGCTCTCGCCCTTACGTCGCTGGTCGCCAGCGCCCTCGGGTTCTTCGTGCAGAGCTACGCGCAGCGCCATGCCCCCCCGGCGCGCACCGCGGTCATCCTGGCGAGCGAGCCGGCTTTCGCGGGATTGTTCGCCTTCGTGATCGCGCACGAGCGCTTTACTGCGTTCGACTGGACGGGGGCGGTGCTGATCCTCGGCGCGATCGTGTTCGTGGAGCTCGCGACCTACCTCAGCGTTTCGCGTCCCCTTCCCGAAAGCTGACCGTTCGCCCTGGATAGACGTCGATCATGTGCCGGTGGGCAATGGTCCGAAGGCGGCCTTGATTAGCGAACATATGTTCGATAGAGTGGCGGGACTATGGCGGCAGACCGGCTCTTCGAGCTTCGACGCAGGACCTTTGACACCCCGCAGTTCCGGGGCATCACGTTTATCGAGTCCGAGGCCAAGTCGATCATCAACCACGTGCCCGGCGATCGCCTGCCGTTCAACTACACGATCAATCCCTATAGGGGCTGCAGTCACGCGTGCTCCTACTGCTTTGCTCGTACGACTCATACGTTCATGGACATGAATGCGGGTCGGGATTTCGAGACCAAGATCGTCGTCAAGGTCAATGCACCCGAGTTGTTGCGCGCGGAGTTGCGCGCTCGCAAGTGGAAGGGCGACCACATTGCCATGGGCACGGCCACCGACCCTTACCAGCGCGCCGAAGGTCGCTACAAGATCATGGCTCGGATCATCGAGACGCTCACAGAGTTCCGCAACCCGTTCTCCATCCTCACCAAGGGCACCCTGATCATGCGCGACATCGAGTTGCTGCAGAGCGCGGCCGAGGTCACCGATGTCTCGACCGCGTTGTCGATCGCGACCTTCGACGACGATGCCTGGGCCCGCAGCGAGCCCGGAACGCCTCATCCCCGCAAACGGATGGAGGTTGTGCGGCGCCTCAACGAGGCCGGCATTCCCTGTGGCGTCATGCTCGCGCCGATACTTCCGGGTATCACCGACCGGCCCGAGCAACTGCGCCCCGTCGTCGAAGCGGCATTCGAGGCCGGCGCGACCCATGTGACACCGATCCTGCTTCACCTTCGCCCGGGCGTGAAGGAGGAGTACATGGGCTGGCTCGAACGGGAGTACCCCGACCTCGTTCCCAAGTACATGTCGATGTACAACCGGCGCTCCTACGCGCACGAGAGTGATCGCAAGGCGCTCGCGCAGACGGTCCAGGACATCAAGGTGGCGACGCCCCGCGCTGAACCGCGGCCGCGCTCGAGCCGATCTCAGTGGCGTAGACCGAACCAGGCCCCTGCCCCGAGGGCGCGCAGCGAGCAGATGACGTTGCTCTAGAAGTCGCCCTCGAGGACCTCATTGTCGGGCGTGGTGCGCGCTGAGCGCGCATGGTTCCCAACTATCGAGTGACCTCGAGCGCCCCGCGAGGGATGCTGCCGTCTAGACCATTTGCGGCGAGCGCAGGCGCGCGACGCGCTCCTCGACGGGAGGGTGCGTCGAGAACAGCTTGGCGAAGCTCGACTGCTTGCTCCCGGTCAGCGGGCTCACGATAAAGGCGTGCTCCTGCGCCGGGTTGACGTTCATCGGGATGCGCTTCGACGTCGTGTGCAACTTCTCGAGCGCCCGAGCGAGGCCCTCGCCCGACCCGGCGATGCCCGCACCCACGCGGTCGGCTTCGAACTCCCTCGAGCGGGATACGGCCATCTGCAGAACGGCCGCCGCGATGGGAGCCAGGAGGGCCAGCGCAAGCGCTCCGAGCGGGTTGCCGCCCTCGTCGTCGCTCCCACCGAACATCGCGCCCCACATCAGCATGCGCGCGCTGAAGGTGATGCCCATGGCGACCGCGGCCGCGACCGAGCCGATGAGGATGTCCCGGTTGCGGATGTGAGCGAGCTCGTGGGCGATGACGCCGCGCAACTCGTTCTCGTCGAGGATCTCAGTGATGCCTTGGGTCACGGCGACGACTGCTTTGCGGTCGTTGCGACCGGTGGCGAACGCGTTGGGCTGTTGTTCCGGCGTGATGTAGAGGCGAGGCATCGGCATGTTGGCGGAGGCGGTGAGCTCGCGCACCATGCGGTAGATGTGGGGCGCCCGGGCCTCTTCGAGCGGCTCCGCCCGCGTCGCCTTGATGGCGAGCTTGTCGGAGAACCAGTAGGAGCCGCCGGCAAACAAGAGACCGAGCAGCAGTCCGATGGTTGCTCCCCCGGTCCCACCGAAGAGCTGTCCGGCGCCGATCAGAAGACCACCGAGGGCGGCGAGGAGTATGGCTGTCTTGAACGTGTTCTTAATCATGCTTCCATTATGAGATATGCCAAGAGGTAAAGGCGCCGTAAGCGGATGGGAGCTCGAGGCCTACGAGCGGGATCTCGCCCTGACCGAGACCTTCACCATCGCGACCGTGTCCTGGGACGTCGCGACCAACATCTTCGTGCGGGTTCGAAACGGCGGCTGCGAGGGCATCGGCGAGGTCTCCCCCGACCAGCGGGCGGGTGACTCGCCGGCTGCGACGCTCGAGGCGCTGAATCGCATCGACCCCGAGAGCCTCGGCGATCCCTTCGATCTCGAGGCCATCCTCGAACAACTACCGGCAGGCCCCGCCCGCTGCGCCCTGGACATCGCTCTCCACGACCTCGCGGGCCTACGCGCGGGATTGTCCGTGGCCCAGCTCCTGGGCTTGGCCGGACGCCGCATCCCGCCGACCTCGGTGACGGTTCCGATCGCCGGCGTCGACGCGATGGTGGCCCGGGCGCAGCGTCTCGGCGACCATCCCTGTCTCAAGATGAAGGTCGGCTTCGACGGCGACGTCGACGTCGTGGCCGCCATTCGCGGGCGCTACTCGGGGCGGATTCGCGTCGACGCAAACGAGGGCTGGAGCGCGAACGAGGCGATCGAACGGCTCCGGGCGCTCGAGCGCCTCGACATCGAGTTGTGCGAGCAGCCGATCCCACGCGGCAACTTCGACGACCTAACGCGAGTGACCGAAGCGACATCGATCCCTGTGTTCGCGGACGAGGACGTGACCACCTCCGAGGACGTCGCGCGTCTCAGCGGGGTCGTCGACGGTGTCAACCTCAAGCTGCGCAAGACCGGAGGTATTCGGGAGGCCTTGCGGGCCATTGCGACCGCTCGCGCCGTGGGTCTGAAGCTCATGCTGGGATGTGATCTCACTTCGGGGGTGAGCGCCACCGCGGAGGCCTCGGTTGCCGCTCTGGTCGACCACGTCGACATCGACGGCCCCTTGTTGCTGGCGGAGGATCCCCACCCGGGGGTCGGCTACGACAGAGGCGTCGTGTCGCTTCCAAGGGGGCCGGGTTTGGGGGTTCGGCGGTGAGATCGTGGCTGGTGCTCACCGACGGCTACCTGACCGCGCGCAACGCCAAGACCGCACACGGGGTCATTCACTTCTCGCCCGACCGCATCGCAGCCGTGATCGATTCCGAACACGCCGGCGCGGATCTGATCGAGGTGCTGCCCGAGCTGGGACGCAGCGCGCCGATCGTCGCCTCGGTCGGCGAAGGGCTGGTGCATGAGCCCACGTCGCTGCTGCTCGGCGTCGCCACGCCCGGTGGATGGATGCCCGACCACTGGCGCGCCTGGATCGCTGAAGCAATCGATGCAGGTCTCGAGATAGCCAACGGCCTGCACACTCTCCTGGCCGACGATGAGGCTCTTGTGGCGCAGGCGGAGGAGCGCGGCGTCCGTCTCTGGGATGTGCGCGTGCCACCCGAAGATATTCCGTTGTTCTCAGGCAAGAGCCTCGAGGTACCGCAAAGAATCGTGCTCACGGTCGGCAGCGACTGTGCGGTCGGCAAGATGACGGCGTCTTTGGAGCTCGCACGTTCAGGACTCGAGCAAGGTGTGAGTACCGAGTTCGTCGCGACCGGTCAGACCGGGATCCTCATCGCAGGGCGCGGCATCGCGGTGGATCGAGTTATCTCCGACTTCACGGCCGGAGCGGCCGAGCAGCTCGTCTGCGAAGCGAGTCCGGAAGCAGAGGTACTCATCGTGGAGGGGCAGGGAAGCCTGTGGCATCCGGCTTACTCCGGCGTAACCCTGAGCTTGCTGCACGGCTCGGCCCCCGAGGTCCTAGTTCTCTGCCACCAGGTGGGGCGCACCGCAATCGAGGAGCCACCGTTCACCAAGCTGCCCCCGCTGAACGAAATGATCGCGACTTACGAGGCGATGGCGAGACCTCTTCGTCCTGCTCCGGTGGCCTGTGTTGCCGTCAACACGCGCGGGCTGGACGACGCTGACGCGCGCGCGAGCCTGACGGAGATCGAGGACGACACCGGACTTCCGGCGGGAGATCTCATGCGCGGCGACGGCCCGAGGCTGTGGGACGCGGTGCATGGGGCGCTCGACTGAATGGCTCGCTTATAAAGGCCGCGCCCTACACGTAGCCGGTGGCGACGGTCTTGTGCACGCTCACGGCGAGGCGCCAGGTCGACAGGGGAACGGCGGCGACGCGCCACAACACGACACTCAGCACCGCATTGACGACGGCGAGAACCGGTTGTTGCCAGCCCACGACGAACTGGGCCAGGATGGCGTCGACCAGGAAGTAGGCGGAACTGAAGGCGAAGAAGGTCGCCAGCACCGCGAGCAACGGAGGTTTGTAAACGAAGCGCATGGCATAGCGGGAGCGCTGTGTCTCGGGGCATGCTTCGAGGGCCCCGACCGCGCCGTCGTAACTGTCGTGGTCCTGCATCGGCCTCCGCCACGGGTCGACCACCCGGACGACCGTCCAGCGGATGCCGTTGCGATGCACCAGCGCGTAGACGATCCCAACGAGCACGAGCCCGGCGAGCACCAGGGCGGGCCAGCCGAGTCCGAGACCCCCGATCTGACCCTGCGCCGAGAAGCCCCTGGTCTGGCCGTAGGTCGCGGGGGAGAGCAAACCGATGATCCCCAGCACGACGACTCCGGCAACGAAGCTGTTCTGAAAGCAGTGTCCTGAGAAGGTCGTGCGGTTCAGTCGCCGGGGCCGCCCCAGCTTCGTCCACTTCACCGCGTCTATATAAGCGCCTTGCGCCCGTCTCACCATGTTCTCAATCTAGCGGTCCGCCGCCAAATAGCCGACGCTCTCGGTTCCGGCGTCGCTTACGCGGCAGGACCACTAGTGCGCGCTGATGCGGTAACTGCAGTGGTGTTCGCCGGCGACCATGTGGGACACGCGCTCGATGGCTGCGTCGGGAATGACCGCCCGTATGAACTCGATCTCGCTGCTGCATGCTTGCCCGTAGCGCATCGCCACTCCGAAGATGGCGCAGTTGTGCTCGGTGACGAGCCAGGTGTCGTCGTTGAGCTTGGTGTAGTCGGCGAGGTACCCGTCCTCGTCGAGGATCTTGGCGAGTTCGGCAACTCGCTCGGGAAGCTCCTTGGACTCCATGCGCGCCCTGCCGCGCTCGACTCGCCGCTCCCTACGTTTCGAGAAGATGGTCTCCAAGAGCGCTGGGTCCGCGTCCTCCACGTACTCGAGAAGCTCGTTCGTGATCTCGGCGTAGGCGCGCGGGTAGAGGGCATCCGCGGCCGCTGTCAGTCGATAGACGTAGCGAGGACGCCCGGGTCCCGATCTGATCTCGTCGAAGGCGACGAGCCCGTCGCGCTGAAGCCCGCTGAGCTGCTGGCGCGTCCCCGACACCGTTATCCCCAGGACCACGGCGAGCTCATCGGCGCTGAGCTCCCCCCTCTTCTTGAGCGTGTTGAGAAGGGCTCGCTTGGTCACGGGAAGCGACACGAGCGCGGGGTGAGCGGCCGGGGACATGTGCCCATAGTAGCGACGCCCGGGTCTTCTGACAATAAAAACAGAATCTTCTTGTTTTTCTCCCCGAAGGACGCTACTCTGCGATTAAGAGAGCCGACCGAGGAGGATCCCGCCGTGCCGACCGCCATCGTTACCGGAGCATCCCGCGGACTGGGCCTGGAGCTCGCCCGCTCACTCGCTCGGCGGGGCTGGGCGCTCGTCGTCGACGCCCGTCGTCCGGGCTCGCTCGAGGCCGCGCGCGCAGAGCTGGCCGAGCTGACGACCGTGGCCGCCGTCCCCGGTGACGTCGCCGACGAGGCGCACCTGACCAGGCTCGTCGAGGCAGCCGGAGAGCTTGGCGATATCCACGCACTGATAAACAACGCGAGCGTCCTCGGACCCAGCCCGCAGCCGGTGCTGGCCGACTACAGCCTCGCGACGCTGCGTGGGGTCTACGAGGCCAACCTCTTCGCTCCTTTCCGGCTGGTGCAGCTGGCGCTCCCGCATCTCGCCGAGGACGCCGCCATCGTCAACGTCACCTCCGATGCAGCAGTCGAGCCCTACGAAGGTTGGGGGGGTTACGGATCGTCGAAGGCGGCGCTCGAGCAACTCAGCAACATCCTCGCGGTCGAACATCCCAAGCTACGCGTCTACTGGGTGGACCCCGGCGACATGCGGACGCAGATGCACCAGGACGCCTTCCCCGGGGAGGACATCTCCGACCGGCCCCCTCCTTCCGCCGTGGCGCCGGCCTTCATGGCGCTGCTCGAAGGCGACTTGCCAAGCGGTCGCTACCGCGCCGCCGACGTCGAGACGACCGAGGGAGTGCCGGCGTGAACCGGAAGTCGTGATGGGCGCGCCCGCCGCGCAGCTCGATGGTGGGGAGTTCAGCTTCGAGTTGCCCGAGTCGCTCGTCGCTCTCGATCCTCCAGAGGAGCGGGGGCGCGATCGTGACGACGTTCGTCTGCTGCGCTCGTCGCTGTTGGACGGCGCCGTCACGCACCATCGCTTCGACGAGCTTCCCGTTCTGCTCGAGCCGGGAGACGTCGTGGTGATCAACACATCGGCGACGTTGCCCGCCGCTCTTTCCGCGATCGCCCCCGACGGACGACTGCTGCGGCTTCACCTCTCGACGCACCTGCCCGGCGATCTCTGGATCGTCGAGCTGAGGCTGCCCTCTCCGTCCGGCCCCCAGCCGTTCTTCGATGCGTCGATCCGCGACCTGGTGCTCCCCGACGGCGGCACCGCTCGGTTGGTTGCGCCCTACGCCATCGATCGCAGGATCGCGGTGTCCCATCGGCTCTGGCTCTCGGAGCTGTCTCTCCCGGACGGGCTGCATAGCTATCTCGAGGCCCACGGCGCGCCCATCACCTACGGTCCCCGGACCCATTCGCTCGAGCACTACCAGACCGTCTTTGCGACCGAGCCGGGCAGCGCCGAGATGCCGAGCGCGGGCCGCGCTTTCAGTCGCAGACTGCTGACCAATCTCGTTGCGGAGGGCGTCGAGGTCGCACCGCTGTTGCTCCACACGGGGGTCTCGTCGCCCGAGGCGCACGAGCCCCCCTTCGAGGAGTTCTACAGGGTGCCGGCGGCGACGGCGCGAAGAATCAGCGCGGCGCGCCTTGCCGGGAGGCGCGTGATTGCGGTCGGCACCACGGTCGTGCGCGCCATCGAATCGGTCGCGGGCGACGACGGCACGGTTCACCCCGGCGAGGGCTGGACCCGCCTGGTCGTCTCACCGCGGAGCGGTGTCCGAGCCGTCGACGGACTCCTCACCGGCTGGCACGAACCACGTTCTTCTCACCTATCCATGATCGAGGCGATCGCAGGGCCCCGCGTCCTGCGACGGGCCTATCAGGCGGCGCTCGAGCGCCGCTATCTGTGGCACGAGTTTGGCGACCTGCATCTGCTCTTGTGAGAGTCCCCCGCACCACTTAGCAGAGTGGTCGCCGAGCTCTGCCGCTCACATCGAGGGCGCGTCATCGGTTAGACCAGATGTGATGACAACCGCTGTGGGCCTGCCGCCGTTCTGGCGCCTCGTCGAAAACCATACGGACGAACTGCTGCGCCACGCTCGCCGTCTCGTCGGCAACGACGCCGAGGACGTGGTGCAGGAGGCGTTCCTGCGGGGGCTTCGCTCCTATCCCCGTTTGAAGAACGGAGATCACCTGCGAGCGTGGCTCTTTCGGATCACCACGACGACGGCGTTCGATCATTCGAGTACACGACGAGAGATTCCCACGGCCGAGTTAGAGGGCGGTGCGATCGAGCCGACTTATGACGACGGCAGCTTCGAGGCCATTATTGATGAGCTCAGCGAGGCCAACCGTGCTGCGATTCGTCTTCGGTTCGTCGACGACCTCGATTACGACGCCATAGCGCAGAAGTTGGGCTGCACTAATGGAGCTGCTCGACGCCGCGTTTCCACCGCCATCGGATCACTGAGGGAGAAATTGATATGAGCCCCACCGAACAGTTCCTGCAGCGTCTGGCGGCGGCCGCGGTCGAGCAAAGCCTCACCGACGTGACCTACGACTTCGTCGGAACGCCAATCGGCCGCTTGCTGGTCGCAACCACGGAGCGCGGCGTTTGCCGCGTGTCGTTTCAGCAGGAGGACGAGGGGGCCGTGCTGGATGAGCTCGCCGGGAAGCTCGGGGGTCGCGTGGTTCGCTCGGCGTCGGCTACGAAGCGCGTCAGGGACGCTCTGGCGAGCTACCTGGAGGGGGACGAGGTCGATCTGGACTTCCCCGTCGATCTCACCCTGACCCCGTCGAAGTTCAGGCGGACGGTGCTCGAGCATCTCCAGAGAGTCGAGCGCGGTCGAGTCGTCACCTACGGCCAGCTCGCTCTCCAAAGCGGGACGCCCAGAGCGGCGCGCGCCGTGGGGACCGCCTGCGCCACCAATCCGGTGCCCGTCATCGTCCCCTGCCACCGCGTGCTCCCGTCGAGCGGAGGGGTCGGCAACTACGGAGGGGGGGCCGGGCGGAAGCGCTTCCTGCTCGAGCTCGAGGGCGTGCTCCCGCTGCACTCCTGACTTGCGATTCTTCGGCAGAAAGTGCTGAAGACCGCACTATTCACCCTCGAACCTTAGTTTCTTCGAACTTTACGAAATGAGGAATCGAATCCACTTCCGATCAGGTTATCTGGAGACATGAACGTCAAACTTCAGCGCGCGGACAAAGCGGCGCCCGCCTGGCTCGTGTGGTCGGCCCTCTGGGTCGTCTACCTCGTGTGGGGATCGACCTATCTCGCGATCCGCGTTGTCGTCGAGACGGTGCCCCCGCTGATCGCCGGTGGGGCCCGCTTCGTCGCGGCAGGGGCGATCATGCAACTCGTGCTCATGGTGCGCCGGGGTGTCAAGGGAGTGGCGGTGACGGGCAAGGAGATCCTGGCCTGCACTCTCGTCGGCGGCGCACTGCTTCTCGGCGGCAACGGACTCGTAATGGTCGCCGAGCAGTCCATCCCCTCAGGTCTGGCGGCTCTCGTGGTGGCCGCGGTTCCGCTGTGGGTCGTGGTCCTGCGCGCCATGTTCGGAGATAGAGCTCCCCGGGCAACGCTTATCAGCGTGGTGGTCGGCTTCATCGGCGTCGGGGTGCTCGTGCTGCCCGGATCGGCGAACGGCGACGCTTCGACCGCAGGGATCCTGACCGTGGTGCTCGCGTCTTCGTTCTGGGCGGCGGGGTCGTTCTTCTCGAAGCGGCTGCCTCTACCAGACGACCCGTTCACCTCGACCACGATCCAGATGTTGTGCGGGGGTCTCCTCTGCATCGTCGCAGGGCTTCTTGCGGGCGAGGGCGGTCGCCTGAACCTCGAGGCCGTCTCCACCTCCTCGCTCGTGGCGCTTGTCTATCTCGTGGTCGCGGGCTCCCTCCTTGCTTTTACGGCCTACACATGGCTGCTGCAGCACGCCCCGATCTCGAAGGTCGCCACCTACGCGTATGTCAACCCTGTCGTGGCGATCTTTCTCGGATGGGCGTTGCTCGACGAGCCGGTGACGGTTGCGATCGCGATCGGAGCGACGATCATCGTGTCCTCGGTCGCCTACATCGTGCGCCGCGAGTCGAAACCCGCGCCCGAGGTCGCCGAGCTTCCACCCGAGCCCGTGGCGCAGGGAGCTTCGCGCTAACGGCATTTCGGGTGCACACGGCCGCGGTCAGTGCGCGGGTGACCGCTTGATGACCCACCAACCCAGTGCGGCCACACCCACGACACCGAGAGCGGCGCGCGCGCTCGAGGCCCAGGTCATCTCGGGACGGCGCCACTCAGGCAGACGAGAACGCAGCGTCACGGGATTGCGGAAGGCTTCGATGCGCCAGCCGCGCTCGAGCGCGGTCTTTCGAAGGTCCTTGTCCGGGTTTACCGCGACGGGGTTGCCCACCGTCTCAAGCATCGGAAGGTCCGTGCAGGAGTCGCTGTAGGCGAACGAGTTGTCCAGATCGATGCCGAGCTCCGCCGCCAGTTCCTTCATGGCCGTGGGCTTGTTGGGTCCATAAGCATAGAAGTCGAGCTCTCCCGTGTACTTGCCGTCGACTATCCGAGTTCTCGTGGAGATGTAGTGGTTGATGCGCAGCATGCGCGCCAGCGGTTCGACGATCTCCTCGGGAGAAGAGGACACGATGCACACGAGCCGGCCCGCGGCGTGATGGTCGTGGATCAACTCCAGGGCCTCGGCGAAGATCAAAGGAGAGATGATGTCTTCGAGCACTTCGCTGACGACGCTCTTGATCTTGTCGACCTCCCAGCCCTCAGTGAGCCGGGCGGCCTCCGCCCGCATCCGTTCCATCTTCTCTTCGTCCGCGCCCATCAACTGGAACATGAGCTGGGCGTAAACCGCCTTGGCGAGCAGGGGCCTGCTGATCATGCCCTCGCGAAAGAAGCTCCGCCCCAGGGCGAGGGGGCCTGATTTGGCGATGATGGTCTTGTCGAGATCGAAAAAGGCAGCTTCCAACAGTCACTTCCCTCCGGCACCATGGGGGTGCATTCCTCGAAGAGCTCGCCGGCACCATTGTCGCGCCTGGCTCATCTGATGCTCGGAGGCTGTGACGCACGTCACAGTTTGTTCATCGCAATGAGGTCATGGTTGATGAATGCATGTCGCCGTGGTGAGCGCCGATCCGACCACTCGCCTCGAGGCGGCGCGCGTCTTCGACGACGCGCCACCCGAGTGGTCGGTGACGTTGCACACGACTGCACCACCGAACGCAGACGTAGTCGTCCTGGGGCCGGATGCCGAAGGCGACGGAATCCCCTTCGATCCTGAAGATCCGACGCGAGTCATCGAAGAGATCCGGGCACGCGCGGCGGATGCACGCGGCGCCGTGCTCGTCGTTGCATCTGCGTCCGGGGGCGTCGGTGCAACCTCGCTGGCCCTCCATCTCGCCGCAGCCGTAGCCCCTGCGTGTGCCGTCGGTTATCTCGACCTCTCGAACGGCGCGGGCGCGCGCTTGGGCCTGACTCCGGGTGAGCATCTCAGCTGGGCCGACCTCGATGAGGGCGACGATTCGATCGCGCGCTGCGCCCTGCCGGTCGAGGCGGGTTTTCGGGCTCTCATTGCTCCCGAGCGACACGACGAGGGCGGAGACGTGGTGCTGAAGCGGGCGCGCGCAGCCTTCGACCTTCTGGTCGTCGACGCCCCTCATCCGGCCTGCGACCTCGCCCTTCCTGAGGCCGACGCCGCTGTGCTGGTGCTGACGCCGTCGGTGCCGCAGGCGGCGCGCGCCTCCGCACTGCTCGAGTGCTGGCCCACGCTCGACTGGGCCGTGGTTGCAAACCGTATCGGCCCCGGCGGAGAGACGACCAGCGCCCAACTGGCGGATCTCGTCGGGAGAAGGGTGGCGCTCGAGTTGCCCTGCAGTTCCGCTCTGCGCGATGCCGAGGACGATGGCCGCCTCCTGTCGCTGCGCTGGACGCGCTACGGTCGAGCCGTTGGGCGCCTCGCGGGCGCGCTCGTGCTCGCATGAACCGGGATCTTCACGAACTGGTGCTCGAGCGCGATGAGCTCGCCGAGCTCGATCCCGCCGAGCGTCGTCTCGCTCTTCGTGAGTTGCTGGCCGGCAAGGTCCCGCCGGATGAGCTTGGCTACCAGGTCGCAAGCCTCGCCGACACCATCGATGGTTTCGGCCCCCTCAGCGGCTTGATGCGGGATCCGCTGGTGACCGACGTGCTCGTGAACGGCACCGATCCCGTATGGGTCGAACGCGGCGGCGTGCTGGACCGTACCGCTGTTCGTTTTCGAGCAACCGACGATCTCAGAGCGCTGATCGAACGACTGCTCGCGTCCGCCGGGGCGCGCGTCGACTCTGCGCGCCCCGTGGCCGATGCTCGCCTCGTCGATGGTTCGCGCGTTCACGTGGTGCTTCCTCCCGTCGCTCCAAGTGGTCCACTCGTGTCCATTCGCAAGTTTCCGCCGAACCGATTCGGCATCGAGGACCTGCTGCGGTCGGGGATGCTCGACGAGCGTCAAGCCGCGCTCCTCGAGGCTCTCGTCGGCGACCGGCGTTCGCTGGCGATCAGTGGTGCAACGGGCACCGGCAAGACAACCATGCTCAACGCACTGCTCGGAGCTGTGCCCGCGACCGAGAGGGTCGTTCTCGTCGAGGAAACCCCCGAACTGCATCCCTCTTGCCCCCACTCCGTGTCACTGATCGCCAGGCCCCCGAACGTCGAGAACAGCGGTGAGGTCGATCTTGCAGCGCTCGTCAGGGCGGCGCTCCGGATGCGCCCAGATCGCATCGTCGTGGGCGAGATCCGCGGTGACGAGGCGCTCGCCGCGCTTGCGGCCATGTCCACGGGCCACGAGGGTTCGATGGTGACCGTGCACGCCCGCAGTCCCGACGACGCGCTCGAACGGTTCGTCACGCTGTCACTCCAAGCGGGATCGGGAGCCTCAGAAGCGGCCCTACAGCGACAGGTCACGAGGGCTCTCGATGTGGTCGTGCAGCTCACCAGAGACGGGCGTGGCCGCCGGGTCGTGGCTTCGATCGAAGACGTCGAATGAAGCTGCCGTGGATTCCGTCCCGCCCGGCCGACGTGCTGGGCGAGCGTGCTCGCGCGGTCCGAGCGCTGGCGGGGCTTCTGCGCGCCGGCCTGTCGCCGCGCGAGGCCCTGAGTATCTGGCACGAGGACGTCCCCGAGACTTTGAGCGAAGACCTGGAGAGGATGGCGCGCAGGCTCGCGCTCGGCGAGACCACCACAGAAGCACTGGCGTCGGCGAGTGTCGCTCTGGGGACCGATGCTCAGTCGCTGCAGGTGTTGTTCGGGATGTCGGGCCTGCTCGGAGGAGACCTCGCCCGCTCGATCGACGGACTCGCCGAGACGATCGAGAAGCGCCGGGCCTCGCAGCAGGAGACTCTCGCCGCAGTTGCCGGGATGACGTTGTCGGCTCGCATAATCGCCGGCCTCCCGCTGCTGTGCATTCCGCTTGGCCCCGCCTCCGGAGCTCCGCTCAACGACCCCGCCGGATTAATGCTGGTGATTGTGGGAGCGACCCTGGCCCTGACCGGTATGCGCTGGATGCGACACCTGACACCCGAACCGCCTGAAACCGAGGATGGAGTCTGTGCGGCGGCGCGAGCGGTCGCAGGCGCCCTGTCCGGTGGTGCAGGGTTGCACCTCACGCTCGAGACGGCGGCTCGGCATGCTCCGCCCGATGTCCGCGCAGAGCTGCAGCACGCTCACAGGCTCACTCATCTCGGACTGTCGTGGCCGAGCGCGCTTCGGCGGACGAGCAGCGAAGGACTCATCGGAATGTCGGTGGCGCTCGAGCGGGCAACACGTAAGGGGCTGCCGGTCGCGACCGCGCTCGAGGCCTTCGCGCAGTGGCGTGACGCAGAGGCGCAGCGGGCGCTGGATCGCTCGGTGCGCCGGGCCCCCATCTTCATGGCCATCCCGCTCGTGGTGTGTGTCCTGCCCTCTTTTCTATTGCTCGGGGTCGCTCCTTTCCTCCGAGGCCTGGCGTTGTGAACGGTTGGCCCCCGTAGATGCGAAGCTCAGAGGATGCGACGTGTCCTTGGTCTCTTGCTCGCGATCATGATCGTGGCCTCCTGCTCGAACTCCTCAGGTGATGACAACGCCGGCGAGACGACCGAACCGCGCGCTACTCGCCCCCCTGGGTCACCCGAGTTCGCGCGCGGTCGCGTGCTGATAGACACGGACGGAAACTCGGTCCTCATCGACGTCGACGTTGCCGAGACGGACGAGCAACGCGCCTTCGGACTCATGGGGCGGGAGTCTCTGCCGGACGACGAGGGCATGATCTTCGTCTTCTTCGAGGACTCCAACAGTGGCTTCCACATGCGCAACACGCTGATCCCGCTGTCCATTGCGTTCTTCGATCTCGAGGGCGAGATTCTCACCATCCTCGACATGGAACCGTGCGATGCCGCGGACGACGAGGTCTGCCCCACTTACGACCCCGGCGTTACCTACCGGGGGGCCCTCGAGGTCAACCAGGGAGCGTTCGAGCGCTGGGAGGTCGAGGTGGGCGACAAGGTCAATCCTCTGCCTCGGTCCAAATAGTGACGTGCGTCACAGACAGTTTCGCTTTTCTCCTCTGACATAGAGGGCATCGACCGGCGCAGTGCCGGTCACCGATCATCGGAGGTGCCCTCGTGCAGCACATCACCGACCGCGTCAAAGCCGTGGCCCACTCTCAGGCCGGACAGGGTGGAGTCGAGTACGTCCTCGTCACTCTTCTCGCCGTAGTCGTAGTCGGCATCATCACGGCGGTAACGAAGTCGGGCGGCTTCGAGGCCGGCATCCAAGGCGTCATCGAGGAGATCTTCGGCCGTTTCATGGACGGCAAGAAGTGAGATCCCGCCATCGTGTGGACGAGCACGGCCAGGCGACAGTCGAGCTCGTGCTCTGTCTACCGATAATGGCCCTTGTGCTCGGCTTCTTGATCGAGATCGGTCTTCTCGTCGGGGACCAGGTGCGTCTGTGGCATGCAGCGCGTGAGACCGCTCGCGTCGCGATTGTCGATTCGAACCCGGACGAGATCCGCCGCGCCGCCGAGCACGGGGGCCTGGCCCCCGTGGACATCGACGTGGACCCCGAGTTCGCCGACCGGAGCACGGGCCGGCCCCTCACCGTGACGCTGACCTATCGGCCGAGCGGCCGGCTTCCGCTGCTCGGACCCCTGGTCGCCAATCGCACCATGACCTCGTCGGCCACGATGCGACTCGAACAGCCTTAACGGAGAGAACGTGAGCGTTCTGTTCGTCTCCATCGGCCTCGTGCTGTCGTTGCTGTGCGGCACCGTCGTGGTTGCGCTCGGGGGCGTCGCCCAGGTTCGATCCAGGGCGCAAACCGCGGCCGACGCGGCGGCGCTCGCCGCGGTGTTCGAGTCGGGGCCCTACGGCGCGGCCGACCCCGCCGGCGCGGCCCGCACCTATGCGGAGGCCAACGATGCCCGGCTCGTCGAGTGCGACTGCGTCCCCGGCGCGACCGAGATGGAGGTCGAGGTCGTTCTCGATGACTTCCATGCGCGAGCGCGCGCCGTCATCGAGGTCGACAAGCTGGCCCCCGCGCTCGTCGGGCTCGGATCTCAGACGACCGCAGGATTAGATTCGGCTCTCGAACGGGCGGTGGCTAAGCTCATCAAGGCGTCGAACGGGCGCGTTTACCTGGTCTCGGGCTACCGCTCGCCCGAGCGACAAGCCGAATTGTGGCAGGAGGCGCTGGCTCGTTACGGAGATCCCGAGGTCGCCGACAACTGGGTGGCCCGCCCGGGAACCTCCAAGCACGAGACGGGGCTTGCGGTGGACCTCGGCGGAGACCTCGATCTCGCGGCGAGCCTGGTCGCTCATCTCGATCTCCCTCTGTGGCGGCCGATGTCGTGGGAGCCGTGGCATTTCGAGTTGATGGCCTCGCGCGGGTAAGAGAACTCTTCGCGAGGCGGGACACTGGTGCCCGCCAACGGACGAAGAGGGGTTCAGAATGGCAGAGGTCCACCCGCACCGGCTCGTGTCTTCGCTCGAAGAGAAGCTCAGCGCGCTCGAGATCGAGTTTCACGACGCGTACTGGGACTCGCAGGTCGAGGCGACGGCTGAGTCGGAGGGCAGGCGGGCCGAGCTCGAGTTGCGGCTGCGGAGGTTCAAGGGGGATCCCGAAGCCCTTCTCAACGTCAACGAGGCGTTGAGCGAAGAGCTGCACGAGCCTGTGCTGAAGCGTCAGCTCGAGGTTCTTCGGAAATCGCTGACCGCCAACCAGATGGATGACTCGGTTCGCTCCCAGGCGGTAGCTGTGTCGAGCGCAATCGAGAGTGAGTTCGCGTCCTATCGCCCCGAACTCGGGGGCCGGCGCGTCTCCGATAACGACATCCTCGACATTCTCGGCTCGTCGACCGACGAGGACGAACGACAACGAGCATGGGAGGCCTCGAAGGAGATAGGCGCAAGGGTCGAGGCTCGAGTACGTGACCTTGCCCGTTTCCGCAACCAGGCGGCGCGCGATCTCGGCTTTGCCGACTACTACGGGATGTCCCTGGAGCTGTCTGAGATTTCCGAAGGGTGGCTCTTTTCGTTCCTCGACGACGTCGAGCGTCTGACACAGCAGTCCTTCGCGACCTACAAGGAGGAACTCGATGGGAGGCTCCGCACCCGTTTTGCAGTCGACACGATCTACCCTTGGCACTACGCGGACCCGTTCTTCCAGGAGGTTCCGCCCGATGGGCGCGTCGATCTCGAGTCCGTACTCGAGTCGACTTCGGCCCCCGACCTCACGACGAGAACCTTTGCAGGATGGGGTATCGACCTGAGCCCGGTGTGGGAGCGAAGCGACCTCTATCCGCGCGAGCGAAAGTGCCAGCACGCGTTCTGTCTCGACGTCGACCGCAGCGGCACCGACGTGCGCATCCTGGGCAACGTCGTTCCCGGCGAGTTCTGGACTTCGGTGATGTTGCACGAAGCGGGTCACGCGGCATACGACCTCATGATCGATGAGCAGGTTCCCTATCTTCTTCATCGCCCGGCCCACACCTTCGTGACGGAGTCGGTTGCAATCCTGGCCGGCCGCCTCGTTCGTGACCCGTCGTGGTTGAGCGAGGTCGCCGGAGTCGATCGCACCAGAGTCGAGGAGGTGGCCGAGGATCTTCACCGCACGAGCGCAGGGCATGAGTTGCTCATGGCTCGGTGGGTCCTGGTCATGGCTCACTTCGAGCGCGAGCTGTACTCGGACCCAGAGGCCGACCTCGACTCGCTGTGGTGGGAGATCGTCCAGCGCTTTCAGTTGGTGACCCCGCCCCCCGATCGCAGCGCACCCGACTGGGCCGCGAAGGTTCACCTCGCGGTCGCTCCCGTCTACTACCACAACTACTTGTTGGGATCGGTGTTGTCCTGTCAGCTCGAGAGCGAGATCGTTGCCGCGTGCGGAGGTTTGATCGGCGTGCGCGACGTCGGCCGGTGGCTCACCGAACGCGTCTTTCGAGGTGGCCAACTCATGCGCTGGGATTCGCTCGTCGAGCAAGCCACGGGACGTCCCCTGGCCGCCGACGACTTCGCTCGTTACGTCAAGCTCTGACGGGGGGCTAGAGCGAGCCTTTCTCCTTGAACCTGGCGTAGATGGATTGCGCCCCCGGCTGAATGAACACGACGCTGGCGGCGCCCACCGAGCCGACCCGAACCGGGACGGTGACGTTGGAGACGTCGGGGGGCTTCACCTGCGAGGTCAAGACCGCGAGCTCGAAGAGCTCTTGGGGAGGGATGTCCAGGCGGGTCCACTTGCGGGCGACGCCCATCCACTCGAAGAACGTTGCCGGGTTGGCCTCGACCTCGGTCCTGAACTTTCGCAAAAGACCAAGCAGAAACCTTCCGTGATTGGTCGTGCGGGCGACGTCGCCGCCGCCGAGGGTCTTTCTCGTTCGAACGAATGCGAGCGAGTCCACGGCGCTGAGCTTTTTCGTGTTCGGCGGAATATCCGCCCCCGAACCGCCCGGGTCGGACATCCCCTGCGGGACGCTCACCGGCACCGCCCCACCCAGATCTCTGACGGCGAACTGGAACCCCGCGAAGCCCGTCAGGAGCCAGTAGTCGATTTGGATCCCGGTGATGCTCTCGACCGTGCGCGCCACGAGTTCTGGGCCCCCTCGATTGAGCGCTTCGTTGATTCGCGCCGAGCCCGCGCCGGGGATACTGACCCACGAGTCGCGCGGGAAGTTGAGGATTCCACCCTTCATGGTGTTCGTGTTCACGCCCACGAGATGGATTCCGTCGGCTCGTACCCCGTCGGGGTTGCCCGAACGGGCGTCGCTCCCGATGATCAATACGAATATCTTTCCGTCCTTGGGCTGATGCTCTGCGTGCACCCGCCCCCCCGTTATCGGCGCGGCGGCGCTGTCGAAGCTGTCACCGGCAAAAGGAACCAGGACGCAGACCGACGCGATCAAGACGAGGAGTGCCACGGCTCGTTTGATCACGAGCGCTCACCCTTCTTGCCCTGGGACTTCTTGCCCTGGGACTTCTTGCCCTGGGACTTCTTGCCCTGACCCTTCTTGCCCTGACCCTTCTTGTCCTTGGACTTCTTGCCCTTGGGCTTGTCGTCGTTCTTCTTGAAGGGTTTCTGGTCGACCGAGAAGCCGAAGACCTTCCACTTCGCCCCGGTGCGGGCTGCATAGAGGGCCGAGCGGTGGTCCACGGCGAACCGACCCTTGTCATCATCGCCGAGCGCGATGATCCGAACCTTGAGTGTGGCGCGCGCGTTGCCGTCGATCGCGATACGGGCCACGCGCCGTCGAACCCTCACGTCGTCGGCGCCCCTAGGGACACCGACCCGTGCGCGCAGATAGGACTTGCGGGCGCTTGGCGTGAAACTCGTTCTAAGCGCTTTCTCGCGTTTCTCCGGCGACAGGAAAAGCGCGTTGAAGACGGCGCGAGTCTCTCCACCTAGTACTCGACCTTGCTTCTTGAGCGATTCTTTCTCCGGCTTGGTGAGTCTCCCGGTGAACGCGGCGCGCTCGGTTGAGATCTTCCAGCGCGCCTGTTTGATGTCGGGGTCACCAATGCTCCCTGAGGGGGGGCCGGTTCGTCCGGGTGGTGGGGAATCCTCGTCGTCCGGCGCCAGCGCGAGGGCGGTTACCGCCACGCCTATGACCACCAGGAGCGCGAGGCCCCCGAGCCACCACGGCCTTTTCTTGGACGCACGGGTGCTCAACTCTGTCATTCCTCCTAAGACGGGCTGTGAGACGAACGCGGCGTGGCGGGTGCGCCTCTCCGCTCCCCGATCGCCCGCGTGACTTCGGTGTTGTCTTCCGTGCAGAGGTTAACCACGGATTCTTCGCTATCGGCGTATTTTGCTTGCTTCGCCGAAGAGGTTCACCCGACGGTCTCGGCGGTATGCTGACGCATCTTTACCACTCGACGCGCACTAGAAAGCGAACCACAGGGCAACGAAAGGAAACGAACTCATGGAACTCGGGATCGATGTTTCCAAGGTCGATTCGCACGCCGTTGTAACGGTCGCCGGCGAGATCGACGTCTACACCGCTCCCAAACTTCGGGAGAAGCTCATCGAGCTCGTCTCGGAGGGAACCTACGACGTGGTCGTGGATCTCGAAAAGGTGGACTTCCTCGACTCGACGGGGCTCGGCGTCCTGGTTGGGGCGCTCAAGCGGGTCAAGGCCCACGACGGCAGCCTCGCCCTGGTCTGCACCCAGGACAAGATCCTGAAGATCTTCAAGATCACCGGGCTCACCAAAGTCTTTCCCATCCACTCCTCGGTGGACGAAGCGACGACCGGATGATGATGCCCCGAGACACGGTGTGACCCAGGTCGAGATCGAGATTCCTTCCCGCTCGGTCTTCGTCGGGGTGGTGCGGCTTGCCCTGGCGTCACTTGCTCGCTCGGTGGGACTCTCCGAGGAGTCGGTCGACGATCTCAAGATCGCGGTCGGCGAGGCCTGCGCCAACGCGGTCATCGCCACCGAAGAGACCTCGCCCGAGGCGCCCGTGAGCATTAACTGGAAGCAGGAGCCGGAGCGCGTGGTCATCGAGATCGGGGGCGGGGGGCGGGCGTACGCGCAGGACGGCGACGGACCCGAGGGGGATTTCGCCGCACGCATGAGGATGTCGCTCGATTTGCTCGAGAGCCTCGTGGACTCCTGTGAGGTCGCGGCGCGGCCCGAGGGTGGGATGTGCGCCCGGCTCGTCATCAACCTCTAGCCACAGGGCCGGGCGGTCCCTGACCCTAATGGCGAAAGCATTCCCCAGGCTCAATTGACCTTTCGACGGTCGTGGATGTATCTTTTGCCAAGCCAAAATATGAACATCTCACTGTCGAAATCCGATCGGGAAACGCTCAAGGCGATTTACAGGCTGACGCGCGAGGGGGCCGCGGCGCACACCGGCGCGCTTGCCGAGTCGCTCGGGATCTCCCCGGGTACGGCCACCGCCGCCGTAAAGAAGATCGCCGAACGTGGCCTGGCGCAGCATCAGCCCTACCGGGGTGTCGAGCTCACGCCGGAGGGCCGGCGCGTGGCGGTACGCGTCATCCGGCGACACCGGATCGTCGAGCGTTTTCTCGCGGACATGCTCGGGTACGCGTGGAACGAGGCCGACCGCCTGGCCGGCTCCTTCGAGCACGAGCTTCCGCAGGAGGTCGAGGACCGTCTCTTCGTGGCCCTGGACCGGCCCGCGACCTGTCCCCACGGTTTCCCCATCCCCGATCTCGACGTGGCCGAGATTCCCGAGATGCCGCCTTTGTACGCGCTCGAACCCGGCATGAGCGCGGTCGTTGCGGTCCCGGGATCAACCGACCCGGATGTCATCGAGTTTCTCGACAACATGGGCCTTCGACCGGGAGTGCGCGTCGAGGTGCAGGAGAAGCACCCATTCGACGGTCCGATCGTGGTGCGCGTCGACGGCAAGGACCGCACGATCGGCGAACGAGTCGCCAACGAAATCTTCGTCAGAGTCACGGAACCGAGGAGCACGACGAAACTCAGCAAGAAAGAGACGGCATAAGGGCACCCGCACAGCGGGAGACAGAGGCGGTTTCGCCAGAAGGGAGAAACATGCAGCACTTGCTCGCAGCCGAGGGGGGATACCAGGAGTTTACTCTCGGCGGCGCGGAGTGGTTCTGGCTCATCTTTTCGGCCACCACAGCGCTCGTAGCACTCGGAGTGGGCTTCGGGTTGATGCGCGGCGTGCTGGCCGCGGATCAAGGCACGCCGAAGATGATCGAGATCGCCAAGGCGATTCAAGAGGGTGCCCTGGCCTACCTCCGCCGGCAGATGAAGACGATCGCGCTGATCACGATTCCAGTGGGACTGATCGTGTTCGTGACCTCGACCGCAATCGTGCGTCCCGACTCGGCTGGCGGCGGTGAAGCACTGAGCTTCTTCCAGTCTGGACTGTTCCGCACGCTGGCGTTTCTTGCGGGATGCATCATGTCGGGGGCGACCGGTTTCATCGGTATGAGCCTGGCGGTCCGAGGAAACGTGCGGACGGCCGCGGCGGCAAAAACCGGGTCGTTGCCCGCCGCCCTCAAAGTGGCGTTTCGCACCGGCGGCGTCGCCGGGATGTTCACCGTCGGCCTAGGTCTTCTGGGCGCCACGTTGATCATCATGGCGTTCCAGAACACGTCCAGCTCGATCCTCGTCGGCTTCGGCTTCGGCGGTTCGCTCCTCGCGCTGTTCCTTCGAGTCGGGGGAGGAATCTTCACGAAGGCAGCGGACGTCGGCGCGGACCTCGTAGGAAAAGTCGAGGCGGGCATCCCCGAGGACGACCCCCGAAACCCCGCGACGATCGCCGACAACGTCGGTGACAACGTCGGCGACTGCGCCGGCATGGCGTCGGACCTCTTCGAGTCCTACGAGGTGACGCTCGTCGCTTCGATCATCCTCGGTGTCGCGGCCTTCAATGCCATCGGTCGTCCCGAGGCCGCCGTTGTGGGTCTGATTTTTCCGGTCATCGCCCGCGCCGTCGGAGTGCTGGCCTCGATTGTGGGTGTCTACCGGGTCAAGGCGACGGATCAGGACAAGTCCGCAATGGCCCCCATCAATCGGGGCTTCATGACCGCCGGCATCCTGACCATCGTCGGCACCGCCGCGGTGGCCTTCACCTACGTCGGCAACGAGACCGAGTTCAACGAGGGAACCATGATGTTCTTCGCCGTCGTCACCGGCCTGGTGCTGGCGCAGGTGGCGAGTCGCCTCACCGAGTACTTCACCTCGACCGAGAACGCGCCGGTTCGTGAAATCGCCGAGGCGACCCGCACCGGGCCCGCGACCACGATTCTCTCGGGGTTCTCATCCGGGCTCGAGTCGTCGGTTTACGCGATCATCGCTATCGCAGGTGCGCTTGGCATCGCCATTGCACTTGGTGGCGGCAACCTGCAGTTCTCGCTCTACCTCGTCGCGCTGACCGGTATGGGGATGCTCGCCACGACGGGCGTCGTCGTGGCGGAGGACACCTTCGGTCCGGTCGCAGACAACGCGGCCGGCATCGCCGAGATGTCCGGTGAGTTCAAGGGCGAGCCAGAGAAGATCATGGTGAGCCTCGACGCGGTCGGCAACACCACCAAGGCGGTGACGAAGGGCTTCGCCATCGGTTCCGCGGTCATCGCAGCCGTCGCCTTGTTCGCCTCCTACATCGAGACCATCGGCATAGAGAAGGGCATCGTCGACGCGGGTGGTGCGGGGGCCGAGGACCTCATCAACAACCCGCTCACCTCGATCAATGTCGCCGATCCCAAGACGTTCATCGGTCTGTTGATCGGTGGGTCAATCGCGTTCCTCTTCAGCGCCCTCGCCATTCGCGCCGTGGGTCGCAGCGCCGGCATCGTGGTTCAGGAGGTGCGCGAGCAGTTCCGTCTCAAGCCGGGGATCATGAACGGTACCGAGCGGCCCGACTATGGCCGGGTCATCGACATCTGCACGGCCGCGTCGCTGCGCGAGCTCGCCACACCGGCGCTTCTCGCGGTGCTCAGCCCGATCATTGTGGGCTT
Organism: Actinomycetota bacterium; assembly: GCA_030860505.1. Classification (GTDB taxonomy): domain Bacteria; phylum Actinomycetota; class CADDZG01; order CADDZG01; family WHSQ01; genus WHSV01. The sequence continues at coordinate 24,848 of JALZIB010000011.1, forward strand.
TGGCATCAACTACTTTGCGCTGGGTGCGTTCCTCGCCGCGGTGATTCTTACCGGCCAGCTCATGGCCAACTTCTTGAGTAACTCCGGTGGTGCATGGGACAACGCAAAGAAGTACATCGAGGACGGGCACGAGGGCGGCAAGGGATCTCCGGCCCACGAGGCTTCGATCATCGGCGACACCGTCGGCGATCCCTTCAAGGACACCGCAGGCCCGGCGCTTAACCCGCTGATCAAGGTGATGAACCTGGTGGCGCTGCTGATCCTCCCTGCGGTCATCGCGCTCGAGGGCAATGGAATGCGCTTCGTGATCGCGGGAGTTGCAACTCTCGTTCTGGCGGGAGCCATCGCGTTCAGCAAGCGCCCGACCAGACTCGGGCAAGGCCAGGGAGACAGCGCCAAGGTTGAGGCGCCGGTCGCGGCCGACTGAGGTGATGGTCACCGATCCGCATCCGAGGGGCCTCACCAGGGGGCCTCTCCGCGGATCGTCCGGCTGCGAGGCGACCGGCGAACGCCGCGGGGTTGTCCCCCGGCCTAGGTCTGACATTTCATGGGATACGTATCAGTGTGGGTAAGCTCGTCGCCATCGGATCCCGTGGGCGGGGTCCGCTGACAAAGGGAGATATGGATGAGGCGAGCTCTCGTCGTTCTCGTCGCTCTCGTGGCGCTTGGGGCGCAGGTGTCACACGCGGCCCCGAGCGCGAGTGGAGCGGGGAAGTACATCGTGGTGCTGAAGGACTCGGCGGATTCATCTTCCGTCGCAGAGAAGCACAGCAGCAGGTACGGAGCACGGGTGGCCTATGTCTACAAACATGCGCTCAAGGGCTACGCCGCAACCGTTCCCGATTCCCGTATCGACGAACTCAGGGCCGACGACCGGGTCGTGTCGGTGTCTCGGGACGAGAAGGTGACACTGTCGGCCCAGACGCTGCCCACCGGCATCGACCGCGTTGACGGAGAGCTCAGCAGCACCGTCTCGGGCAACGGATCGGGCAGCGTCAACGTCGATGTGGCCGTCATCGACACCGGTATCGACGTCGACCACCCCGACCTCAATGTGGTCGGAGGCGTCAACTGTTCTACAGGCAGGAGTTACGACGACGGCAACGGACACGGAACCCATGTCGCGGGAACCATCGCCGCCAAGGACGACGGCAACGGAGTGGTGGGCGTTGCACCAGGGGCACGGCTGTATGCAGTGCGTGTCTTGAACAATCGAGGAAGCGGCTCATTCTCGAGCATCATCTGCGGTGTCGATTGGGTAACGGCGCGCGCGGGCACCATCGAGGTCGCAAACATGAGCCTTGGCGGTTCCGGCACCGACCCGAGCGGCTCGGGATGCTCGACCGGCAATGCCTTCCACGACGCGGTCTGCAAATCGGTCGCCGCGGGTGTGACCCACGTCGTCGCGGCGGGCAACAGCTCCGCCGACGCTAAGAACTTCGTCCCCGCAGCTTTCGACGAAGTCATCACCATCAGCGCATTGGCCGACTTCGACGGAGAGCCCGGCGGTCTCGGAGCTCCCACTTGTCGCTCCGATGTGGACGACACCTTCGCCAATTTCTCTAACTACGGTGCAGACGTCGATCTGATCGCTCCTGGGGTGTGCATCGAATCGACCTGGAAGGGCGGCGGTTACAACACCATTAGCGGCACCTCGATGGCGTCTCCTCACGCTGCGGGGGCTGCGGCTCTTTATCTCTCGACCCGTCCGGGAACGTCCCCGGCAACGGTGAAGTCTGCACTGCAGGGGGCCGGAACGCTCGATTGGAACAACGTCGACGACCCGGATGGGATCAAGGAGAAACTGGTCAACGTCGCCGGCTTCTAAGCTCGGAAGAGGAGGAAATCGTGAAGTGGGGAGGGAGGTGCACGGACCCCCCTCCCCACTAGTGGCCCGCCGCGTAAATAGCCGACGCATTCTGAACGCCCCTGCATCGCCGATGGCTGCGTTGCTCCTCGCTCACGTACCGCCAGTACGCTCGACTCGTCGCGCCTTGCCCTCGACGCTCAGGGGCGCTCTCGGTGCTGGCGTTACTTACGCGACAGACCACTAGATTCAAGTAGTCGGGCTCTGAGCTCTAGGTCGCACCTCCGTTTCGACATGATAGGGGACGCTCGCGACGACGACGCCCTTCGCGAACAGCAGGTGGCGTTTCACGATGAATCCCGTTTGACCGTGGAGGATCTGGTGCCGCCTCTTGGCGACCACGAACTCCGGTAGGACGACGGTGACGATGCGGTTGAAGCCGTCCGCGTCGTACTGCTGTATGTAGCTGGTGAGCGACCGCCCGATATCGCGATAGGGGGAGTCTTCGATCTCCAGAGGATGGGGGATGCGAGCTTCGAGCCAGTCGTTCCCTAGTCGCTCGGTGGTCTCGGGATCGAGCCCGAAGCTCACGGCTCGGATGTCCGCAGCTTGCAATGTCTCCGCGTACTCGATCGCTTGCAGGGTTGCGTTGTGCACCGAAGAGACCAGCACGCAGACGTAGTTGCGCGCGGGTTCCTGAGCCTCGTCGATGCCCGCCTCCATGTCCTCCTTGAGCACGGGCACGTCGAGCACCTGAACGCCCGGCTCGGTGAGGAGCGAGGCCTTGAGCCGGTGCAGTCGCGGGTGCCTGACGATCTCGAAGAAGCTGCGGGTGCCGAGGGTCTCGGGGATCATGAGCGTGAGGAAGTCGTCGGCCCTCAGCTCCCCGCGCTTGGCGCGGATGAACGTCTTTATGGTCTTGGTTCGGGATTTCTCCAGTTGGAGCCGCGTGATTGGTATGTCGGGGGCCAACCGATTCCAAGGGCCCAGGTTCGAGGGATCGAGTGTTACGGCGAAGACCTCTGCTGCTCGTATGGAGCGCGCGTATCCGACGGCGCGCGCCGCTGCGCCATCGACGCGCGGGACCAGGATCATCACGTGCTGGTGACCGGGCCTGCGGTCAACCGGTTTGCGATCGGGGCGTCCCAACTGCCCAGCGAGGCTCTCGTAGTGATCATGAATCGACTTCATCAAGAACATAAGGACGGGAATCATCACCAGCACGATCCAGGCGCCTCTGCCGAACTTCGTATAGACGACGACCAGGAGCACGATTCCCGTGACGATCCCTCCAAAGCCGCTGATCGCGACCGTCTTGCGCCATCCTTGAGGACGCAGCTTGAACGACCTCACCACCATTCCGGATTGGGACAGGGTGAACGAGATGAAGACGCCGACGAGGTAGAGCTGGATGAGCCGGTTGAGGTCGGAGTCGAAGTACCACACCAGCAGAGAGGCCGCGATCGCCAGGATCACGATGCCGTTGGAGAACACGAGGCGATCCCCCCGGTTCATGAACTGACGGGGCATCAAGCGGTCGGATGCAAGGATTGATGACAGCCGCGGGAAGTCCTGATAAGCGGTGTTTGCCGCCAGGATGAGGATGGCCGCCGACATGATCTGGACGACGAAGAACAAGAAGCCGCCTCCAAAGATCGCATCTGCGATCTGAGCCACGACGGTCTTCGTGTCCTCTCCGTGCTCGCTGATGACAACTCCGGTGCGGTTGGCCAAGAACGAGATACCCATGAACATCGAGGTCGACAGCGCGGCCATGATCGTGAGGGTCGTGGCGGCGTTGCGTGACTGGGGAAAGCGGAAGGCCGGCACCCCGTCGGCGATCGCCTCCACACCCGTCAGAGCGGTCGTCCCTGCCGCAAATGCTCGGAGCACAAGAGCAAAGGTGATGGCCGCCTCTGGGTCAATCGGGTCGCCCGCCGTCTCGGCGATCGGGCACCCTCCGAGGCACTGGATGAGGCCGGTGCCGATCATCAAGTAGATCGCCAGCACAAAGCCGTAAGTGGGAACGGCAAAGAGAACTCCGGATTCCTTGGAACCGCGCAGGTTAGCGACGGTCACGAGGGCGATGAACGCCACCGCTATTTGCACCTCGTAGGGGGCAAGGTTGGGAAAGGCGGAGGCGATCGCATCGACACCCGCCGTCATCGATACGGAGACCGTCAGCACGTAGTCGATCAACAGAGCAGAGCCGGCAGCGAGGGCCGGATAGAGACCGAGGTTCTCACGCGCCACGCGGTAAGCACCACCGCCAGTCGGGTAAGCCTTCACCGTCTGGCGGTAGGAGGTCACGACGATCCATAGCAGGCCCGCAACGGCCAGTGAGATGGGCACAATCAAGGAAAACGCGGCGGTTCCCGCCAGGGCGAGAACCAGCATCATCTCCTGAGTCGCGTAGGCGTTGGAGGAAAGCGGGTCGGACGAGAAGACGGGAAGCGCTATCGCCTTGGGTAAGAGGGTGTGCTCAATCTCGCCCGACGACATCGGTTTGCCCAGAACGACGCGCTTGAGTACGGCCCCCGTCTTGCTCACGCGGTTGAGATTATCCGTGCTCCGGGCCGGGCACGAGGGTGTATTCGGGGTTCAGCACGATTAATTCATCCGAACGGTTGATCCCGGCGATTCCCTCGACGATCAGGCCCATTCCCAGCCTGATGCCCTGTAGCGAGGAACGACCCAACCACTTGACGACCATGCTCCCGGTTCCGTCGATGATCGTTGCTTCGATCGAGCCGCTTCCCTCACGAGGGTCGATGCGGATGTTCTGAACCACCCCCGCCGCTTTGCAACCACAACGGGCTTCCACCCCCGCGATAGGAGTCGCACCTTCGATGGTGTCGATCCACGCCTTGAGGTTGTCCGCCCTGGCTTCGTCCGGTGGCCGGGCCAGCTCACCGAGGAACTTAGAGAGAAGTGCCATAGCCTTGAGTATGGCAGTATCGCCGCGCTGATAGGGAGCGATTTCGGACGGATTCGGACTAAGGAGCATCTGCCAAGTGCACGTCATCATCGCCGGTTGCGGGAGGGTGGGTTCGGAACTCGCCGCAAACCTCGAGCGCCTGGAGCACACAACCGCAATCATCGACAAGAACCCCAAGGCGTTCGAGCGGTTGCGCCCTGACATCAAGGGCAAGAAGCTCGTCGGCTTCGTGTTCGACAGGGACGCCCTCGAGCAGGCTGGCATCAAAGAAGCGCATGCGTTCGCGTCCGTGACGAACGGGGACAACTCCAACATCGTCTCGGCCCGGATGGCCAAGGAGCATTATCGTGTGCACCAGGTTGTTGCCCGCATCTACGATCCTCGACGCGCTCAGATTTACCAGCGTCTCGGGATCCAGACCGTTGCAACGGTGAGGTGGACGACAGATCAGATACTTCGCCAGATGCTTCCGGACGACATTCCCGTCGAGTACACGATCGACAACGGCGAGGTAGTGGTGGCTGCGCTCCCAGCACCGCCGGCGGTTATCGGCAAGATGGCCGCCTCGCTCGATCTCGACGGCCGGCGCAAGGTCGTCGCTGTGAGCCGCTTCGGCGTTCCGCGCGTACCCGATCGTTCGTTGGCGATCCAGGAAGGGGACATTCTCCACTTCTCGCTCATCCGTGGCGAGGTGGCGACTCTGTCCGAGGAGCTCGAGGCCGTGGGACGACCGGAATGAGTCCAAAGACGATGCGCATCGCCATAGCGGGGGCCGGCAACGTCGGCACCTTCGTGGCAACGGACCTGCGGGCGCGAGGCAACGACGTCGTCTTGATCGAGCAGAACCAGGCGCAGGTCGACAAGGTGCAGGACGACGCCGACCTGGAGGTCAACTGGGTCGTCGGTGACGCCTGCGAGATGCACACCCTGGACGAGGCCGTGCTTTCCTCGTGCGAGGTCGTGGTTGCGGCCACGGGTGACGACGAGGACAACCTCGTGATTTCGCTGCTCGCCAAGCAGGAGTTCGCGGTGCCGCGCGTGATCGCGCGCGTCAACCATCCAGACAATGAATGGCTCTTCAACGAGTCGTGGGGTGTCGACATCGCGGTGAGCACCCCACACCTCCTGACCTCTCTCGTCGAGGAGGCGGTGAGCGTGGGGGACCTGGTCAGATTGCTGAGGCTCGAACAGGGGAGGGTCGCGCTGCTCGAGGTCACGCTCGCCGAGGACTCTCCCGTGGACGGGAAGACCGTGCGCGAGATCCAGTTTCCTCCCGACAGCTCGCTTGTCGCCGTGGTGCGGGACGGGCACGTCATCGCACCGCGCGGCGAGACGCCTTTGTACGTCGGGGACGAGGTCCTTGCGCTCGCTGCGTCCGAGGCCGAGAACGATCTGCGACGGACGCTGACGGGAAACTAGCGAGTCACGGCTCGGCGTTCTCGGGTGCCGCCCCGCCTAGATATCCCACGCCCGTAACTGTCAAGCCGCCTCCTCGATGAGAGAGGGCCAAGCGATCGTTTCATCGTAGGGCTGGCGGTGACGCAGGCATCCGTGAAGGATCCCCACGAGGCGGTTGGCGAGCGCCCGTAGAGCTTGGTTGTTCGTCTTGCCCCGATCTCGCTGAAGGTCGTAGTAGGAGCGGGCGCCGGGTGACTTCGTCAGCGCTGAGAACGCCCACAAGTGGCAGGCGTCATAGAGATGTTCGTTGCGGGCGAAGCGGGCCAGGACCACTCGACTTCGTCCCGACGCCTTGGTGATCGGTGACGTCCCCGCGTAGTTCTTCCTCGCTCTAGCATCGGCATAGCGGGTTCGGTCATCTCCGAACTCCGCGAGCACCCGGGCGCCGAGGACCGTGCCGAGTCCGGGAAGACTGCGCAGGATCTTGGCGTCCGGGTGATCTTCAAAAGCCTCTTCGAGCTCCTGCTCGAGGCCGGCGATCTGGACGTTGAGGCCGGCGATCAGCGTCACCAGCGAGGACACGATCGACCCGTAGGCCCGCGTCACCGTCAGCGGTGCCTGCAGCTGCTCGGAGCGCAGCGCGGCCTGGATCTTCTCGGCGGTGGTCTCGACGTTGCGCTGGCGTCCCGCTCTCTTCAGAGCGCTGGCGATCTTGGATCGCGACAGGCGCCGGCCGAGTTCCGGGGTCGGCGCGATCGAAAGGACGGCCACCGCATCGCGGTGGGCGAGCCCGGTGCCGAAGGCCTCCAGCGCCTGGGGATAGAACTCACGCAGGGCGTTGCGGAGCCGGTTGACGTGACGCTGGCGCTCCCAGACGAAGCTCTGATGCGCCCGGGCGAGAAGTTTGATCGCGTCGGCGAGCTCGCTGTCGCCGGCGACCGGACGGTGGTTGTGGCGGTCGGTGCGCACGATGTCGGCGAGGAGCTTGGCGTCACCGGGGTCGGACTTCGCACCCGAGGTCGAGTGACGGTCGCGATAGCGGTCGACCGACAGGGGGTTGATGGCATAGACCTGGTAGCCGGCGGCGACAAGCGCACCGACCAGCAAGCCACGGTCGGTCTCGATGCCGACAATGGCGTCCTCAGACTCCTCGGCGTGCTCCGCGACCATCTCGTGCAGCCGGGCGATCCCTTCGATCCCCTCAGTGACCCGGCGTTTGGCGAGGACCTCGCCCTCCTGATCCACGATGCAGATGTCGTGGTGCTTCTCTGACCAGTCGATCCCGACGAAGACCAACAATCTCCTCCTTTGGCTCGGCGAACAACAGCACATCAGCCTCGAGGAGATCGGTGGCGACCTAATGGATCAGTGCTCAAGTTGGCACGACATCCCACGAGCCCTCGGCTCTCCTCGCCGACCGAAGGGGGCACGATCTAGCCGTAGAGATCAGATCTCAGGCTCTTCCGGTGCTCACCCTTCGGTTGGCTGAGAAGTCACCTTCCCATGAGGTGATGCAGGCCCATTAGGTTCTCGCATGCTCGACTTATCTTCCATCCAACTGGACGCGGCCCCCTCTGGCTAAGGTCGGACGACCTATCCAGAGCTGCGCCCCGCCCCGCGACGAGCGCGCGCAATGCTCCTCGACAGTGCGACGAGTCCCCATCCGGCCATCAAGAAGAGCGCGTTGCGCACGGGACCAACGCCGAGGTTCGTGATCGACGAAGCGTCGGGGGCGACTTGACCCGAGAAGCCTCCGAGGGCGAAACCCTGCATACCGACGACGAAGCAGGTCGCGCCGAGCACTGCGATGACGTTCTTGATGTTACGCATGGTGGATCTCCTTTCGCTGGGCCGCGACGAGAGCGGCGTTGCTACGGATGGTCGGACGGCCGCTCCGAGGACGCTCGAAGCGGCCGAGGGCGACGACGAAGGGCGCCAGGAACACGGTCAGAGACGCGAGCCACACCGGCCGCAGCACCCACCAAGCCAGCGTCCCCACCTCCGGCTGGGGGAAGCCCAGCGGGTACATGATGAGCACGCCGAGCACCATCGCCGAAAGGTGCCACAGGTAGGCGGTCATGATGATGGTGTTGACGCCGATCGTAAGGGCCCAGACCCTTCGGTCCGCGAGCAGGCGAGAGGCGGCCGGCCGCAGGAGCATGGCGACGCCAACCATCACCAGAGCCAGCGCGCAGATACACACGCTCGGGGGAGCGTTGTTGCCGACCATGCCGTCGTTCACGCCGACCATGGAACGGGAGTAGACGCCGATGTTGGTCAGGGCGACGAGGGCGCCGAACCCGGCGCCGGCCATGGTTCCGAAGGCCGCTCGCCTCATGCGGTTGAAGGCGCCGTCGGCGTAGAAGAAACCGAGTTGGTGCACGAAGAGCCACACCACTGCGAAGTTCAGCACCCCGATTACGGGAACCTCGAGGGCGAGGCGCGCAAAGTCGATGGCCGCGGCCGCGAGTGCGAGCCCAACGACCGCCCGGGCCCGGAAACGCTCGTGAAGCGACACCATGACCGGCGTCACGGTGACGACGAGCAGGTAGACGCCGAGAAACCATAGGGGAGCGCCCATCAACTGCGTGGCGGCGCGGAGGGCTTCGGGAGGCACGGTGAAGGCGTTCTCCAGCACGAAGGTGAGGACCATCCAGAAGCCGATGAAGATCGCCGTCGGCTTCATGAGGCGGGCGATCCGGCCGTGCAGGAACTCGGTGTAGTCGCCGCCACGCTCGCGCAGGGCCCGCCAGGTCTTGAGATTGGAGAAGCCTCCGACGAAGAAGAACAACGGCATGACCTGGAGGACCCAGGTGAGCGCCCACATTCCGTCGACGACCTCGAGGGCGTTGGTCCCGCCTACCTCCCCGTCGCTCCAGGTGATCACGGCGGCGAGCCAGTGTCCGAAGACCACGACGGCGATGGACAGAGCCCGCAGGAAGTCGACGTAGCGCTCCCGGCTGTCGGGGGTTCGGTCGGCCAGGTTCAGTAGTCGGTTCACGTTCGCTCCTCGGTTAGCGGTTGACGTCTTTAGCTTCGGGGACCGAGGCCGGGCGAACCAGTGGGGGTCGTGCCGGTGTGCGAGGCGGAACCACCCAAATGCGTCTGGGTACTTTGGGAGGGCATGCTTGGATACAGGCTCGAACGATCGAGTGAGGGGATCCAACTTGTTCACGACCAGACCAGAGCTACGGGGAAACTTCGGCATGGTGGCCTCGACGCACTGGCTTGCCTCGGCGGCCGGGATGGCCGTTCTCGAGAAGGGTGGCAACGCCTTCGATGCCGCCGTCGCCGCCGGGCTCACCCTGCAGGTCGTCGAGCCTCACCTGAACGGCCCGGGGGGCGAGGTCCCGATCATCCTTTACGACGCACGCCGGGAGAGCGTTGACGTCATCTGCGGTCAGGGGCCGTCGCCCGCGAGGCTGTCCATCGACCACTTCGAGGAGCTCGGGCTCGAGGTCGTGCCGGGCACGGGTTCGCTCGCCGCATGCGTGCCGGGCGCCTTCGGCGCTTGGATGCTCATGTTACGCGATTACGGGACGTTGCGACTAGCCGACGTCATGGGCTACGCGCTGCGCTACGCCGAGCGCGGCTATCCGCTCCTGGCACAGATTTCGGACGCGATCGCCTCGGTCGAGCAGCAGTTCCGAACCCAGTGGACGACTTCGGCCGAGCTCTATCTCACCCCGGAGGGCCCCCCGCCGCCCGGGTCTCTGTGGCGCAACCCGGCTCTGGCGCGCACCTATCACCGCATTCTGTCCGAGGCGGAGAGCGCGAGCGAAGAGCGCGACGAGCAGATCGAGGCGGCGCGGCGCATCTTCTACGAGGGCTTCGTCGCCGAGGCGATCGTGGATTTCATGGAGGCCGAGGTCATGGACTCCTCGGGCCGCCCTCACACCGGGGTCATGGACGAGCGCGACCTCGGCGACTACCGGGCGACGGTCGAGCAACCGCTGTGGCTCGACTATCACGACCTGCGCGTGTTCAAGACACAGTCCTGGAGCCAGGGCCCCGTGTTCCTCCAGCAGCTTGCGCTGCTGGCGGGCTACGACCTTCCGGCCATGGGCCACAACAGCGCCGAGTACATCCACACCGTCGTCGAGTGCGCAAAGCTCGCCTTCGCCGATCGTGAGGCTTACTACGGCGACCCCGAGGTGGTCGAGGTCCCGATGGATCGCCTGCTCGACGCGTCCTACACCGACCGGCGGAGGGCGTTGATCGGCGGGAGCGCGTCGCTCGATCTGCGACCTGGAGCGATCGATGGGCGCACGCCCCGGCTTCCGGAGATGCTCGTGGTCGAGGGGCACGCGTCCGGCACAGGGGAGCCGACGGTGGCTCCGTCCGGACGGGTCGCGGGCGACACCTGCCACGTCGATGTCGTGGATCGTCACGGCAACATGGTTTCGGCGACGCCGAGTGGTGGCTGGTTACAGAGCAATCCCGTTATTCCCGGACTCGGTTTCCCCCTGGGAACCAGGGCCCAGATGTTCTGGCTCGAGAGGGATCTGCCGAATTCCCTGCGCGGAACCAAGCGGCCCCGCACGACGCTCACACCGAGCCTTGCCTTCAAGTCGGGAGAGCCCTACCTCGCCTTCGGGACGCCGGGCGGGGACTCACAGGACCAATGGACCCTGAACTTCTTTCTGAACCACGTAGAATTCGGCCTCGATCTTCAGGCCGCGATCGACGCGCCGACGTGGCACACGACGCACTTCCCGAGCTCGTTCTACCCGCGCGACGCTCACCTTGGCCAGGTCATCGTCGAGGGACGCATCGACGCCTCGGTGATCGCCGAGCTTCGAAGGCGAGGTCACGAGATCGTCGTGAGCGAGGACTGGTCTCTGGGACGCGTCAGCGCGGCCGGACGAGACCACTCCACCGGCATGCTCAAGGCCGCCTCCAACCCGCGGGGGATGCAGGGATACGCCGCGGGGCGGTAGCCTTGAGGGACCCATCGGGGACTGGAGGGATCATGACCGAGGTCTACTGTCCTGACTGCCGCTTCAAGCAGCCGAGCGAGCACAGCTTCTGTTTCCGTTGCGGACGCTCACTTCCGACTCACCTGGTCGATCGAACCCCGAGCAAGCTCGCCCGCTTCTTCGCCGGCGTCAAGGTCGACGACGGGGACCCCGAGAACGCTTACCTGCGGGTGTCCTGTTACCGCAAGGAGCAGACCTTCAACAGCCCCGAGGGCTCGGTCGTCATTCCCGGACGCCACGTGCGTTTCTCCATCTGGGTCGCCGACCAGGCGCGCTGCGTCTTATCGGTTCCCGAGACCGAGGCGCGCGACCTCGCACACTTCATCGAAGACGGGATGAAGACGCTTGGGGAAGGAGCGGAAAGCTCCGGCGCGCCTGCGTCGAGCAACACCGGCGAGTTCTAGAGATTGGGGTCTGGCTACACTCTGGTATCGCCTCTATCGCTGAGCGGCTGCTTACAGGTTCGTAAGTGTGTCGGTAAGTGTCCGCCAGAATCTGCCGCGTGGCACGGCTTCGATTCCCGCGGCTCGGGCGTCGTCTCCGAGGGCGACGTCGACGTGACTGAAGTAGCCGACGACGCGCGGACCTGAGGCACCGGCGATTCTGGCCCACGACGCGATGAGAGCGCGACCGCCGACGTCGAGGTCGAGGACGATGAGGTCGGCGACCGGTGGTTCATCCAGGGAGTCCAGGTCGTTGATGTCCACGCGCACGAAACGCAGAGACGCTGCGCGTGCCGCCTCCTCGATCCGGGAGCGCGCCATGAGGTCGCCCCCGATCATGACCACCGTTTTACTCTCCATGAGCTCGCTCATGTCCTAATTGTGCAACGAAGCCAGCAGGAAGATTGACGCCGCGCTCCACGCTTGTGGGATGCAGGTGGTCGGATACGTGACGTAGGGCTCACCCGCAACGCGTTCCCAGCCGCACAACAGTTCGGGGAGACGGCGCGCGGGGCTCACCTCGGCGACGTCCAGCAGCGCCCCGCGGATGCGGAGAGCGTCGTCTAGCAGTCCATAGCGCGCCAGGCCGGCGGCGACGAGGGCACCGTCGTGCGGCCACACCGAGCCCCGGTGGTAGCTCGTCGGGTCGTAGGCGGGATTGGCCGTCGAGAGCGTGCGCACGCCCCAGCCCGAGAACATGTCGGGGGCCATGAGGCGTGCGCCCAGCCGAGCGGCGACGCCCTCGTGCGCGATCCCGCTCCACAGACAGTGCCCCGCGTTCGAGGTCACGCCGGCGACGCGCTCGTTGCGCCCATCGAGCGCGAGCGCGTAGCAGTCGTGTTCGTCCATCCAGAAGAGGTCGTGAAAGTCGGCTCGCAGGACTTCGGCCTGGTGTCGCAGAGCGGCCGCCTCGACGATGCGCTTCATCTTGTCGAGGACATCGGCGAGTCGCATCTTTGCCGCGTAGACGTAGCCCTGCACCTCACAGAGCGCGATCGGCCCACTCGCCGTCCTCCCGTCTGAGTGCACGATCGAGTCGGGCGAGTCCTTCCAACCCTGATTGACGAGTCCGTGAGTCGAACGACGTTCGTAGCGAAGGAGGCCGTCTGCGTCGGTGGCCTCGTCGATCCAGCCGAGTGCGGCCCAAATGTGTGGCTCCACTGCGAAGAAGGTGGCGTCGTCTCCCGTGCGTAGCGTGTAGTCCGCGGCCAAGCGGACGAACAGCGGCGTGGCATCCACCGTGCCGTAGTAGGGGAAACGGAGACTCTCGCTCGAGTCGGCAAGCTCTCCGCGCCTCAGCTCGTGGAGGATCTTGCCCGGCTCCGCATCTCGTTCGGCGTCATCGGTCGTGGCCTGGCGGTCGGCGAGCCCGACGAGAGTGTCGCGCGCTATCTCAGGGGCGCTGTCGAGCAAGGCGAAGGCCGTCAGCAGCGAGTCTCGCCCGAACAACGCGACGAACCAGGGGATGCCTGCGGCGATGATGGTTCGGCCTTCCACCGGGGTCGCGAGCATCGCGAGGTCCCGGCGCGCCGCGACCAGGGACCGATCGAGGCGGTCGTCGCCGGTCGCGCGCACGGGGGGCACACGAGGCGAGAAGCCTCGTTCATCGATGGGTGCACACTCGATCGTGAACTCGATGGTTTGGTCTGCGCCCGGAAGCAGATCGAGGTCCCATTCGACGTGCTGGCGCTCAGGCGTGCACAGCGTGCGTGTGGGGCGCGGAGCAAAGATCAGACGCGTGCTCCTGAGGACGCCGTCGCGTCCTGCAAACCCGTAGAGCAGGGCGCCGTCCTGAACCTCGGGCGTAAGCGCGTCCTTGCCCTCGGCCCACCCCCGGACGGCGAAGATGTCGTCCATGTGACAACTCAACTCGCAGCGCAACGTGACCGTCTTGTGGGTTCCAGAGCTGTGGAGCGTCACGCCCTCGACGAAACGCCCGTCGATGCGACGCCGCCGGACCATGGGGTGGTCGCCGCAGGTAAGAACGATTGTCGCCTCGTCACCGGGAGCGTCCGACGCGCTCAACAACCGGGGAGTCGCTCCATCGACGGTGAGGACGAGGCGCGACAGGTGTCGAGTGTCGTCGGCGAAGATACCCTCTGCCCCCCGACCCGACATGTCGCCGTTCGGTTGTGAACAGGAGAACAACGATCCTCGTTTCGTGGTGAGCAGGGCGACGGAAGAAATATCCATAGAGGCCGTTGTAACAGGCAAGTGAAAGACAAGAATCCGTTTGTGGGTACGCTGGCTCGTACATGACCGACAAACCAATGCGTCCCAACCGGCTCAACCCGTGGCCCCGCAAGGGTGACGCGCGCAACGAGACGAAACACGACGGAAAGCCCGCCTCCGGCAGACCCCAGCAGCAGGAGGGCATGGACCCCCGCCAGCGCAACATCACCATCGCGTGGGTCATAGGTGGCCTGCTCCTCTTCTTTGTGATCCAAACCCTTACCGGGGGGCAGAGTGAAGAAATCGAGTTCGGTCGTTTCCTCGATCTAACCGACGAAGGGCAGGTCAACGAGGTCAACATCTCTGAGACCACGGTGTCGGGGATCCTCGAGGGTGACGACGGCGAGCGGGAGTTCAGCGCCACCCTGCCGGTCAACTATGAATCGAACGCGCTGGTGGACGATCTCCGTGCCAACGAGGTCAGGGTCACCGCTACGCAGCCGAGCCCGTGGTTCGGGCTCCTGTCTTTCTTCCTACCGTTCTTGTTCATCGGTGGGCTCTACTTCTTCTTCATGCGGCGCATGCGCAATCAGCTGACCGGGGGCGGGGGACCGTTGTCGCTCGGCAAGAACAAGGCGAAGCTCTACGACCGCACCGATCTCAAGACGACGTTCGAGGACGTCGCGGGTGTCGACGAGGTCGAGACCGAGCTCGCGGAGGTCGTCGACTACCTGAAGAACGCCGACAAGTTCAAGAAGGTGGGGGCCAAGATCCCGAAGGGCGTGCTGCTCGTCGGCCCTCCCGGTACGGGAAAGACGCTGCTCGCGCGCGCAGTTGCAGGTGAGGCCGAGGTCCCGTTTTTCTACATCTCGGCGTCGGAGTTCATCGAGCTGTTCGTGGGTCTCGGAGCAGCACGAGTGCGCGATCTCTTCCAGCAGGCGAGGGAGCGCGCCCCGGCGATCGTGTTCATCGATGAGATCGATGCGATCGGCCAGTCGCGCTCCGGCGCGGCGGGAGGTCAGATGGGCTCGCACCAGGAGCAGGAGCAGACGCTGCAGCAGCTCCTGACCGAGATGGACGGCTTCGAGCCCAACAGCGGAGTCATCATCGTTGCGGCCTCGAACCGCCCCGAGGTTCTCGACGCCGCGCTGCTTCGTCCGGGCCGCTTCGACCGCCAGATCCAGGTCAACCTTCCGGATATCGGGGGCCGGGAGCAGATCCTGCGCATCCACTCACGCGACGTGAAGTTGACGCAGGACGTCGACTTCAGGGTCCTCGCTCGCCGGACACCGGGCTTCTCCGGGGCACAGCTTGCCAACGTGATCAACGAGGCCGCCCTTCTGGCCGCGCGCCGGGGCAAAGAGATCGCCGACATGGGCGATGTCGAAGAGGCTATCGATCGCGTCTTCGGAGGGCTCGAGCGACGCTCGCAGGTCCTTACCGAGAAGGAGCGGAGACTCGTCGCCTATCACGAGCTCGGGCACGCGATCGTGGCGCGCTTCGTCGACAACGCCGATCCGGTACACCGGGTCTCAATCATCCCGCGCGGCATCGGCGCGCTCGGGTACACGCAACAGCTCCCGGAAGAAGAGCGGTACCTGATGAGCGAGCCCGAGTTGCGGGACATGATCGCGATCTTGCTGGGCGGCCGCAGCGCCGAAGAGATCGTCTTCAAGTTCGCGACCACGGGGGCCGGAGACGACCTTCGCAGAGCGACCGAGATCGCACGCCGGATGGTCATGGAGTTCGGCATGTCAGAGAAGGTCGGGCCTATGAACATTGCCGAGACCGGGGCTCGGTTCCTGAACCCGATGTTTCGTCAGGGCAACGACGTCTCGGAGGAGGCCCAGATGGTCATCGATCGCGAGGTCAAGTCGATCCTCGCGGAAGGCCAGAACAAGGCTCGCAAGATCCTTGCCGAGCACCGCGACGACATGGACGGCCTCGCCAAGCTCCTACTCGAGAAAGAGAATCTTTCACGCAAGGACCTCGACGACTTCTTCGGCGAGCCCTCGGTCGACGACGTCGACGACGGTGAGGCCACCCGCACCGATGAGGTCCTTCACGGCGACTTGCCCCAGATCCAACAGCAGCACTGACCCACCCT
>JALZIB010000013.1 GCA_030860505.1 Actinomycetota bacterium
GTCGTTCCCGTGAGGTAGCTCGCGCGCTCGGATGCGGCGAAGGCGACGACGTCGCCGAGCTCTTGAGGATCGCCGTAGCGGCCCAGGGGAATCTGCTCGTGCCAGGAAGCGGCCACCTGCTCAGGCGACTCGCCCGTTCGCTCGGCGCGGCCGGCGTCGAGTGACTTCAGCCGCGCGGTGGCGATGCGTCCCGGCGCAACGCAGAGGACGCGGATGCCGTGGGGGCCGAGCTCCTTGGACATCGTCTTGGCCATGCCGAGCACCGCGGCGCGCATCATGTTCGAGAGCAGTAGTCCATCTACGACCTCCTTGGTCGAGGTCGAGGTGATGAACATGATGACACCGCGCCCCCGCTCCTTCATGCCGGGCACTACGAGCTGGGCGAGCCGCCACGCCGAGGCGGTCGTGACCTCGAAGGCGGAGCGCATCGTGTCTTCATCCAGCGAGTCGAACGCTCCCGATGGAGGCCCCCCTGCGTTGGCGACGAGGACGTCGACCTCGCCCAGCTCCTCGATGATGCGCGCGTGAGCATCACGCAGCGCCGAGGCGTCGGTAACGTCCAGCGCCATCGGTATGCAACGGCCCCCCGTCGCCTCTTCGATCTCGGTTGCGCTCTTGCCGAGCGTGTCGGCGTCGCGCGACGAGATCGCCACCTTCGCACCCTCGCGCGCCAGCGAGGTGGCCGAGGCGCGCCCCAACCCGGACGAACCTCCGAGCACCCATGCGATCCTGTCTCCTAGATTCAGGTCCATGTCCTCACCCCGTCATGTCGATGATGGTCTTGCCGTAGCCCTCGTTCGAAGTCATGTGATCGTATGCGGCGGCCGCGTCGTCGAGCGAGAAGGTCTTGTCGAGCACGACCTCGAGCTCGCCCCGGCCCAACAGCGGCACGACCTCGCGCTCGAAGGCGCGCGTGACGAGCGCCTTCTCGTATTCGGGGCGGCTGCGCAGCACGGTTCCGCGTAGCGTCAGTCGTTTGCTCAGGACCGCGCCGAGGTCGAGCGTCGACTTGGATCCGCCGAGCAGGCCGACGATGACGATGCGGCCGCGCGGACGGCAGACCTTGACGTCGGTCATGAGGTAGTCGCCGCCGATGAGATCGAGCACGACGTCGACCTCGCCGATGTCCTCGGCCATGGAGTCTCCTGCAATGACGCCGATACCAAGCCCGAGCTTCTCGGCGCGTCTCAGCTTGTCCTCGGTGCGCGAGGTCCCAATCGTGTCTGCGCCCAGCGCCCGGGCGACTTGGACCGCCGCCGTTCCGACGCCGCTCCCGACGCCGTGGATGAGGACGCGTTCGCCCGGCCTCAACCCGGCCTGGGTCACGAGCGCGTCGTGAGCGGTCACGAAGGCCTCGGGAGCGCCGCCGGCGACCTTGATGTCGAGTCCCTCGGGAATGCGCGCGCAGAGATCCTCGGTCGTGATGAGATGCGTCGCATGCGCGCCGCCCCCGACGATGCCGAAGACGCGCTCGCCCTCCTTCAAGCTGCGCACGCCGGCTCCAACGCTCGCGACGACGCCGGCGAACTCGAGGCCGGGGATGTCGGCGGGCCAGCCCGGGGGAGCGGGATAGACGCCGCGCGCCTGCAACACGTCGGCGCGGTTGAGCCCGGAGGAGGCGACCTCGACGAGCACCTGAGTGGCCTCGGGGGACGGCGTCGGGCGCTCCTCGACGCGCAGCTCGTTGTCCGCGATGACGAGCGCTCTCACCCGGCCCCCTCTTCCGTTCCGACCCACGAGGAACCGTCCGCGTAGGCTTCGCGCTTCCAGATCGGAACCGTGGTCTTGATGGTGTCGATGATGAAGCGGCAGGCCTCGAGCGCGTCGGCGCGGTGCGGCGCACCACAGGCGACCACCACGGTCGGCTCACCGAGCTCGCAACGGCCCGTGCGGTGAATCGCCACGACTCTGCGGACGTCCCACTTCGTCCCCGCCTCGAGCGCGATCGCGCGCAGGCGCTCCTCGGCCAACGACGGGTGCGACTCGTATTCGAGCGCGACCACCGGCTTGTCCGAGTTGGCCTCGACCGCGGCGGAGGCTCGTACACACCCGACGAAGACGCCGATAGCGCCGTTGTCCGCGCCCGCGACCGCAGCCAGCGCGGCGCCGACATCGAGCGCTTCGGCGCTCAGCGCGACCTCGACGAGCTCGGGCGTTTCAGCCACCGATCATCGACATCGAGCGCGCTTTGTCCATACCAGCCATCATCGCACTCGCCCGGCTCTGCGCTCGACTGCGGCGAGTGCGGCGTTTGGAGCGCACAGCAGCCATTCGGCCTCACTCACCACCGAGGGAGAGTTTCGAGACCGCCTCGGTCACCCCCGACCCCGGCTCGGCCGAGTGAGTGCGGCGTTTGGGGCGCACAGCAGCCATTCGGCCTCACTCACCACCGAGGGAGAGTTTCGTTGACCGCCTCGGTCACCCCCGACCCCGGCTCGTCTCCCGGGTCGTTTATCCTGCGCTCCGTGCGAATCCTCGTCTTGGGGGGCGACGGCTACCTCGGCTGGCCGACCGCCATGAACCTCTCCGCCGCCGGACACGACGTCGCCGTCGTAGACAACTTCATGCGTCGCCTGATGTCCGTCGAGATGAGCGCCGGCTCGCTCACGCCCATCCGAGCCTTGCAGGAGAGGCGGCGCGCGTGGAAGGAGGTGGCCGGCCACAACGTGGACGTGCATGTCGGCGACCTCACCGACGGGCAGTTCGTCGACGAGGTCTTCTCCGATTTCGCTCCCGAGGCGGTGGTCCACTACGGCGAGCAGCCGAGCGCCCCCTACTCGATGATCGATCGCAACCATGCGATCACGACTCAGACCAACAACGTCATCGGCAACCTCAACGTGCTCTATGCGTTGCGCGACATCACCCCGGAAGCGCATCTCGTCAAGCTTGGCACGATGGGGGAGTACGGGACGCCCAACATCGACATCGAAGAGGGCTTCATCGAAATCGAGCACAAGGGCCGCAGTGACACGCTGCCGTTTCCGAAGCTGCCCGGCTCGATGTATCACCTCTCGAAGGTGCACGACAGCAACAATATTCACTTCGGCTGCCGCATCTGGGGGCTGCGGGCGACCGACCTTAACCAGGGGGTCGTCTACGGCATCCGTACCGCAGAGACCGAGCTCGACGAGCGTCTCTGCACGCGCTTCGACTACGACGAGGTGCTCGGCACCGTGCTCAACCGTTTCTGTGTGCAGGCCGTGGTCGGCTACCCGTTGACCGTTTACGGCAAGGGGGGCCAGACGCGCGGCTTTCTCAATATCATCGACACGCTGCAGTGCGTGAAGCTGTCACTCGAGCACCCGGCCGACGCGGGGGAGTACCGCGTCTTCAATCAGTTCACGGAACAGTTCTCGGTCAACGACCTCGCCGCTCTGGTCCAGCGCGTCGGCGAGCATATGGGCATCAACGTCGAGGTGGACCGCCTCGTCGACCCGCGCATCGAGGCCGAGGAGCACTACTACAACGCGACCCACACGAAACTGGTCGAGCTCGGTCTCGAGGCGCATCTGTTGACCGAAGAGGTCGTGGCTCACCTGATCGAGACCATCCAGCGCCACAAGGACCGCATCCTCCTGGACCCGATCGCCCCGAAGACCAAGTGGGACCCCCGCCGCGGATAGCCACGAGGTCCGACCTTCGACACAGACCGACGGCCGAACTCCACGGAATTAGCCCACCGGATCGGGGGCTGATTCCGCAGGGCCTTCAGGGCCGGGAGCGAGAGCGATCCCCCAGGGCGAAGCTCAGGCCTTGGTCAGGGTGAAGTCCCAGCACCGGCCCACCGGCTCGAAGCCCATGCGCGCGTACATCTCCTTCGGCCAGTCGCCGATGTCGGCGATGAGGAAGACGAGCTCGTGGCCCGTGTCGAGTGCGTGCCCCAGCGCGTGAAGGACGACCGCGCCACCGAAGCCCCGTCTGCGATACGCCTCGAGCGTGAGCACCGACTCGATCTGCGCAATCGAACCGTCGGAGTAGAGGTCTGCGGAGCTCACCGCTTGCCCCTCGAGCACGACGCCAAAAAAGAGAGCGTTGGCCTCTCTCGCCAGAACGGTGTCCACCGCGAGACGCTGCGCCAACTGCTCGGGATCCTCACCCACGCGCGTCGTGGCCCATGAGGCGGACCACAACGCGCGCACCTCCGACGAGGTCAGCTCTCTGACGACGTCGTCTGATTCGATCTGCTGTTCGCCTCTGTAGACCATGATCTGAAGGGACACGGAGTCCCACCCCCGCGTCCGGAACAGGGGGGCCAGCGCCCGTCCCACGGCATCGCCTTCGATGACGATCTTGCGATGGGACAGCCCCGCGTCGCCCTGGAGGCGTTCGGCTTCCCGGAGTAGCTCGTCGAAGACGAGATCGTCAGGTGCACCCTCGACTCGAAGGAAGTTGAAGTCGTGGACCTTCGGCAGGCTGTCGAGGAACAACGCGACGCCCCACTCGAAGGGTTCGATCCGCTCGGCGCAGGAGTTCTCGACCCAGGACATGAAGTCCAGAGTTCGCGTGAGATCGTCCACTAAGGCCCGGTGTGCAGGGCGTCGATGATCGCGTCGGAGATGGCCGCGGTCGTCGATGGCTCGCCGGGCGGGCGGAGGTCGGCGGGCACGACCCTGCGCTCCTCGAGTACGTGCGCGATCGCCCTTTCGAGCCGGTCCGCCTCGCGCTCCAAGTCGAGGTGGCGCAGCATCAGAGTCGCCGACAGCATCATGGCCAGCGGGTTGGCGATGCCCCTTCCCGCGATGTCGGGGGCCGAGCCGTGGGTCGGCTCGAACACCGCATAGTCCTTGCCGAGGTTCATGCCGGGGGCCACACCCAGCCCGCCGACGAGACCCGCGCAGAGGTCCGAGACGATGTCTCCGTAGAGGTTGGGGAGCACGATCACGTCGAGGTCCTTGGGGATCCAGGCGAGCCCCATCGCCATCTCGTCGACCTGCATCTCGTCGAAGTCGATCTCCGGGTAGTCGGTCGAGATCTTCTGGCCGGTCTCGAGCCAGACGCCGTCGGAGAACTTCATGATGTTGGCCTTGTGCCCGAGCGTGACCTTGCTTCGCCGGTGCTTGGTGGCCAGTTCGAACGCGAAGTTGACGATGTCGCGCGTGGCCGAGATCGAGATCGGCTTGACCGACACCCCCGCGTCCCTGGCGATCGCGAAGCCGTGCATGTACTTGAGGTAGCCCCGCAGCTTGTCGAGCTCGGGCGAGCCCATCTCGAACTCGATGCCCTCGTAGAGGTCCTCGGTGTTCTCGCGCACGACGATGATGTCGACCTCGTCGTAGCGCGATGGCACGCCCTCGTAGAGCCGGCAGGGCCGCACGCTGGCGAAGAGGTCGAGCTCCTGGCGCAGAGCGACGTTGATGGAGCGAAACCCGGTTCCCACGGGGGTCGTGACGGGCCCCTTGAGCGCGACCCTGTTGTCCTTGATCGAGCCGAGCACGTGCGGGGGCAGGGGATTCCCGTGGGTCTCGATCGCCGCCACTCCGGCCTCGTGGACGTCCCACGAGATGTCCGCCCCCAGCTCGTCGACGACCCGGCGGGTGGCCGCCACCACCTCGGGCCCGATTCCGTCTCCGTTGATCAAGGTCACCGTCGTCATCGGGCGAGAGTCTATGGCGTCGTGCCCGCCGCCTCGACGGTGTCCGGACAACAACTATGCAACTTTTCCGCATCACGAGACGTCTAGGGGTCCAGAGGTATTGAATGCAGCTCAAGGTGCCGGCGGAGCTCATCCGCGGCTAAGGCAGAGGGGAAGAAAATGAAGACGGTGGGTCGAGTCCGCAGCGCTCGAATGCTTGCGGTTGCAGTAGCGGCCGCTCTCGCAACGACGGGACTCATCCCGGGAGCGGCGACGGCGCAGATCCAAGGTCCTGAAGATTGTCCCGAGGCCGTCCCCACCCCAGAGGTGACGCGCGAGATGGACGCCACGGGCTACACGGTGTCGGAGGGAACCGAGCCGGAGCCGTTCGACGTCGAGGTGCTCGGCGTACTCGAAGACGGGGTCGCCCCGGGCCGCGACATGATCGTGGTCGACACCTCTAGCCCGGCGATCGACGAGGCCGGAGGCATCTGGTTCGGAATGTCGGGATCGCCGGTCTACGACGACGCCACCGGGCGCCTCATCGGAGCGGTTGCCTTCGGGCTCTCGTTCGGACCGTCGAGCATCGGGGGCCTGACGCCGGCCGAGGACCTCTTCGATCTCCTCGACTATCCGGCCGGCGTCGAGACGAACGCCGCCGAGACCGTGGAGCTCGAGGGGCGTCTCGCCGAGCGGGTCGACGCCCGCACGGGGAACGACGCGAGCGACACGTCGCTCGAGCGCCTGCGCTCTCCACTCAGTGTCTCCGGCATGACCCAGAGAAGCATTGATCTGCTGGCCAAGACCATCCGCAAGGAGGGAGGCCGCTACGTCGTCACACAGGGTTCGAGTTCCGAGGCCGCAGCACCCGGGGCCGAGGTGGCCGAGCTGGGCGCGGGAGACACCTTTGCAGGCGCACTCTCGTACGGCGATATCACGATAGGTGGCATCGGCACTGCGGCGCTGGTGTGCGACGACAAGTCGGTGGCCTTTGGCCATCCCTTCAGCTTCTCAGGCAGGACCGAGCTCGGCGCCAACGCGGGCGACACGCTCACGATCGTCGACGACGGGCTCTTCGGCCCTTACAAGCTCGCCACGATCGGCGACTTCGTCGGCACCGTCGACCAGGACCGCCTCGCCGGCATCCGCGCCCAGCTCGGGGTCGTTCCTCAGACGCGGCCGGTCACCAGTCTCATAACCGCACCCGACATCGATCGCACCCAGGACGGCACCAGTCTGGCCGTCACCGACGACATCGTGCCCGTGCTCGGCTTTTTCCATCTCTTCAGCAGCATCGACTCGACCTTCGACGAGATCGGAGAGGGCAACTCACGCGTGGCCTGGACGGTGACCGGGACGACCGAGGAAGGAGAGCCGTGGGCCCTGACTCGCTCGAACCTCTACTCGAGCCGCTACGACATCTCGATTGAGTCCTCGTTCGAGGTCTTCGGGCAGCTCATCGCGCTGCTCAACAACAGGTTCACGGCCATCGACTTCGACGAAGTTGATCTCGAGGCGACCGTCGTGGAGGAGCGCCGGGACTATCGCATCGCCAAGCTGCTGCATTCGAAGCGCAACGGGGGCTACGAGAGTGGCCGCAGGGTCACGGTTCGACCCGGCGGCAAGCTGTTTCTGCGGGCCAAGCTGGCCGCCGTCGGAGGCGGCGCCGGGCGCACCGTCGATCTGCAGTTCAAGATCCCCCGCAACTTCCGGCGCGGGTTCATCGAGCTTGGGGGCGGCGGCGGAGGTGGGGGTTCCTTCTGTTTCGAGGAGTTCGGCGGGTGCCGGGGCGGCAACGGGAAACCCGGCAGCTTCGATGAGCTCATCGACAATCTCGAGGACGCTCCCAAGGGCAACGACTTGACGGCCACTTTCATCCGAGGTCGCAACCAGGCTCGGACCAAGACCGTCGGGCTCGACAGGGTCGTGACCGGTTTCCGCTTCCTGGTCGTCCGGTCGGGCAAGGGGGGCGGCGGCGGTTCCGCCGGCCCGCACACTTCGGTGAGCTCGCCGGGAGGCTAAGGCTCGTAATTCCCACGAGAGCCGTCGCCGCCCGACATAGCATCGGGGAGTGAAAGCTCCCAGCAACGGACCTCGGCTCGTGGTCGTCGCCCTCGGAGGCAACGCCATGCAGCGCCCAGGTGGCGACGACTCGGTCGCGGGCGATTTCACCCGCACGACGGAGACGGCGCGCCACCTCGTCGCGCTCGCCTCGTCCGGGGTTCGCCTCGTGATCACGCACGGCAACGGCCCCCAGGTTGGAAACCACCTCCTGCGCAGCGAGCTCGGCCACACTCACGGCAACCTGCCTGCGCTGCCACTCGACGTCTGTGTCGCCGACACGCAGGGGGGCATGGGCTACATGCTGCAGCAGTGCCTCACGAACGCGTTCCACGAGGCGGGCATCCCCGCGGTCGTAACCTCGCTCGTCACGCAGGTCGTGGTCGACGCCGATGATCCCGCGTTCGATGATCCGTCGAAGCCGGTGGGCGAGATGATCCCGGCGGAGCGCGTCGATGCCCTGCGCGAGCGCGGGTGGCGACTCAAGGAGGACAGGGCGCGCGGGGGCTGGCGCCGGGTCGTGGCGTCGCCTAATCCGGTCGAGATCGTCGAGGGGACGGCGATCAAGGCGATGATCGATGAGGGTGTGGTCGTGGTGGCCGCCGGTGGCGGGGGCGTGCCGGTCTTCCAGGACGGCGACGGCCGCCTGACGGGTGCGCCTGCGGTGGTCGACAAGGACCTCGCGAGCGCGCTGCTCGCGTCCGACCTCCGAGCCGAGGCGCTGTTGGTGTTGACCGACGTCGAGCGGGCCTACGCGGACTACGGCGGTCCGGACGAGCGGGCCCTCTCGGAGCTGACCGTTGCCGAGGCCCGCCGGCTCTCGGCCGAGGGGCACTTTCCGCTCGGGACCATGGGCCCCAAGATCGAGGCGCTGTGCCGGTTCGCAGAAGCCACCTCGGGCAGAGGCGTGTTGACCTCGATCGAGGCGTGCGAGGCCGCCCTCGACCAGAACTCGGGCACCGCGATCGTCCCCTAGCACCTGGCACCTCGCAGGGACGGAAATGTGACGCGCGTCACAGCGCGCCTCGAGGTTCGTGCTCATGCTGGGCCCATGACATCTCTTTCGGCATCATCAGGCACCCGGTTCGTTGCGGCCCTGGTGGTCGTTGCGCTGGCCGCGTTCTGTCTCCCTCCCGCGGCGGCCGCAACCGAGCACCCGTGGCTGATTCCTCCCGTCGACGCTCCCATCAAGCGCGGGTTCGATCTTCCCGATGGCCAGAAGGGCCCGGGCAACCGGGGGCTCGACTATGCGGTGACCGAGGGCACGAGCGCGCGGGCGGCGGGGGACGGGCGCGTGACCTTCGCGGGGCACGTCGCGGGGACGCTGGCGATCACCATCGATCACGGGGATTTCTTAGAGACGACCTATACGGGCATGGACGAGCTCTACGTGCGGCCGGGCGACGACGTCGATCAGGGCCACTGGCTGGGGACCACGGGGGCCGAGCTCCACTTCGGCGTGAAACTTCGTGACATCTACGTCGACCCGCAGGACTATCTCGGCCCCATCGACATGGGAGATGCGATTCACCTGATTCCCCTCGAGGACAAGGGTTCGTGGGGCGACATGGTCGAACAGATGATGGACGTCGACTTCGAGGGGCTCGACACAATCGGGTGCACCGAACGCGACTTACTCCGGACCCCAGGCCACCGGCGCGCCCCCAGCGACAACATCGCCGTAATGATCGGGGGCATCAACGACACCTGGTCGGAGGGCTCGAAACGCAGCGTCGCCGGCACCGCAGACGACCTCGGATATGAACCGGAGAGCTCCTACGTTTTCTCTTACTCCTTGGACCAAGGGGGCTACTCGAGGATCGACACGTTCTCCGACTTACGTTCCTCGGCCCAAAAGCTCGATGCTTTGTTGCAGCGGATCGCCCTGGAGCACCCGGGTTCGGATGTCGACATCCTTGCGCACTCGCAAGGTGGACTCGTGGCTCGCTACCTTCTCGAGACCGCCGCGACGAGCTGGAACGTGCGCCGCCCGCGCGTCGACCACCTCGTGACCTTTGGGACGCCGCACCAGGGCGCTCCTCTGGCCGACGTGAGCGAAGAGCTCGGGGGCCTCTGGAGCGGAAAGCTGGTCAAAGACGGCCTTCGCAACGCGCACAGGACGGGCCGGGCGATGGAGCTGCCGGGGTGGGCGAAGTTGCCCTACACACCACTGCCCGCCATGGAGCTCACCGCGAACTTCGTGGGCCGCCGGGCGACATCGGTGGTGCCCGATCCCTACGCCCGTTCCATTCAACAGATGGAGCCGGGCTCGGAGTTCCTTCGCAATCTCGCGACCGACGACATCGTCTACGGGACGCGCGTGCTGGCGCTGCAGGACAAGTTGGATCTCATCGTGCCCGCCGACCACGCGCGCTGGCCCGGCGAAGCCAACCGGGGCGTGGATGGTGATTCATCGAAGCTGTTGGGCGGACTCAATCGACACGGGGCCATCGTCGACAACCCCGAGGCGCTCGCCATGACGCACGCCTGGCTGCGGGGGGCGCGGCTGCCCTGTCTCGAGGAGCGCGACGAGGCCGTCTGGGAGTGGGGCGAGCGCATCGCGAAGGGGACCGCCCTGGTTCCCCTTGCGTGGCAACTGGGAGAAGACGCCGCCTTGACGCTCTTACTCAGAGGCAGGGGCTCCTCGGTAAAGATCGTGGTGCGCGAGGGCACCACGATCTGGCGCCTGTTCCGCGCGCGCGGTTTGCGGGGCGTGGTGTCCTACGGCACTGACAAGGTCACCTACTTGATTCGGAATCCGAAGGAGGTTCTCGAGTGGCTCGCCGACCAGACCATCGAGGCTCAGATAAAGGACGCGGTGCGTGAGGTCCTCGAGGCGCTGGTAGACGCGGAGGAGTGAGCCGGGGGGGCCGCCGGTCGGCGTTGGAATAGAGAGAGCCCCCTCCGTGGGGGGATGGGCGGAAAACGGAGGGGGCTCTGAAGGTCCCGGATGGGGGCCTTTTTGTTGCTTGACCACATTGTGATCCCTTTCACATGAGTCTGCAAGGCGCAGGAAGGTACACGACCACGGCCTCTAGTTGTACCTGATGCACAAAAACCACTCGAGCCCGGGACGAGCCATAGGATGGACCGCCATGCCTAGCAACCGGCTTCCCTTCGACACCCCCGGTCTCGAAGGAGAGTTCAGCCGCATCGAGGTGCGCCGCAGCGCCCGGCGCAAAAAGACGATCTCGGCTGAGATCGTCGGTGACGCCCTCGTGGTGTCCATCCCCGATCGCTTCAGTCGCGCCGATGAGCAGGAATGGGTGAGCAAGATGGCAGCCCGCATGTCGGAGCGCAAGAAGAGGGACCGCCTGAACACGGACGGCGCGCTGCAGCGCAGGGCGCGCGAGCTTGCGAAGCTCTATCTCGACGGGGTCGCAGTGCGGGACATCGCCTGGATCGAGACCCAGAAGTCTCGCTGGGGCTACTGTTCGCACCACGAGTCGCAAATCCGGCTGTCCCTTGCGCTGACCGACTTTCCCACCTGGGTGCGGGACTACGTGATCGTGCACGAACTCGCGCACCTGCTCGTCCCCGACCACTCCGAGCGCTTCTGGCGGTTGGTCAACCGCTACCCGATGACGGAGCGGGCGCGCGGCTTCCTGATCGCCAAGGGGATGGAGGAGGGCGCCTAGTTACTGGTTGGTAGTCCAGATAGCTACTTCGTGGCCACAGCGCTCGAGAATGCCCACCGCGAGCGCGGCTCGTACTCCGTAGCTGCTGGCGATGGTGACCCGCTGCTCGTCGCCGAGCTCCGCCGCTCGCGCCCACAGCATCTCAAGAGGAATGAGAACCGCATCGTCGCCGGCGCTCGCCCCCGGATCACCGACGTCGAGCACCAGGCCCTCGGGTTTCGACACGATCTCGGTCGAGATGGGGGTCCCTCGTTCGGCCGCCCACTGGTTGATGCCGTCGTCGATCTTGCCCAGAACCGTGAACCCCTTGCCCCTGAACGAGGCAGCGGCATGCATGAGGTTGCTCTGGCCGAGGTCGAGGAGCACCAAGGGAAGGCTCAGCGGCAGGCAGTCGCGCGCCCTCGCCGCGAGTCCCGGACCGAACTCATAGAGCAGCGCCATCGAGCCTGGGACGTGGACCTCGAGGTAGGACTCGACCGGTCGCAGGTCGACGAAGGCGGCCCCCGCGTCGACGGCCGCCAACGCCTCGTCGACCGGCATGTCCCGGAGGGTCGATTTCATGAGCATGGCTCCACTCATATCAGAAAGCCGCCCGCCCACTGGAGGGAATCGTTTCGGTAGCAGCTATCAGGGCCGATACTGGAGACATGGGTGTGCTCCTGTTCGTTGCGTTCATCGTGATTCCGCTGGCCGAGCTCTACGTCATCATCCAGGTCGGCGAGCAAATCGGTTTGCCCTTGACCATCGTGGCGCTCATCGCGGTGTCCGTCATCGGCACGGTGCTGGTCAAGCGGGAGGGAACCGCGACCTACTTCCGGGCGCGCGAGGTCCTTGCGAAGGGCGGGATACCGAACAAGGAGCTCACCGACGGTTTCCTTATCCTGCTCGGTGGCGCGTTGCTGCTCACCCCTGGATTCCTTACCGACATCACGGGGCTCATCCTGATCTTTCCTCCGACGCGCGCACCACTCAAGAGATTCTTCAGAACGATCGTCTTCGGCAAACTCGCCAAGCGTTACCCGATGGTGGCGGGCGGCATGTACTCGGCCAAGGTCGTGAAGGAGAAACGCGGCACCCCGCGCCGCGCCGAGGATGCGCGCGTGTGGCGCGAGCCCGACGCTACGAAGCCGTCTAGGGACTCTTCTCCCGCTCAGCTTCCTCCTCGGCAAGCGGCTCCGCCGGACGAGGGCGATTCTCGGGATAGGGCTTGACCGGGCCCACCTCGCCCTGCTCGGGATACGCGCCCTTGGCGTAGCTCGCCTCGGTCCGCTGGTACGAGTTGATGCGCACCCTCGTCTTCTCGGGATACTCGCCCACGTGGATCTCGGTGATGCCGAGCTCCTCCGCCTTCGCCGTGCAGGCTTCGACAGAGTGATAGACCCAGCGATCCCACCGCCCCACGCCGTCGACCAGAACCAGTTGTGCGTCGCCCGCGCCGATGCGAATGATCACGGCCTCCATGCCTTCGAGGTTGCCCTCGACGAATTCTTCCGGCACCGACACCCGCTTTTCCTTCGCAGCCACCTGGATCTCCTGAGGTTCAACAAATGACGAAGCGTGCTGCGGCACACTACCGAACGAGGCCATTGTCGGAGGAAGCAAGGAGGCCGAAGGACTTGCCTCTAGATGACCAGGCCCCCGTCGACGCACAGCACTTGACCCGTGATGTAGTTGGAGTCCTTCGAAGCGAAGAACACGAAGCTCGGCGCGATCTCCTCGGGCTCGCCGTAGCGACCCAAAGCGAAGCGCGCGAGCCGCGGCTTGGCCGCCTCGGGGTCCTGCACGAGCGGCTCGGTCATCGCGGTCAGGGCGGCGGGAGCAATTGCGTTGACGTTGATGTTGAGGCGCCCCAACTCCTTGGCCCACGTCTTCGTCAACCCCACGATCCCCATCTTCGCAGCCGCGTAGTTAGCTTGGCCGACGGCCCCCATGAGACCCGACGCCGAGGTCACGTTGATGATCTTGCGGTACGTGGGGACGCCCGACTCGGACTCGTTCTTCGCCAGCGGACGCCAGTGCTGAATCGCCGCTCTGCCACAGGCCCACGTGCCCTTGAGGTGCACGCCGACGACGACATCGAAGTCGTCCTCGGTCATTGTGTGCGTCATCCTGTCGCGCAGCACTCCGGCATTGTTGACGAGAACGTCGAGGCGCCCAAAGGCGTCGAGCGAGCTCTGTACGACGCTTTCGGCCGCGGCGACCGAGCCGATCGGCTCGTAGTTCGCGACGGCTTCGCCGCCCGCCGAGCTGAGCTCGGCGACCGCGGTCTCGGCCGCGTCTTTGTCGACGTCGTTCACCACGACGCGAGCGCCCTCAGCGGCGAAGGCCCTGACGATCGCGAGGCCGATGCCGCGGCCCGAGCCGGTCACGATGCAGGCTTTTCCCTCGAGTCTGTTGGTCATGAGTTGCATCTTAAAGGGAGGTTGCCGCACGCTCGCTGTGGACGATGTCGTCCGGTCACCAGGCGAGGGCCCGGTCAAGTTCGTAGCCGACGGCGAGCGCCCTTAAGATCGACCGATGGCTGAAACCAAGAAGGTGCCTCTGACGCAGGCGGCGTTCGAGCGACTCGAAGCAGAGTTGACCCGACGCGAGGGCGACGAGAGGCAGAGGATCGTCGAGAGCATCGCGACCGCGCGCGCTCACGGAGATCTCAGCGAGAACGCCGAGTATCACGCGGCGCGCGAAGAGCAGGGCATGAACGAGGATCGCGTCCGTCAACTCCGAGCGATGATCGAGAACGCCGAGATCATCCAGACGAGAGACGACGACGTCATCGAGCCCGGCAAGCTCGTGTCACTTCGCTATAAGGGCGACGACGAGGTCGAGACCTATCTCCTCGGGCTGGTCGAGGAAAAGGGCGGGGACCACGACGTGCTCACACCCGAGTCTCCTCTCGGCCGGGCTCT
>JALZIB010000014.1 GCA_030860505.1 Actinomycetota bacterium
AAAGAAGTGCTGACGCCGAAGTCGGGACGTGAAGAGCGAGGGAGCACGAACGATGGCGACAACTAGCAGCACGTTCGAGGTCCGCCGTGCGCGCTCGAAGAAAGCGGGGTCGACCACCCTTCACCTCGGGCATCCCGTGGTTCTCTTGACCATGACGATCGTCGCGCTGCTCGTGGTCGGAGTCGTCATGATTCTCTCGGCCAGCTCGGTTCAATCCTTCGCCAGCTATGGGTCGTCGTTCGTGTTCTTCAAGAAGCAGTTGTTCTCGATTGGACTGGGACTGGCGGCGTTCGCGTTGTTCTACCGCGTTGACTACCGACGTTGGAACGGGCTCGGTTATCTGATGCTGCCCGCGGTGGCGGCGCTGCTGCTGGTGGTGCTGATTCCCTCGATCGGTGTGACGGTAGGAGGAAGCCAACGCTGGATCCCCCTGGGCTTTACCGATTTTCAACCATCCGAAGTGGCCAAGTTCGCGCTAGTTCTCTTTGCAGCCGATGTCTTTTCGCGCAAGGACGAGTCGACCTTCTGCCACTTCTCGCACACGGCGGTTCCGATGCTTCCGGCGTTCGGGGTGCTGGCCGCGTTGATCATGATGCAGCCCGACCTCGGGACGACCATGCTGCTCGCCTTCATCGCCATGGGGCTCCTGTTCGTGGCGGGCGCGCCGTTCCGACACATCGTCCCGATCGGGCTCGTGGGCGCGGGCCTGTCGGTTCTCGCTGGGCTTGCGGCCCCCTACAGACGCGAACGCATCATGGCATTCATGGACCCGTGGGCGGATCCTCTCGAGAGCGGTTACCACGCGATCCAGTCGATGATCGCTCTCGGCTCCGGGGGCTTCTTCGGAGTCGGCCTCGGCGCCAGCCGGCAGAAGTGGTCCTACATTCCCAACGCACACACGGACTTCATCTACGCCATCATCGGCGAGGAACTCGGCTTCCTCGGAACGCTCGTCGTACTCGGCTTGTTTTTGTTTCTCGCCTACATGGGTACCAGGACCGCGCGCATGGCCCCCGACCGGTTCGGACTCCTGGTCGCGTCGGGGATCACGATCTGGATCGCGCTGCAGGCGCTGGTCAACATCGGCGCGGTGACCTCCTCGCTGCCCATCACGGGCGTGCCGCTGCCCCTGGTGTCTTTCGGCGGGACCTCGCTGGTCATCTCTCTGGCTGCGATGGGCGTGCTGCTCAACATCGCGAAACAGGGGGAGGACGGACCTCCGCCGCGCCGCCGAAAGCGCCGGCGAGGGCCAGCCAGGGCACGATGAGGGTGGTTATCGCGGGTGGTGGTACCGCGGGCCACATCAACCCTGCTCTCGCACTCGCCCGAGCCCTGACCGACGACGAGGTCACCTTTGCCGGAACGACGACGGGCGCCGAGGCGGCGCTCGTACCGAGAGCCGGGTTCCCGCTCGAGATCATCGAGGTGCGCGGCTTCGATCGCTCGAAGCCTGCGAGCATCGTTGCGACCGGAGTGCAGGCCCTGCGCGCGGTCCGCCAGTCGATCGAGCTCTTGCGGCGCACCAAGGCAGATGTCGTCGTCGGCATGGGAGGCTACGTCAGCCTCCCGGCTTGCATCGCGGCCGCGCGCCTTCGCCTCCCGGTCGTGTTGCACGAGCAGAACATCGTCTTCGGGCTCGCGAACCGCCTCTGTCGTCCCTTTGCGCGCAGGATCGGTGTGTCCTTCGAAGAGACCTTGAAGCAGGCGGGCCGCAAGGGGGCCTTCGTCGGTAACCCGGTAGCAGCGGAGATCGCGACGGCCGACCATGACCTCGAACGCGCGCGCGGCTACGAACACTTCGATCTGGATCCGAGCAGAGCAACGCTACTGATCTTTGGAGGGAGTCAAGGGGCGCGGCGAGTTAACGAAGCCGCCCTTGGCCTCACCTCCATCTGGACCGAGCGAAGTGATCTGCAGATTCTCCACATCGCAGGGCGCGTGCAGGCCGAGGCATTCCTCGATCAGGCCCGGCAACGCGTCGGCGAAGGCGGTCTCATCTACAGGGTCGTCGATTACGTCGAGGACATGGTGAGCGCGTATGCGGCGGCGGATCTCGCGCTATGCCGCGGTGGGGCAACGACTGTGGCCGAGCTGTGCGTGATGGGGCTTCCCTCGATCGTGGTCCCTTATCCCTATCACCACGACAAACAGCAGGAGCGTCACGGACGCGTGCTCGAGCACGCGGGAGCGGCGCTCGTGCTGGCCGACGCGGACACGACCGCAGAGAGAGTCGCGCTCGCCGCCGGCGACCTCCTAACGGACGACACCAAGCTGAAGGCCATGCGCGCCGCCGCGCTCGGGATCGGACTACCCGAGGCTGCCACCGATCTCGCGCGCCTTGTCGGGGAGGTGGCGGCGTGAAGCTTCTCGAGGCGCGCAGGGTGCATTTCGTCGGCATCGGAGGTGCGGGGATGTCCGCCATCGCGAAGGTGCTCGTCGAACGAGGCTTCGAAGTCTCGGGATCGGACCTGAAGAGGTCACGCGCCGCCACGTTGCTCGAGGCTATGGGTGCGCCGATCAACATCGGCCACGATGCCGCGCTCGTGGACGGCGCCGATGTCGTGGTCATCTCGACGGCCATACCTGAGCGCAACCCGGAGCTGGTCAGAGCGCGCGCGGGAGGCATCGACGTGATAACGCGCGGGGAGGCTCTCGCCGCATTGCTCAACGAGATGAAGGCGATAGTGGTCGCGGGCACCCACGGCAAGACCACCACAACCTCCATGATCGTGTCGGTACTGCGCTCGGCGGGGAGGGATCCGACTTATCTCGTCGGAGGTGGACTGAACGATTCTGGGACGAACGCGCGCCACGGACGCGAGGAGTGGGCCGTGGCGGAGTCGGACGAGAGTGATGGGTCGTTTCTGTTGCTGACTCCGCATGTTGCGGTGGTGACGAACGTCGAGGCGGACCATCTCGATCACTGGGGTACCTTCGACGCCATCAAGCAGGGGTTCCGATCCTTTGTCGCCTCGGTCAAGGACGATGGCAGCGTCATCTGCCCCGTCGATGATGAGGTGCTTGGCGACTACGAACCGGCGGGGAACGTCACCAGGATTACATTCGGTGAAGGCGGACACGTCGAGGCGCGCGACCTCGAGGCCGTGGCGACCGGAATGAGCTTCACCCTGCATCATGGGCCCGAGAATGCACAAGTGTCGTTGCGCGTCCCGGGACGCCACAACGTGGCCAACGCGCTCGCGGCGACCGCCGCATGCCGGCGCGCCGGCCTGTCCCTAGACGAGATCGCCTTCGGACTCAGTGCCTATAGGGGAGTCGAGCGACGGTTCCAGGTCCGCGGGGAGGTAGGCGGGGTAACCGTGATCGACGACTACGCGCACCATCCCACCGAGGTCAGAGCCACCCTCGAGGCGGCCAGAGGAGGGCCTTGGCGGCGTGTCGTGGCCGTTTTTCAACCGCATCGTTATTCGCGCACGCAGGCTCTGCTCGCCGAGTTCAGCGCCGCGTTCGGCGACGCGGACCGTATCGTCGTAACCGACGTCTACGGGGCGGGAGAGCCGCCTGTTCCCGGCGTCAGTGGCAAGCTCATAGCCGACGCCGTGTGCGGGAACCTTCCCGGACGAACGGTCGCCTATCTGCCGCACCATGACGAACTGGTCGCCTACCTGCGCGCGTCGGCGCGCCCAGGAGACGCGGTTCTGACCCTCGGAGCGGGAGACATCAGCGCGCTGGGCGAGGAACTGCTGAGCCTCATGGAGACACCGGCATGAATGACGCCGCCCTCTTGACTGGGGTGAAGCGATGAATGCCGAACGGCTCTACGAGCCGCTGGCGAGGGTAGCGCGAGGGATGGTCGAGCGGTCCTATCCTCTCGCTCGGTTCACGACCTACCGGCTCGGCGGTCCGGCCGCCGTCTACGCCGAACCCGCCGACCTCGACGATCTGCTTGCGCTCGGCTCGGCTCTGGCCGAAGTCGATCCCGAAGCAGAGGTCCCCGTCCTGGTCGTGGGAAGAGGCTCGAACATGGTCATCTCGGATGCGGGCTGGCCGGGACTCGCGCTGCGACTGGGGCAGCCGTTCGCGGGCCTGCATGCGCTGCCCGACGACCCGACCGGCTTGCAGGCGGGCGCGGGCAAGCCTCTGCCCCTTGTGGCGAACTGGTCGGCGCGTCGTTCGCTGACCGGCATGGAGTGGGCGGTGGGGGTTCCTGGCTCGATCGGAGGCGCCGTTCGAATGAACGCGGGAGCGCACGGAAGCGACATCGCCTCCCGCCTGGTGTCGGCGACGGTTTTCGATCTCGGTTCGCTCGAGGTCGCGCCGCGCCCCGCGGCCCGGCTCGGTCTCGGCTATAGACATTCGAACCTCACGGAGCGCGAGATCGTGATCTCGGCGAGGCTCAGGCTCGAGCGCGCGGCCCCCGAGGTCGTTCGAGCGCGCAGCGACGAGTTCAGGCGACACCGCGCGGCCACGCAACCCGGTGCCCTGCAAAACGCCGGGAGCACGTTCAAGAACCCGGACGGGGATGCGGCGGGCCGGCTCGTAGAGGCGGCGGGATTGAAGGGCTTTCGCGTCGGGGGCGCATCGGTGTCGGGCAAGCACGCCAATTTCTTCATGGCCGACGACACGGCCAACGCTCAGGACGTCTTCGATCTCGTCCACGAGGTCAGGCGGCGAGTGCACGAGAGTTCCGGCGTGCTCCTGACTCCAGAGGTGAAGTTCGTGGGCCCGTTCTCGACGCGCGCAGCGGAGGTGAGCTCGTCGTGAGCGACGCGGCGCGGACGCGGACGGACCCCAGGATCAGCCGGAGGCGACGGGCGGTTGCACGCGGGAACCGCAGGCGCGCCGTCATCCGGGTCTCTGTGGTCGCGGGACTCGGTCTCGCGCTGTGGGCCTCGTTCTTCTCGCCGTTGCTGGCGGTCAGGGAGGTTACGCTCTCGGGCGCAGAGCACACCAGGGTGTCCGACGTCCAGGCAGTGTCGGGGCTGGATACGTCCGACAATCTCCTGCTGCTTTCGGCCTCGGAGGTGGCGAGCAGGATAGAGATGCTGCCGTGGGTGAAGGGAGTCGAAGTCGAGCGCAAGCTTCCCGGCACCGTGAAGGTATCCATCGTCGAGCGCCGGGCCGCCATGGTGCTGGCCGTCGACGACGAACGCTACATCGTCGACAAGGACGCCAGGGTTCTGGAGAGCGCGGAGGACGACTCCGGCCTCCCGGTTCTCGCGGGACCCCGGCTCACCGCACCCGAGCCGGGGGAGACGCTGGCGTCGCTCGAGCTGACCAGCGCTCTGCGCGCCTTCTCGGCGCTGCCGCCGAAGCTGCGGCGCGACGTGGAGGCGGTCTTTGCGCCGACGCTCGAGCGCATCACCTTCCAGCTGAGCGACGGTATCCAGGTCCGCTACGGACCGGCCGCCGACATGGTCTCGAAGAACGAGGTCCTCGGGCTCCTGCTCGAGCGCCTCCGTTCCGAGAGCCGGACGACGTCGTACATAGACGTGCGGGTTCCCGAGTCCCCCGCAGTGGCGCCGCTCCCCGCCGGCGGGGGCCGGGCCGGCGACGAGGGCTCGCCCTAGACGTCTCGTTCCCGACAAGGCGAGGTTGACGAACCCCCCTTGGGTGTTATATTCCTCAACCCAATGTGTAGGTTGACATAACTATAACCCTCAAGTAAAGAGTGAGTCACGAGCTCACCCCGTCTGACCTGGGGCTTTGCGACCGGAGACCATGTGGTCGTAAGACGTCGTAAGACCTCGGGTGCGGATCGAGGGTGAGAGGAGGAGGTCACTATGGCCACGGGGCCGCAGAACTACCTCGCAGTCATCAAAGTCGTCGGCATCGGGGGCGGTGGAGTCAACGCCGTCAACCGCATGATCGAGGTCGGTCTCAAGGGAGTCGAGTTCGTCGCGGTCAACACCGACGCGCAGGCGCTGCTGATGTCGGACGCGGACGTCAAACTCGACATCGGGCGCGACCTGACGCGCGGACTGGGCGCGGGCGCCGATCCCGAGATCGGCAGGCAGGCGGCGGAGGACCACCGAGAGGAGATCGAGGAGGTTCTCAAGGGCGCCGACATGGTGTTCATCACCGCCGGCAAGGGAGGCGGAACCGGGACGGGCGGCGCGCCGATCATCGCCGAGATCGCGAAGTCGATCGGGGCGCTCACGATCGGTGTGGTGACGCGCCCGTTCACCTTCGAGGGCCGCCAGCGCGCCGTCAAGGCGGAGCAGGGCATCGCCTTGCTCAAGGAGAAAGTGGATACCCTTATCGTCATTCCGAACGACCGGCTCCTCGACGTCGGCGACGCGACCACCTCGGTGCTCGAGGCCTTCCGAATGGCGGACGAGGTCCTGCTCCAGGGTGTCCAGGGCATCACCGATCTCATCACCACCCCGGGGCTGATCAACCTCGATTTTGCCGACGTCAAAGCGGTGATGACCGACGCGGGCTCGTCGCTCATGGGAATCGGACAGGCGCGCGGCGACAACCGTGCCTCGGAGGCTGCGAAGTCGGCGATCTCATCGCCCCTGCTCGAGGCCTCGATCGACGGGGCGCGCGGTGTGCTGCTCAATATCGCAGGCGGTTCCGACCTCGGCCTGTTCGAGGTCAACGAGGCGGCCGGAATCATCAGCCAGGCTGCGCATCAGGACGCCAACATCATCTTCGGCGCGGTCGTCGACGACACCCTCGGCGACGAGGTTCGCGTCACCGTCATCGCGGCGGGTTTCGATCGTTGGGGAGCGCGCGACGACGAGGCGATCGTTCGTCCCGACGAGGACATCTTTTCGCGGCCTCCCGCTGAGAGACAACAGGACTCAGGATTGCTGGTCGGGGGAGACGAGGAGGCCGAACGCATCGTGTTCGACGCCGAAGACGATCTCGACATTCCATCGTTCTTGCGCAACGAGTAGACGAGCTCCACAGACACCGGCACGACCACTTCCCTACAAGCGGGGCCCCGTGGGGCCCCGCTTGTCTCGAGCGGACCGGCGGGTGCGGGAGACTGCTGGACGTGACAACGGCCCCGGCGCGACTAACAGAGACTCACAGACACGGGCTCCGGCTTCTCGTCGACGCGGAAGCTGCCGGCCGCGGCGTGCTGGTCGGTTTCAGCGATCGCAACGGCGGAGTCAGCGACGCCCCCTTCGACACGCTCAACATCTCGCGCAGCGTGGGCGACGCGACCCAGGCGACCGAGAACCGCCGCCGCGTCGCGGGCGCGCTCGGCTTCGACGCCGACGAGCTGGTGGGCTTGCGACAGATGCACGGGGCCGAGGTCCTGGAGGCCGGGCCCGGGCGCTCGGGAGTGCGAGGCGAGGGGGACGGGCTGGTAGCGCGCGCTCCGGGGGTCGTGCTCAGCGTTCTCAGCGCGGATTGCGTGCCGGTGTTGCTCGAGGGCGAGCGCGGCGTGGCCGCCCTGCACGCGGGATGGCGAGGACTCGTGGCGGGGGTGCTCGAGCGCGGAGTTGCCGCGATCGCTCCCGTGCGCGCGGCTTGGATCGGACCGGCCATCGAGGCGTGCTGCTACGAGGTCGGAGGGGAAGTCACGGACGCATTCGAGGCCGCCGGGCTCCCGGTCGCTGGGGAGCGGCGCGTAGATCCGCCGGCCGCGGCGCGCGCTGTTCTTCAGCGTGCGGGCGTGAACAACATCGCGGTAGCGGGAGAGTGCACCGCGTGTCGCGCCAACTATTTCTCGTACCGTCGCGACGGCGCCACCGGCCGGCAGGGGGGCTTCATCGCCATGACGAGGACGGTTGCGTGACGACGATTGCCGGGCGGCTCACACAGGTGCGGCGTGCAACTAGCGACGCGGCCGAGCGCGCCGGGCGCGACCCGGACTCGGTAACGCTCGTGGCGGTGTCCAAGACGTGGCCCGCCGACGTCTTGCTCGAGGCGATCGACGCGGGCGTACACGATCTTGGTGAAAACCGGGCGCAGGAGTTCAAAGAGAAGGTGGCCGTGCTTGGCGACAGGGCGCGCTGGCACTTCGTCGGCAACCTGCAGACGAACAAGGTGCGCCAGGTGGTGGGCGTCTGCGAGCTCGTGCATTCCGTCGATCGCATGGGCCTCGCAAATGAGGTGTCCCGCCGTGCCGAGCTCGCGCATATCACCCAGGATGTGCTGGTCGAGGTCAATGTTGCCGGCGACCCCAGCAAGCACGGAGTCGAGCCGGCGCGCGCGCTCGCCCTTGCGGATGAGGTGGCTGCGCTGCCCGGGCTCCGCGTGGCCGGGCTCATGACCATGCCTCCTTATCCCGACGATCCCGAGCAGTCCCGGCCCCTCTACCGAGATCTCGCAACGCTGTCCGAGCAGCTGGTGGCCCGCGTGCCGGAGGCAACCCAGCTCTCGATGGGGATGTCGCGCGACTACGTGGTGGCGATCGAGGAGGGCGCCACCATCGTCCGGATCGGCACCGCGATCTTCGGGCCCAGGTCACCGCGCCGGAGCTGAAATCGAGGCCCCTGAGAGTCGAACTTCGCGCATAAACGCTTGGAGGGGCGCGACATGGATATCCTTGAGCGCATGCCTGGTGTGTGGAAGAAAACGCTCGTCTACCTCGGCCTCGCCGAGGACGAGGAATACGACGACGACGCGTACGACGATTTCGGCCCTGAGGAGCCGCAGCGCGAGGCGCGCACCGCGCCCGTGCGCAGGCTCCCGGACCGAGGTTCGAGGCGCGCCGCCGAAGACGACCAGAGCGACCGGGGGGATGCTGTTGTGCGAGCGATGCCGTCCGGCGTCACCGGCACGCCGCGGGTTCATCTCGTGACCCCGACCGCCTTCAACGACGCCCAGGAGGTGGGCGATAAGTTCCGCGACGGGTTCTCGGTGCTGATGAACCTCCAGGCTGCCAATCCCGACCTCTCCCGGCGCCTCGTCGACTTCGCCAGCGGCCTCGCCTACGGCCTCGCGGGCTCGATGCAGCCCGTTGCAGACAAGGTCTTCCTCATTTCGCCCGCCGGCGTCGAGGTCTCGGCGGAGGAACGCCGCCGCCTGGTCGAAGAACGCGGCTTCTTCAACCAACTCTAGGAATCCGGAGACTCGTGCCCGACATCCTCTGCCTGATCTCGTCCCTTCTTGGGCTCTACACCTTCGTCTTGTTCGCCAGAATCATCTTGAGCTACATCACGATGTTCAGGGCCCCATCCCCGGCGTTCGCGCCGCTGATCCGAATCATCTACGACCTGACCGAGCCGGTGCTTGGCTTCTTCCGCCGCTTCATCCCCCCGCTCGGGATGATCGATCTATCCCCGCTCGTCGTGTTCCTGTTGATCAGCTTCCTGAGGTCCTATCTCTGCTGAGAAGCGACGTTGGAGCGCAGAGCGTCTGCGATACTGCGACCATGGACCTCAGCCCCGGTGACATCCACGATAAGCAGTTCCACGACGCCTGGCGCGGCTACAACCAGGAAGAGGTCGACGACTTTCTCGATCGCGTCGCCGACGTCTTGGAGCAGACCCAGCGCGCCAACGAGTCGCTCACCGGGCGCGTGCGCGAGCTCGAGTCTCAGCTCGCGCAAGCCAGAGAGGGCGAGCAGATGCTCAAGAAGACGCTCGTCACCGCGCAGCAACACGCAGAGGAAGCGGTCGCCACGGCTCGCTCGAGAGCGGAAAAGATCCTGGGTGAGGCCAACGAGCGAGGTCGCTCGGTGCTGGACGAGGCTCGCACGAAGGCCACCTCGATCGAGTCCGATGCTCGCAGGAAGGCTCAGGACACCGAGCGGGTGAGCCAGCAGCGCAAGAGCGACCTCGAGAGCTCCATCGAGAAACTGCGCGCACTAGAAATCGGAACGCGTCAGAAGCTGAAGGCGTTCCTGGACACCCAGCAGCGGTCGTTGAGCTCCTTGAGCGAGACAAGGCCGGGGCCACCCTCGAGCCAGGGCGACCCCCGGCCCCAGGGACAACGCGTCGCCGCACCATCGTCGTCGAGCCAGGGCGGCACCCGACCGCAGGTCCAGCGGCGAGACGACGCCGGATCCCAGGGAGCTTCTTCCGGGACGGGCTCGGCCGGACCGCAGGCAGAACGGACGGGCTCGGCCGGACCCGGCGACGACTTCGATCCCCACGGAGACGAGAGCGCCGCCAAGCGCTCACTGCGCTCGCTGTTCGGACGCGACGAAGAGTAGCTCGTGGCTGCTCTCGTCGCCGGTTCCCTCGTCCTCTTGCTCGGCGCATCGATCTCGCTCGGTTTCGGCTGGATCGGGTCGAACAGCACGCTGGTGTGGCTCTCGATCGCGTGCAGCACGGGAACGGCAGTTGCGCTCGTGGCCGCTTACTCGAGAAGCAAGCAACTGGCGGAGACCGCGCGGCGCAGAGTCGGGCCCCGGTCACAAGCGAGTCGAAGATCGAGACGCGGAGGCGCCGGCGCGGCCGGTGGGTTCGCCACGCAGGCGATGGCACGCCCGGACACGCGCACGCGCGATCGCATGTCGCCCAACGACGGCGAGGTCGTCGCCGTGCCCGAGCGACGGAAGTTTCATCGTTCCGAGTGCCGCTACGCGCGCGTAAGGGGGGCTACCAAGATGACCCGGTCGGCGGCGCGCAGAAGGAACTTCGACGCCTGCGGAATCTGCAAACCTTGAGTTTCTAGCCTCAGCTCTTGCGGAGGGCCGCCTCGACGGTGACGTCCTCGACCTCGATCGTCGCGCGCGCCGGTTCCCCGCTTGGCTCCGGCGCGCCGATCGTGACCGAGGTCGCGAGCACCTCCGAGGCGATGAGCTGGCTGTGGGCCTCGAGTGCTTCGGGAGCGCGGCCCCCGGCGGTCAACCACAGCTCGATGCGGTCGTCGACCTCGAGGCCGCTCGACTTTCTTAGATCCTGAACGCCCCTGACGACCTCACGAGCGATGCCCTCGGCCACGAGCTCGTCGGTGAGCTCGAGATCGAGAGCGATTCCGTGAGGTCCGTCTTGCGCGAGAGAGAAACCGGGCCGTCCCGAGACCCGAATGTCGAGGTCGTGGGCGCTCAGCTCGACGTCGGTTCCTCCCACCGCCACGGTCACAGTCCCGCCGTCTTCGACCGCCCGCACGATCGTGTGGGCGTCGGCGTCGGCCAGCACCTTCGCCACCTCTTTCACGTCTCGTCCGAACCGAGGTCCGAGGGTCTTGAAGTTGGGTTTGATCGAATAGTCCACGAGCTCCTCGAGCCCCGCCGCGATCTCGACCGACTTGACGTTGAGCTCATCGGCCACCAGCGGACGCAGGTGCTCCAGGCCACCCGCCTCCGTCGACGGAACCACAACGAGGGCTCGCTGTAAGGGCTGGCGCACGCGCACCTTGGCCTCGGTGCGCGCCGAGCGCCCGAGTGCAACCACCTTGCGGGCGAGCTGCATGCCGGTCCGCAGAGAGTCGTCGCGGCGCGCGTCGTCCGGTTGGGGCCAGCCGGTCAGGTGCACGGAGTCGGGGGCCGTGGGATCGGATGACATCAGGTTGGTGTAGATCTCGTCGGCGACGAAGGGGGTGAACGGCGCGGTCAGGCGAGCGACGGTCGACAGGCACTCCCACAGGGTCAGAAAGGCGCACTGGGTATCGAAGCCGATGCGTCCTCCTTGACCCGGCTCCTGTGCGCCCGTGTTCCAAAAGCGCCGTCTGCTCCTGCGGACATACCAGTTGGAGAGGTCGTCGACGAAGCGCTCGATGCGCCGGCCCCCGCGCGTCGCGTCGAATCGATCGAGGGAGGCGGTGACCTCCCGCACGGTGTCGTCCAACTCCGCGAGCACCCATCTGTCGATCTCGGACCGTTCGCCTACGGGGATCTCGACCGCGCTCGGATCGAAGCTCTCGAGAGACGCGTAGGTCACCCAAAACGAGTACGTGTTCCACAACGTCAGGAGGTACTTGCGCAGCGACTCCTGGATCATCTGCGTGCCGATCCGGCGCGCCTGCCAGGGGCTGCCGCCGGTGAGCAACTGCCACCGCATCGCATCGGCGCCGTAGTCCTCGAGCACCATCCAGGGGTCGATGACGTTGCCGAGCGACTTCGACATCTTCCGGCCGTCGGGGTCGACGAGCAGACCGAGGCAGACGACGTTGTCGAACGAGCTGCGGCCCTCGATCATCGTTCCGATGGCCAGCAGTGAGTAGAACCAGCCGCGCGTCTGGTCGATGCCCTCACTTATAAAGTCTGCGGGAAAGCGGCGTTCGAACGCATCGTTGTTCTCGAAGGGGTAGTGCCACTGCGCGAACGGCATCGCCCCCGAGTCGAACCAGACGTCGATCACACTCGTGACGCGGGTCGCGAGCTTGCCGCAGTCGGGGCAGTCGAAGGTGATGCGATCCACGAAGGGGCGGTGCGGGTCGAGCGCAGAATGATCCTCACCGGTGAGCTCCGACAGCTCGGCGCGCGAGCCGACGCAGGTGGCGTGGCGGTCCTCGCAGCGCCAGATCGGCAGGGGCGTGCCCCAGTAGCGGTCGCGACTCAAACTCCAGTCGACGTTGTTGGCGAGCCAGTCACCGAAGCGGCCATGCTTGATAGTCGGAGGTTGCCAGTTGACATTCTCGTTGCTGGCAAAGAGCCGGTCGCGCAACTGTGACGTCCTGATGTACCAGTCGCGCCGTGCGTAATAGATGAGTGGAGTACCACAACGCCAGCAGTGCGGATAGGAGTGCTCGAAGAGTTCGCTGCGGAAGAGGACGCCTCGCTCGTCCATATCGTCCACGATCGCCTTGTCGGCGTCTTTGAACCACATGCCGGCGAAGCGGCCCCCCGAGGAGGCGACGTGACCGGTCGAATCGACCATCTGGGTGATCGGCAGCCCGTCTCGGCGGGCGACCATCATGTCGTCCTCGCCGTAGGGCGCGAGATGGACGATGCCGCTGCCGTCCTCGGTCGACACGAAGTCGCCGCCCCGCACCGTGTGGCCGGCGTCGCCGGACTCGACGAAACCGAAGGGGGGCTCATAGGCGAGGCCGACGAGCTCTCCGCCCCGCAGCTCCTGGACGATCTCGACGTCCTCGCCGAGCAGCGCCTCGACGCGCTCTTGCGCCAGGATCAAGAACTTCCCGTCATCCTCGGGATCGGCGACGCGCACGTAGGTGATGTCCTCACCGACCGCGGCGGCCATGTTCGCCAGAAGGGTCCACGGCGTCGTGGTCCACACCAACAGAGCGGAGGTGGCGTCGTCTCTCAACGGAAAGCGCACGTACACGGACGGGTCGGTAACGGTCTGGTAGCTGCCCGCGTAGTGCTGCTCGTGGCTGGACAGCGAGGTCTCGCAGCGGGGGCAGTAGGGAACTACCTTGAAGTCCTCCTCGAGCAGGTGTTTGTCCCACAGTTGCTTGAGGATCCACCACACGCTTTCGATGTAGTCCGGGTCCATGGTCCAGTAGGCGTCGTCGGTGTCGACCCAGAAACCGATGCGGTCGGTGAGCGTCGCCCACTCACCGACGTAGCGAGTCACCGACTGGCGGCAGCGCGCGACGAAGGCCTCGATGCCGACCTTTTCCTCGATCTCTCGCTTCTGGGTGATGCCCAGCTCGCGCTCGACCGCGATCTCGACCGGCAGGCCGTGGCAGTCCCACCCGGCTTTCCTGTAGACGTAGTGACCCGTGGCCGCCTGGTAGCGGCAGAAGAGGTCCTTGATCGAGCGAGACACGACGTGGTGGAGGCCCGGCTTGCCGTTGGCGGTAGGGGGACCCTCGTAGAAGACCCATTCCGGCAGGCCCTCGCGCTCGGACAGGGAGCGCTCGAAGATCTTGTTGGTGGCCCACTGTTCGAGGATCCGCTG
Organism: Actinomycetota bacterium; assembly: GCA_030860505.1. Taxonomy (GTDB): domain Bacteria; phylum Actinomycetota; class CADDZG01; order CADDZG01; family WHSQ01; genus WHSV01. The sequence goes on from JALZIB010000014.1 coordinate 13,680, forward strand.
TTCCAGGGCGGGAAAGCTGACCTGTGGACTCACCGGCCGGTAGGAGGGGGCCGCGCGTCCGTTCGTGGGTGTGGTGGACATGCACCCAAGCGTAGCCCGAGCCACCTGCCTCTCCGCCCTGTTCGCCGCCGCCCGGGGGCGCGCACAGAGGTCGTTGGTGCTTTTGGCCCTGTGTTATCGTCCCGCGGCCATGAGGCCCTCGAAGAAGACATCAGGCAGAAAGAACATGACCTCGTCCTCGAGCAAGGCGAGCAAGAAGACGAGCGCGAAGAGGGCAACCGGCCGGACCAAGAGCGCCGCCAGGAAGACGGCCGCGCGCTCCTCCGCCCGCCAAAAGACGTCCAAGAAGACCGCGCGCAAGAAGGGCGTCGCCAAGAAGACGACCTCGGCCAAGAAGACCGCCAAGAAGACGCCCGCCCGCAAGAAGACCGCGGCCACGAAGAGCGGCGCGCGCAGCGCAACGAAGAAGGCGCCCTCGAAGAAGCCCACTTCCAAGTCCTCCTCGAAGACGACGGCGCGCAAGCCATCGACTCAAAAGAAATCGACTCAGAAGAAGTCGTCTGCATCCGGGAAGGCAAAGAAGACGTCGGTGGTTACAGAAAAGCCAGCGTCCCGCAAGCCGACCAGGAGAGCAGTGCCTCAGCCACAGACCAAGAAGCCGGCGGCGAAAGCGCGCGGCGCCAAGTTCGACAAGGCGCAGCTCGCCACCATCCGTAAGCAGCTCGAAACCGAGAAGAAGGGTCTGCAGAAGCAGCTCGATGAGCTCAGCGCGGACTCGTTCGACGGGACGCAGTCGGACATGACCGGCGAGGTGGGCTCGGACGACGATTTCGCCGACGCCGGCTCCGCGACCTTCGAGCGCGAGCGGGATCTCTCGATCCAGAACAACATCCGCGACCTCATGGACCAGATGACCCGCGCCATCCGGCGCATCGACGACGGCAATTACGGAACCTGCGAACGTTGCGGAAACCCGATCGAGGCGGCCAGGCTCAAGGCCCTGCCACACGCCCTGTTGTGCATGGATTGCAAGAGACGCGAAGAACGCGCACGCTGAGTCTCTACGCGGCGCTCTTGGTCACGGCCGCCGTGGTCGTCGCCGCCGACCAGATCACCAAGTCGCTCGCCCTCGACAAGCTCGCCTCAGGGCCCGTCGACGTCATCGACGGCGTGCTGACGCTTCGGCTGACCTTCAACCCTGGGGGTGCGTTCGGCATCCTGCAGGGGGTCCCGAACTTCTTTCTGATCGCCACTGTAGCGATCGTCATCTTCATACTGGTCTGGGCCCGCACCGCCCGGTCACCGTTGTGGGCGCTACCGCTCGGCCTGGTCCTGGGAGGTGGACTCGGCAACCTCATCGATCGTCTGTGGCGGGACACCGACGGTCGGGTCGTGGACTTCGTGGACCTCCAGGTGTGGCCCGTGTTCAACCTGGCCGACTCCGCCATCAGCGTGGGCGTGATCTGGTTGTTAATCATGAGCTTCCGCGCCGAGGCGCACGAACGCGCCGAACACTCCTCCGGCGAGCGCGCGTGATCAATTTCACCCCAGAGGCGCCCGAGGTCGGGGAACGCGTTGATGTCGTGCTCGCTCGGAGGTCGGGCGTCACCAGGACGCTGGCCCAGCGCGCTCTGCGCGCCGGCGAGGTGCTCGTGGCGGGCGCACAGGTGCGCCCGAGCCACCGGCTCGAGGTCGGTGAGACCGTCGAGGGCGCGATCCCCCCACCCACCATCGAGCGGCCCGAGGCCGAGGACATCCCGGTCGACATCCGTTACTCGGACGACAGGGTGATGGTCGTCAGCAAACCCGCCGGACTCGTCACTCATCCCGCCCACGGCCACGATTCGGGAACCCTCGTCAACGCACTTCTCGGACTCGGCGGGCCGCTGTCGGGAGCGGGGTCCACTCGACCCGGCATCGTTCACCGGCTCGATAAGGACACCTCGGGACTGCTGCTTGTGGCCAAAGACGACGAGGCGCAGAGCTTTTTGGTCGACGCCTTGCGCAAGCGCGACATCGAGCGCGTCTACCTCGCTCTCGTGCGCTCGGGCATGCCGGCGGAGACGGGGACGGTGGATGCGCCCGTCGGCCGGCACCCGTCCAAGCGCTGGGTGATGGCGGTCGCTCCGGGGGGCCGGGCGGCGGTGACCCACTACCGTGTGCTCGACGACACCGGAGAAGTGGCGCTCCTCGAGGTTCGACTGGAGACCGGCCGCACCCACCAGATCCGGGTGCACCTGAGCTATCTCGGTCGTCCGGTGCTCGGTGACGGTCCCTACGGTGGCCGCTCGGAGCTGGCGGCGAGGCTCGGGTTGGGCAGACCCTTCCTTCACGCCGTGCGACTCGCCTTTCCCCATCCCGACGACGGCCGTCGGATCGACGTCTCCGACGAGCTTCCCGACGACCTCCGGGGGGTCCTGGCGCGCGCCGGCCTGGCAGAAAGGTGACGCTTGGGCCAAACAATCCGGGAAGTACGTTGCAGCGGTAGAGGTGGTCGCTAGTATCTGCACGCGGGGCGGTTGTCTTTCCGCGTCGCTCGGTGCAATCCAGAGGAAGGCAGGAAGTGGGAGCCAGGGCTATTCCACAGATCGGTGACGAGTTCGCCGGATATCGTATAGAGCGGCTCGTCGGACGAGGTGGCATGGGCGTCGTCTACCTCGCAGAGCATCTCAGGCTGCAACAAAACAGGGCGATCAAGCTCCTGCCCCCCGAGATGGCCGAGGACGAGGGTTTCCGGCAGCGCTTCGAGCGCGAATCCCGCATGGCGGCGAGCCTGGAGCACCCGAACATCGTTCCCATTCACGACGCGGGCGAGGTCGATGGCCTGCTCTACATCTCGATGCGCTACATCGACGGCTACGACCTCAAGAAGCTGATCGAACGTGAGGGGGCCCTTCATCCCGATCGCACCGTGTCGCTGCTCGAGCAGGTGGCGAGCGCCCTCGACGAAGCCCACAGCGCGGGCCTCATCCACAGGGACGTAAAACCCCAGAACACGCTCGTGTCGCCACCGCGCGGCAGCAGAACCGTCGAGCGCGCCTATCTGACCGACTTCGGGCTGACGAAGCAGTACGGGTCGAAGACGGGCGTGACCGCGGCCGGCACGATGCTCGGCACGGTCGATTACATGGCCCCCGAGCAGCTCGAGGCCAAGGACGTCGACGCGCGCGCGGACATCTACGCGCTTGCCTGCGTGTTGTACGAGTGCCTGTCGGGAGCCGTCCCGTTCGACCGGCCGACGATGGCGTCCGTGATGATGGCCCACATGAGCGAGGCGCCGCCCCGGGTGACGGCCCTGAACGAGAAACTCCCCGCGGGCCTCAACGACGTCATCTCCAAGGGAATGGCGAAGGCGCGTGAGGATCGGTACCCCAGTTGCGGCGAGCTCATCGACGCGGCGCGCGACGTCATCGCCTCTGCCGGCGCGACCACAGGCGCGGCACCCGCCGCCGCGGCGTGGCCGGGAACCGTCGTGGCGCCCGGGGGGCGCGAGGACCTTGCGCCGGGGGAGCAGTCGAGCGGCGAGCGCGCTGGCGTCGCCGGCGGGGCGTGGCCGGCTCAGGGCCCCGGCGATCCCGGCCAGCAGGGGTGGGCGGCCGGAGCGAGCCAGCAGAGCTCGGGCCAGCACCAGGGCCCCCCAGACGGCGGATGGCAGCAGCAGGGCCAGGGGCAGCAGTCGGACCCCAACCAGACGTGGGCCCCGCAGCAGGGCCAGCAGGGTTGGAGTGGCCAGTCGTCCGACCCCCAGACCTCCTGGCCCCCTCAGCAAGAACAACCGACCTCGTGGCCCCAGCAGTCGAGCGGCGGCTACCAGCAACCCGGGTGGTCGGGCCAGCAGCCCAAGAAGAAGGACGGGCTTCCGCCCTGGGGCATCGGCGCGCTCGTGGGAGGCGTCGCCCTTCTACTCGTGATCTTCATCGTGGTCCTGATCGCCGGAGGCGGCGACGAGGACAACGGGGTGGAGGAAAACGGGGGGGATGACAACGGCGGCGGCGCGGTGACGACGAGCTTCTCCGCCCGATCGGTCACGACCTTTCCCGATGACATCAACGAGCTGCTGCCCGCGAATCTCGACGGTGTTCCCGACGCCGACCTCGATCCCGGTGTCGTCTGCAGCGGTAACTCGAATCAGACGGCCGGTCGCACCTACATCGACGCCGAAGACATCATTCGCGTGGTCATCTGCCGCTACAGCAGCGCTGAGGAGGCCGTGACCGACCTCGACAACACGATCGGAAACCAACAGGGGGCTGGGTTCGAGCTGGTCGGCGACAAGGAGCCGATCGTCGACGAGGGCGGCGCTCAGATCGGGGAGGGCGCCCGCATGACGAACCCGCAGGTCGAGGACCTCGCGGACGTCGAGCTCGTGACCTGGACCAACAACGAGATCTCGGTGCTCGTGACGATCCAGGAGCCGACGCCCGCAGGGCGCGCCGAAGAGGTCTTCAACTCCCTGGACTTCTAGGCCGAGCTCCAGGCCGGATCGAGAGGCGCGGCCGCACCGGTCCCGGCGCGGTGTGGATGCGAAATCCACCGGCAATTCACAGCTTACGGGCCTTGTTGCCCTCAGGACGCGTGGGGGATCGTGGCGCGAGGGAGCGCGTTCTCCGGGTTTCACCACTGATGCGCTTGCAACGGCGAAGCGCGAGGTCTACCTTCTAACTACAGGGTTGTAATTCCGGCGGGCAGACGGCCGACGGTCCCGTCCGGCGCTCATCGGCGCGTGGCCGGCGGCTTCGGTTGCGGCTCGCGCCGGATTCGGGGGGATGCGTCGAGGTCCCAGAGATTGTGGCGAGGAGCTTGTGTGAGTTTCGTTCATCTTCATGCGCACACGGAGTACTCCATGCTCGATGGGGCAAGCCGTATCGGGGAGATGTTCGAGGCCGTGGCGAACTACGGAATGCCGGCCTGCGCCATCACGGACCACGGGGTGATGTACGGCGCGCTCGAGTTCTACAAGGCGGCTCACAAGGTCGGCGTCAAGCCCATCCTCGGCATGGAGGGCTACCTCTTCGGCGGCGACCGGCGGACCAAGCCGGTTCAGCGGGAGAACTCGGCCAACACCTATCACCTGACCCTCCTCGCCTCGAACGACACCGGCTATCACAACCTCGTCAAGATCTCCTCGAAGGCGTGGCTCGAGGGCTTCCACTACTGGCCCAGGTCCGACTGGGACATCCTGTCTGAGTACTCCGAGGGACTCATCTGCCTGTCGGGCTGTCTCAGCGCCGAGATCCCCAAGGCGATCGTGGCCGGCGACACCGAGCGAGCGAGGCGCCTCGTCGGCAAGTACAAGGAGCTCTTCGGGGATCGCTTCTACATCGAGCTCCAGGACCACGGCATCCCGGAGCAGGCCCCGCTCAACGACGAGCTCGTGAGGCTGGCGAAGCAGTTCGGCCTGAGCTGGGTCGCCACCAACGACAGCCACTACACCCACAAAGAGGACTCCATCGGGCACGACGCCCTTTTGTGCATCAACACGGGCTCGGTCCTCAGCGACCCCAACCGGTTCAAGTTCGACTCCGACGAGTTCTACGTGAAGACCCCGGCCGAGATGGCCTCGCGCTTTGCACGCTGGCCGGGCGCGTGCGAGACGACGCTCGAGGTCGCCGGGCGCTGCAACGTCGACATCAGCTTCGGCAACCTGCTCCTGCCTCGCTACGAGGTCCCGGGCGGGCACTCGCTCGAGACCTATCTGCGGGAGCGCACCTTCGAGGGCCTCGCCGAGCGCTACGGCGAGGTCACCCCCGAGGCGCGTGAGCGTGCCGAGTACGAGCTCGGAGTCATCACCGAGATGGGCTTTTCCGGCTACTTCCTCGTGGTTCAGGACTTCGTGAACTGGGCCAAGAACTCGGGCATCAGGGTCGGTCCGGGCCGGGGGAGCGCGGCGGGATCGATCGTGAGCTACGCGATCGGGATCACCGAGCTCGATCCTTTGCGCTACGACCTCATGTTCGAGCGCTTTCTCAACCCCGAGCGCATCGCCATGCCGGACATCGACATCGACTTCGACGACCGGCGGCGGGGCGACGTGGTCCGCTACGTCCAGGACAAGTACGGCAGCGATCACGTCGCGCAGATCGTCACCTACGGCACCATCAAGGGAAAGCAGGCGATCCGCGACGCCGCGCGGGTGCTCGGCCACCCCTACGCCGAGGGCGACAGGCTCTGCAAGGCGTATCCGCCGCTCATCATGGGGCGCGACTCGGGACTCGCGACCGCGCTCGAGTCGGTCCCCGAGCTCAAGTCGGCCTACGCGGACGGCGGGGCCTCGAAGGAGATCATCGACACCGCGCTTAAGGTCGAGAACCTTAAGCGCTCCGCGGGCATCCACGCCGCCGGCGTCGTCATCGGGCCTGACCCCCTCATCGAGCACATCCCTCTGAAGCGGGGCGAGCACGGCGAGATCGTCACCCAGTACGACATGCGCCTCGTCGAAGAGCTCGGTCTGCTCAAAATCGACTTCCTCGGCCTGCGGAACCTCACGGTCATCGAGCTGACCAAGGACTACATCAGGTCGAACCAGTCGAGGGAGGTCGATGTCGACTCGCTCGATCTCGCCGATCCCAAGGTCTACGAGATGCTGCGGCGTGGCGACTCCGACGGCGTCTTCCAGCTCGAGTCCGACGGCATGCGCCGCCTGCTCGTGCAGCTCAAGCCCGACCGCTTCGAGCACATCATGGCCCTCATCGCGCTCTACCGTCCCGGTCCCATGGAACAGATCCCGGCCTACATCGAGCGTAAGAACGACGCCTCAAGGATCAACTACCTCGATCCGGCGCTCGAGGACATCACGACCGAGACCTATGGGATCCTCGTTTACCAGGAGCAGATCGTGCTCATGCTGCAGAAGCTCGCCGGGTACACGCCGGGACGAGCGGACGTGGTTCGAAAGGCCATCGGCAAGAAGGACCGCGCCATGATGGCCGCCGAGGAGCCCGTCTTCATCGAGGGCTGCGTCAAGGCGGGCCTCACCGGGGACAAGGCGAAGAGGCTGTGGGCGTTGATCCAACCGTTCGCCGACTACTCCTTTAACCGCGCCCACTCCGCCTGCTACGCCTATATCGCCTATCAGACCGCGTGGCTCAAGGCCCACTACCCGGTCGAGTACATGGCCGCGCTGCTGACCTCGGTCAAGGATCGCAAGGACGACAAACCGAAGTACCTGCACATGGCGAGAAAGCGCGGGATCGATGTCTTGATCCCCGACGTCAACTCCTCGGACCTCGACTTCACCCCCGTCGGCGAATCCATCCGCTTCGGACTGTCCGCGGTGCGCGGCGTGGGCGAAGCCGTGGTTACGAAGATCGTCGAGGCGCGCCGGGACAAGGGCGACTTCACCTCGTTTCACGACTTCTGCCGCAAGGTCGACTACGTCTGCCTCAACAAGAAGACCGTCGAGTCGCTCATCAAGGCCGGCGCGTTCGAATCGCTCACCCACACGCGCAAGGGTCTGCTCGGCTGCTTCGAGCAGATCACAGGACATATCGGCCAGACCCGCAAGCAAGAGGAGATCGG
>JALZIB010000027.1 GCA_030860505.1 Actinomycetota bacterium
GATCCGATGCTTGAAACGGCAACTGGTGAGGGTCGTTTTCACCACGATGAGGAGTGATCGGATGACATCAAGCGAGACCGCGCCGGTGTTGCAACCGGCGGCGGCTTGACATAGGAGCAACGCATGAAGAGACAGATGGGAGGGGGCACCTACCGGGGTCCCCTGGGATTGCGAAGGCAGCGCCGGACGATCCGCTTCGTCCAGGTTCTTCTCGTTCTCATCGCCGCTGGGTTGCTGCTGACCGCCGGCTACTCATGGGGTAAGTCTGCGGGCTATGAAGAGGGCCGGCGCTCCGGCGAGATCGGTGCTTCGGCTCCGCCCTCGGCTATCCAGATCGTGGTGCTGATCACCCTCGGAGCGGGCGCGCTGCTCGGCGCGTTGCTGCTCCAGGGCGGTCCCGAGACCGTGCGCATCCCGACGCCGGCGCGCCTCGACGAGCTCGCGGGCAGGGCCGAATCCAGCGCGCTCGAGAGGGCGGAGAAGAGCGCCGGCGGACCCCCGAGCACGGAGCCTGACGCCCGTTAGCGCGGACGCAGAGTTCGCAACAGCGCGCGCGTCCGAGACGAACCGTAAGCCGGTCGGTCAAGGAAGGCATCGACGTCCTCGATGGTGTCGATGTCCAGCGCCAGTCGGGGGAGCGCCAGAATCGAGCAGCGCAGTTGCCGCTCTGCCGCCGCATCGACGTGTGCCTTCAAGCTTGCCGGGCCGAAGCGAGGTTCGAGCAGGTCGGGGGGGCTGAGGTAGAGCGCATTCGTCCCGCCGTCTCCCTCCGACGGCACGACAACGACATCGCTCGTCGCGCCGGTGTCGAGCAGATCACGGAGATCCTCCTCGTATGCAAGTGGGATGTCGGAGGGCACGACGGTGACCGAGCGCGCTCCTCGCGCGGTGAGCGTTGCGATGGCCATTGAAAGTGCGTCGTTCAGCCCCGTGCCCTCGTCGCGCAACGTCGCCAGGCCGTGACTGGTTGCCCGCGCGAGAACGTCGTCGTCGTCGCTCACGACCAACCAGCGCAGCCAGGAGGTCGCCGAGCAGAGCCCGAGAGCGTCCTCGAACAATGCGAGTGCGACCTGGGCACGCTCGTCGGGACCAAAGGATCCCGCTAGGCGCGCCTTGGCTCGGTCCAGTCGTTTGACCGGCAGCAGTCCGGCGTCCATGGGCCACACCATACGAGTGCGAGCGAGCCGAATGACCGCGCCGATGACGAGTGGCGCGCTATCGTTCCCCGGACGGGGCATGGTCGCCCCGTCACGGCGGGAATTAGAATTCTCCGCGAAGGCGGTCGTTGCGGCGACCGCAAGGAGATGACATGGCAGTCGACAAGCGTAAGCACTGGAAGCACCTCTACTCGGAGATCGTCGCCACCGAGATCTGTTGCGGATGCTCGGCGTGCATCGTCGCCTGTCCCCACAAGGTCCTCGAGCTGCGCGACTTCGATCCTCAGCAGATGGACGGCAACTCACCCTTCGATAACTGCGTTCACGGCGAGGACGGCTGCTCTTTGTGCGCGATGGCTTGCCTGCGTTTGGATCCGGCGCTCGACGTCATCGAGGCCGGCGTTCACGGTCGGCGGCGGGCACAAGACCAGCCCGAGGGAACCCATCGGTCAAAGACGCTGGCGCGCGCGACGGACCAGCGAATCCTCGATCGCGGCCAGGACGGGGGAGCGGTCACCGCGCTACTGGCCTGGGCGCTAGACACAGGCGAACTCGACGGTGCGGTCGTGGCGGCGCCCTCAGAGAACGTCCCGTGGCTCGACGAGCCTAAGCTCGTGCGCAGCTCCGAGGAGCTCATCGCCGCCGCGGGCTCCCGCTACACCTACTGCGCCACGCCTCTCGGGCTGAAGAAGGCCGCTGAGGCGAAGTGCAAGAACGTCGCGCTCGTGGGCGTCTCTTGCGAGTCGACCGCAGTTCGCCAGATGGCGGCTGAGAAGATCAAGCGGCCCGTGCGTCCGGTCAAGCTGGTCATCGGGCTGTTGTGCTGCGAGACCTTCGACTACGACGCCTTCATGATCGGCAAGGTCCAGCACGAACTCGGCGTCGACTTGAAGGATGTCGTGAAGGTCAACGTCAAGGGCAAGGTCATCGCCACGCTCGCGTCTGGCGAGGACATCAACATTCCGCTCAAGGAGGCCCGTCCCTACGCCAACGAGTGGTGCCACCACTGCCCCGACTTCGCGGCCGAGCACGCCGATCTGTCGTGTGGGGGGCTCGGCATGGAGGGGTGGACCATGATCCTCGTGCGCTCGGCCACGGGCGAGGACTTTCTCGACCGAGCGGCGGCTGCGGGTGTAATCGAGTTGCGCGCCGCCGACGAGGAGCCGAACGCGCTCGCGGTCATGGACCGGCTCGCTCGCAAACAGCGGGAGCGCATCGACCCCTTCGACCCTCACGCCCATGCCCGCTGGGTCGACGATCAGGCACTGCGCGCGGCCCGCCACGAGGCCGTGAGCAGCGCCGACTGACACACTGTCAATTTAATAAAAACAGGCGCGGCTTGTTTTTCTTTGGCTCCGAGGTTAGGCTGCGGCGGACGAGCAGGACGGGAGCGCTGCTCGGCACAATTACCGGTTGCGCTCCCTTAGCCTAACGATTCCCCCGAGGCTCGCACCGGAAGAAACGAAAGGTCTTGATGCCCACAACCGACCGCCACATCATTCGGCGCGGGCTCGGCATCCTCAAGATGTCGATTCGGCTTCAGCCCAAGGCCTTTTCTGCCGGGCTTGCCGGATCTGCGCTCTACGCGGCTATGACGGTGGCCGAAGCGTTCGTGTTAGGTCGCGTGACCGACGAGGTCATCGTTCCCGCCATTCGGCGCGGCTCGATCACGACCGCGGCGCTGGTTGCCGCGGTCGCCGCGATCATGGCCGTCGCGCTGCTCAAGGCGATCGGCATCATCGGCCGCCGCGCCGGGGCGTTCCTGATGCAGTATCGCCTGCAGGCCGACTTCCGCCGCAGGGTCACCGAGCAGTATCAGAAACTCTCCATGGAATGGCATCGCGGCCACTCGACCGGTTCGCTGCTGTCCAACGCAAACTCGGACGTCGAGGCGATGTTCTGGCTCATCGCGCCCCTCCCACTGAGCTGCGGAGTGCTGTTCATGGTGCTGATCACGTTCGTGCTCCTGATCGCGACCGATCCGATTCTGACTATGATCGGAGTCCTTCTGATCCCGACCATCGCCACGCTTAGCCATTTCTACAACCGGCGTGCCGAAGCGCTTGCAATGCGCGCTCAGGAGATGCGGGCCCAGGTGTCAGGCGTTGCGCACGAGAGCTTCGACGGCGCCTTGGTGGTCAAGACCCTCGGGCTCGAAGAGGAAGAGACGGAGCGGTTCGCCGAGCGCTCGGAAGAGTTGCGGGACGAACTCATAGGCCTGGGTTCCGTGCGTGCGATCTTCGATCCCATTCTCGAAGCGCTGCCGAACATAGCGGTCATTGCGATCCTCGTGGCCGGCACGTTCCGCATCGACTCGGGAGATCTCACCACCGGGGAGCTCGTGCAGTTCGCCTACCTGTTCACCCAGCTCGCCTTCCCCATTCGTGCGGTGGGCTGGATTCTTGGGGACATGCCGCGCGCGGTCATCGGCTGGGATCGGGTCAAGCGAATACTGTCGGCCACCGACGAGCTGAGCTATGGGGAGGCGTCGCTAGACGGAAGTGGCAAACCCGCGCAGGTGGACGTACGCAAGGTCTCGTACTCCTATGAGGTCGACAACGTTATCCACGATGTCGACTTCGACGTCACGCCAGGAAGAACCATTGCGTTGGTGGGGCCGACGGGCTCGGGGAAGTCGACGATCACGGATCTCCTGGTAAGGCTTGCCGATCCCCACGATGGCGTGATCAACATCGACGATGCTGATCTGCGCGGGTTGCGCCGGGGAGTGCTGCCCGCCAACACCGCGATCGTCTTCCAGGAATCGTTCCTCTTCGACGACACCGTGCGAGGCAACATCACCCTCGGGGCCGAGGACGGCGAGGCCGAGGTGCGGGAGGCCGCGCAACTCGCTCAAGCCGATGCCTTCGTCTCGAAGCTTCCGCAGGGCTACGACACGATCGTCGGGGAGCGCGGAACGACGTTGTCCGGCGGCCAGCGCCAGCGGGTGGCGCTGGCCCGGGCGCTCGTCAGACGGCCGCGTCTGCTGATCATGGACGACGCCACGTCGAGCGTCGACCCGACCGTCGAACAGGCGATCTTGCGCGGGCTCCAGGCCGCCGCGTTGCCCTCGACCGTGGTTATCGTCGCCTACCGGCGTGCGACCATTGCTCTGGCCGACGAGGTCCTCTTCCTCAACCGGGGCACTATCGAGGCGCGCGGCACGCATGAAGAATTGGCGCGCTCTAATGCGGCTTACTTTCGACTCGTGTCGGCCTACGACGACCCGGAGGAGGTGAGCGGGTGAGCGTAGCCGAGGAGCAGATCGAGCGACACGCGCCTCAGGGGGCCTGGCGGACGCTGGTGCGCGGCCTCCAGCTATCGCCCGAGTTCCGCAAGGGACTCGGCTGGACGCTGCTTCTCGCGGTCGTGTCAACGGCCGGCACGGTCGTCGTCCCCATCGCCATCCAGCAGACCATCGACCAAGGTCTGCTGTCGGATGAGGGACCGGACTTCGGCGTGGTGACGTCCCGGGCCGTTCTCGCCGTGGTGGCGATCCTCGCAACGGCGGTGGCAGGTTTCGGGATGCACCGGCGCCTCGTCCGGGCGACGGAGAGCGCGCTCAGCAACCTGCGAGTGCGGGCGTTCAAGCACATCCACGATCTCTCGGTGCTGCACCATGCGACCGAACACCGGGGCGCGTTCGTGTCGCGTGTGACGGCGGATGTCGACACGATTAGCCAGTTCATGGAGTGGAGCGGAATCGGGGTCGTCATCATGTCCGGCCAACTACTGCTCGCGACTGTGGTGATGTTCTTCTATTCGTGGGAACTGACGCTCGTCGTCATCGGCTGCTTCGTTCCGCTGGTGTTCGTCCTTCGGTTCTTCCAGACTCGCCTTTCGCGGCTCTACGACGCGGTGCGAGGAAGAGTTGCCGAGATGCTCACCGCGGTGTCCGAATCGGTCATGGGAGCCCAGGTCATCAAGGGCTACGGGGTCGAGGAACGCGCCAACGCCAAGGTGAAGGGCACCATCGATCGCTACGCTCTCTCGGCTTACCGAGCCGGACGCACCTCGGCGATCATGTTCTCGACGGGGGGCCTGTTTTCGGCGGCCGCCACGGGCGCGGTTGTTGTCGTCGGGGTCAACATGGGCATCGGAGGCTCCATGACCACGGGGCGTCTGGTCGCCTTTCTGTTCCTGGTCAGCCTCTTCGTGGCCCCCGTGCAGGTGCTGACCGAAGTCCTCGACCAGGCCCAGAACGCGATCTCAGGATGGCGCAAGATCCTGGGCGTGCTCGATACGGCGCCGGACGTGGCCGACCCGGCCGGCGGCGGACCCGTGTCCGACATACCCCCAGGCCCCATCTCCGTCCGCTTCGAAGAGGTCGCCTTTCGCTACCCGACCGGGCCCGTCATCCTCGACCGGCTCGACGTCGCCATCGAGGCCCAGAGCCGGGTCGCCATCGTCGGTGAGACCGGTTCGGGAAAGACGACCTTTGCGAAGCTCCTGACCCGGCTCATGGACCCCTCGAGCGGACGCGTGCTCGTCAACGGAGTGCCGCTCGACGCCGTCCCGTTCGAGCAGTTGCGTCGCCGCGTCGTAATGGTTCCTCAAGACGGTTTCCTGTTCGACGCGTCGCTGGCGACGAACGTCCGCCGGGGACGGGCGCTCCTCTCGGACGAGGACATCCGCATTGCTTTTGGAGAGCTGGGCCTCAGCGACTGGCTCATTGCGCTTCCGCAAGGACTCGAGTCACGCGTCGGAGAGCGAGGCGAGATGCTTTCGGTCGGGGAGCGTCAGCTCGTTGCGCTGGCGCGTGCCTACGTCGCCAATCCCGATCTCCTGCTGCTCGACGAGGCGACCTCGGCCGTGGATCCGGCAACCGAGGTACGCCTGCAACGAGCGCTCGAAGGACTGACGCGCGGCCGCACGACGATAGCCATCGCGCATCGGTTGTCCACGGCCGAGGCGGCGGACGAGGTGCTGGTCTTCGACCACGGCGTCATCGTGCAACGAGGACCTCACCATGAGCTGGCGGGGGAGCAGGGGAGCGTCTACGCCGGCCTGCACAGGAGCTGGATGTCCCAGTCCCGCCGCGTCGAGGTCGACGGTCGGCTCTAAGCTACTCGGCGACCTCGAAGATACGCACTATCGGGGCTTGGTGAAACAGCCTTCTTGCGTCGGACATCGCCTCGGCGTACTGCTCCGAGCGCACAGCACTCTCCATCGCCTCGACCGAATCCCATCTGGATACGGCGGCGACCTCGATGAGGTCTCCGTGGCGCTCGTCGACGCGCACGTGAATCTCGATTCCCCGGCATCCCGGAAGAGAGTCGAAGGCCGGCTTGACCTTGTCTCTAACCACCTCCGTGCATCGTGCGAGGTCCTCGGGATCGATGGCGGTATCGGTTACTCGAACGATCATGGTGACTGCCTCTCGGTCGTCATACGCTCCAGGCCCCCCTGTTGAACATGCCTGCGAGTTGTGGGTTCAGGGTCAGAGTTCGTTCGTCTCTGACGTAGCGGGCGGCAAGGATCTCGCCGATGCCCGGATACTTCTGGATCACGCTAAGGCTTTCATCGTTGATCTCCAAGACGTTGTACGAGGGCCTCGTGTATCCGCGCACGCGGTGGCTCGACGCAGTGCCGGAGTTGATGAGCAGCATGTCGCCAAGCTGCCACACATTGGGGACGTGCTTGTGGCCCGAAAGGACGAGGTCGACCTCGAGCTCGGTCAGGAGTGCCAGAACGTCGCCCGCGTCCCACACGATGTTGCGTTCCCGTCCCGTCCCGGGGATCGGGACGAGATGGTGGTGGATCACGAAGATCCGATAGTCGTCCGGCCACTCGAAGGCCTTTCGAATCCAGTCGTACTTGACGTGACCGACCTCGCCCTCGGCGAGATCGGGTTTGGAGGAGTTGATCGCGACGACCGTCGCCCACTTGCTGGGATTGCCCGAGCCCTCTGGATTGAAGGGGATTCGGACGACGCTGTCTGACTTTCCGAAGGAATCACGAAAGTGCAGGAAACCGACGTTCATGAGGTCGTGGTTGCCGGGAATGACGACCATCTCGAGATCGTCGAGACGATCGAGATAGCGCTTGGCTTGGCGAAACTGGGGTGCGTAACCCTCGGAGGTGAGATCGCCTGCGATGACGACGAGGTCGGGCTTCAGCTCGACGATCTCGTCGATGGCATGATTCAGCAGCTCACCATCGAACATCGGGTGCCCGCAGTGGATGTCTGATATCTGAGCGATCTTCAGGTGCGCGCCTTTCACGCTCGACATTGTAGGCAGCATGGCCGGTGCTTGCCCCATGCAGGAGTATTGACAAGCAATGGAACCCATTTACGTCGCAACGAAGTGGGTGGTCGTCCCACCTCTGCGCGCCTGGTTTCGGTGGCACATCGAGGGGCTCGATCAGATTCCCATACAGGGCCCGGCCATCATCGCCGCCAACCACATCTCCTATCTCGACCCCCTGGCGATCGGCAACGCGGTGGTCAAGGCCGGACGTCGACCTCGCTTCCTCGCCAAGAGTGAGCTGATGAACGATCGAAAGGTCGGCTGGGTACTCCGGGGCTGCGGGCAGATCGAGGTGCAACGCGGGACTTCGAATGCTCTGCTGGCCCTCGAGCACGCCTACGAGGCTCTTGCCGCCGGAGAGATCGTGTGCATCTTTCCCGAGGGAACGGTGACGACCGATCGTCATCTACGTCCCATGCCGTCCAAGACGGGCGCCTCCCGTCTGGCGCTGCGCGCCTCGGCGCCGGTGATTCCGTGCGGTGTGTGGGGACCTCGAACGTGTGGCCGAAGAACCACCGTCCGAACTGGAGGATTGGGCAGGAGCTGGCGCTGCGCTTCGGCCAACCGGTCTCCTACAGGGGCGATCCCGAGGACAGAGTGGATCGGGCGAGGGCCGGCGCCGATATCACCGAGCGGATCGCAGGGCTCGTGGCGAGCCTCCAGCCACTGATTCCAGACCGTCGTCGTCCTCCGCGGCGTGCTGTTCCGCGCGGAGACTGAGCTTGGACCTCTAGAGCGCGAGGGGGTTAGACTCCGCGGCGGGTTGAGGGGTATGGAGTTGGGTCGAGTTCAGAGGGTCGACACATATGGCACGCAAAGGCGAACAATTCGACACGTCTTGGGCGCGCACGCCGGCGGCGGGCGTAGCTCGTGAGATCATCGTCTGCTACACGCTCGGCACGATCATCGACTATTACACCAAGCCGATCACGCTGGGACGGAACCTCTTCGACCACCTGAAGCCCCCGGTCATCTTCGTGGCCAATCACTCGAGCCACCTCGATACACCCAGCATCCTGCGCGCGCTTCCGCGCCCCTGGCGGCAGCACACCGCAACCATCGCAGCGGCGGACTACTTCTATCAGAATCGCATCATCGCAGGTCTGGTCACTCTGTCGTTCGCCACAGTTCCCATCGACCGCAAGGGCGGTGTTTCCAAGACCACGGGCGATCGAATCGACCGCCTCGTGAGCGACAGATGGAATCTCCTGCTCTATCCCGAGGGGACACGCTCGCGCGACGGGCAGCTCGCACGCCTCAAAATGGGGGCCGCCTTCATGGCGATAGCAAACGATCTTCCGGTCGTCCCGATCCTCGTCAGCGGGACCTACGAAGCAATGCCGGTGGGTCGTGGCTGGCCCCGCAAGCATCCAGTGTCGGTGCGCTTCGGCTCGCCGATCCATCCCCTTCCGGGCGAGCATCACCGCGCGCTCACGCAACGGGTCGAGGGCTCGATGCTTGAGATGCGGGACGAGTGGCGACCCTCCGCCTAACCGGTTACGAACCCCGCACTGCCGAGCGGGATGGGTGAATGATCCCGCTTCGCGCAGGCATTCGGCGCGCAGGACGTTCGAACGAAGAAGTTAGTGCGTGACGACTCTTGACATTTTCGCGGCTGAGCGTTGAAGTCTCTCAAGAGGGTCGATGCCATCCGGGGGGCAGGGACCGAGTCGCCAGCGCGCGCAACGGTCTGACTGACCTCGAATGACCTGTGTCCCGGGTGGTCCGGTTTGTCCGTCGGAGTCGTTTCGAGGCTTCACAAGGGAAGGGGGAGCATGGATAACATCTTTGTTGCTGAGTTGGTTGGCACGGCCATCCTGATCTTGCTCGGTGATGGAGTGGTAGCAGCGGTACTGCTCAACGAGTCCAAGGCTCAGAACGCAGGTTGGATCGTCATCACGTTCGGATGGGCGATGGCGGTCACGATCGCGGTATACGCCGTGGGTCAGTTCAGTGGTGCGCACATCAACCCTGCGGTCACGGTCGGTCTTGCAGCGATCGGGGAGCTTCCTTGGGGGGACGTGCCTCAGTACCTGCTCGGCCAGATGGCCGGAGCATTCATCGGAGCGTGCCTGGTCTTCGTCTCGTATTTCTCGCATTGGAGCGTCACCGAGGATCCGGGTCTGAAGCTCGCCGTGTTCTCCACGGGCCCCGCCATCCGCAACCCGGTCATGAACTTCATCACCGAGGTCATCGGAACGGCCATGCTGCTCATCGGCGTGCTGGCATTGGGATTCGGCGCCAACGCTGAGGCCGGAGGCCCCGGACCTGGTGGAGTAACCCCGCTTCTCGTCGGTTTCCTCGTTCTCGCCATCGGGCTGTCGCTCGGCGGTCCAACGGGCTACGCGATTAACCCGGCGCGCGACCTTGGACCTCGCGTCGCGCACCAGGTGCTTCCGATCGCCGGC
Source organism: Actinomycetota bacterium (assembly GCA_030860505.1). Lineage (GTDB taxonomy): Bacteria > Actinomycetota > CADDZG01 > CADDZG01 > WHSQ01 > WHSV01. The sequence continues at coordinate 9,817 of JALZIB010000027.1, forward strand.
AAGGGAGACTCCGACTGGGGTTACGCATGGATACCCGTCGCCGCCCCTCTCGTGGGAGGTGTGCTCGGGGCGCTCCTGTTCCAGGTGTTGTGGCCATAACTCCGGCAAACGACCGCCCGAGGTTAAGCCACCAGCGAACGGGAAGGCACTGACGTTGAAAAAGCTGATCAATAATCCGGACGACGTCGTCAGGGAGGCGCTGCAGGGTGTCGCCGCAGCGCATCCCGACGTCAAGGTCCATATCGATCCGCACTATGTAGTGCGTGCGGATGCCCCGGTTCAAGGCAAGGTCGGGATCGTGTCCGGAGGAGGCTCCGGACACGAACCGATGCACGGGGGCTTCGTCGGCATGGGAATGCTCGACGCTGCTTGTCCAGGCGAGGTCTTCACCTCGCCGACGCCGGACCAGATGCTCGCGGCAACCACAGCCGTCAATGGAGGGGCCGGCGTCTTGCACATCGTCAAGAACTACACCGGCGACGTTATGAACTTCGAGATGGCTGCCGACCTCGGCAAGACCGAGGGGATCGAGGTCGAGGCGGTGGTCATCGACGACGACGTTGCGGTGCAGGACAGCCTCTACACGGCGGGACGCCGGGGAGTCGGGGCCACGGTGCTCGCCGAGAAGATCTGCGGTGCCGCGGCCGAGGCCAAGTCTTCTCTGGCCGAGGTCGCAGAACTGTGCCGCAAGGTCAACTCGCAGAGCCGTTCCATGGGCATGGCGCTGACGAGTTGCGTTACTCCGGGAGCGGGCAAGGCGACCTTTGATCTCGGCGAAGACGAGATGGAGATCGGCATCGGCATCCACGGCGAGCCGGGACGCGAGCGCAAGCAAATTGCTCCAGCATCCGAGATCGTCGAGCAGATGGCGGCGGCGATCGTCGACGATGGGCCGTTTGAGCAGGGCGACGAGGTTCTCGCCTTCGTCAACGGGATGGGCGGCACGCCGCTGATCGAGCTCTACATCGTCTACAACGAACTCAACAAGCTCCTGGACGGCAGGGGCATCAACATCACTCGCAACCTGATCGGCTCCTACATCACGTCGCTGGAGATGGCGGGGTGCTCGATCACGCTTCTGAAGCTCGACGACGAACTGACGAAGCTGTGGGACGCACCCGTCAACACGACGGGTCTGAGGTGGGGGGCCTGACGATCGGGGGAAGCAGGAGGTGAGCTCGTCGGCCGTCACGGGGGCGGATGTCGTTCGCTGGATCGAGCTCTACGCGTCGACGATCGCCGAGAACAAGGGGTATCTGACCGAGCTTGACTCGGCGATCGGAGACGCGGACCACGGCAGCAACATGAACCGGGGGATGAACGCGGTCGTCGAGGAAATCGGCGACGACCCGGGAGACGACATCGGCGGGCTGCTCAAGACAGTCGGGATGACGCTCGTATCCAAGGTCGGCGGCGCAGGAGGCCCCCTGTACGGAACGCTGTTCATGCAAATGGGTGCCGCGAGCGCGGGCAAGTCGGAGTTGTCCGTCGAGGACTGGTCGGCAGCGCTCCAAGCAGCCCTCACGGGCGTGAAGGCGCGCGGCAAGGCCGAGCCCGGTGACAAGACGATGATCGACGCGCTCACTCCGGCCGCCGAGGCGCTGTCGAAAGCGGCGGCGGAGAGCACCTCGTTCACAGATGCTCTGAAAGCGGCCGAGAGCGCCGCAGAGGAGGGCATGAAGGCCACGATCCCACTGGTCGCCCGCAAGGGGCGCGCCAGCTATCTCGGGGAGCGCAGCGCAGGACATCAGGACCCGGGTGCGACATCGACGTACCTGCTCATGAAGACCGCATCAGAGGTTCTCGGAAGTTCGTCGGACTAGAAGCACGACCAGGGAGGAGAGGAGCACTATGGCCGAATACGTGGGGGCCCTAGACCAGGGCACCACCAGCACCCGCTTCATGATCTTCAACCACGGCGGGGACGTGGTGGACTTCGATCAAAAGGAGCACGAGCAGATCTATCCCAAGCCGGGCTGGGTCGAGCACGACGCCAACGAGATCTGGGAGCGCAGCCAGGAGGTCATCAAGGGCGCGCTCGACAAGGCCGGCATCAAAGCGACAGACCTTGCTGCGGTGGGCATTACCAACCAGCGCGAGACCACCGTGCTGTGGGACAAGACCACCGGCGAGCCCGTGCACAACGCGCTCGTGTGGCAGGACACTCGCACCGACAAGATCTGCGACGAGTTGTCCGGCGACGGCGGCCAGGACCGCTTCAGGGCACAGACCGGTCTCCCGATCGCGACCTACTTCTCAGGCCCCAAGGCCAAGTGGGTACTCGACAACGTCGACGGTCTGCGTGACAAGGCCGCCGGAGGCGACATCCTGTTCGGGAACATTGACTCCTGGCTCATATGGAACCTTTCGGGGGGCACCGAGGGAGGCGTGCACGTCACCGATGTAACTAACGCGAGCCGCACGATGATGATGGACCTCGAGACGCTGCAGTGGGACGAGGACATCGCCAAGACGCTCGACGTTCCCACCGCGATGCTGCCTGCGATCCACGCCTCGAGCGAGGTCTACGCAGAGGCCAAGGGCGTGCTCGAGGGCATCCCCATCGCCGGTGACCTCGGCGACCAACAGGCCGCAACCTTCGGACAGGCTTGTTACGACGTCGGTGACGCCAAGAACACGTACGGGACGGGCAACTTCCTCCTACTCAACACGGGCACGGACGCGGTGCAGTCCAAGAGTGGCCTGCTGACCACCGTCGGCTACAAGATCGGCGACCAGGACACGGTCTATTGCCTGGAAGGTGCGATCGCCATCACCGGAGCCCTCGTGCAGTGGCTGCGCGACAACCTCAAGATGATCAAGGCGGCTCCCGAGGTCGAGGAGCTCGCCAAGACCGTCGAGGACAACGGCGGCGCCTACTTCGTGCCGGCGTTCTCTGGACTGTTCGCTCCCTACTGGAAGGGCAACGCGCGCGGCGTTCTCGCCGGGTTGACCCGTTACGTCAACGCGGGGCACATCGCACGTGCGGTGCTCGAAGCGACCGCATGGCAGAGCCGCGAGGTGGTCGAGGCCATGAACAAGGACTCGGGCGTGGACCTCAAGGAGCTCAAGGTCGACGGGGGCATGGTCGGCAACGACCTCCTAATGCAGTTCCAGGCCGACATCCTCGGCGTCGACGTGGTGCGCCCGAAGGTCCCCGAGACAACTGCGCTCGGCGCGGCCTACGCGGCGGGGCTCGCGGTCGGCTTCTGGAAAGAGGTCGACGACCTGCGCGAGAACTGGCTCGAGGACAAGCGCTGGAGCCCGTCGATGGACAAGGGCGAGGTCGAGAAGGAGTACGGCTTCTGGAAGAAGGCGGTCACCAAGAGCTTCGACTGGACCGAGTAAGCGATCTGGACCTAGCAACAGCCAGAGCATCACGCAGAAGGGGGGCCGGCGCAGTCAAGTCGCGCCGGCCCCCACGCGGGCATCGTGACAGAACGGCGGTCAGAAGCCTCGGACTGGTAACTGGATCATCGCCGGCGTCAGGATCATCGTTCGGATGACTTTCGCTCCTCTTCCAAAAAGGCCAGAAGTTCGGGCAGATGAGCAGCGTCCTTCTCCCGGCCGGCCGCACGTTTCGAACGCGTGATGTCCGCCACGGATGCGACCGGGATCTTGACGCCGAAGCGTGTGACGGTCAGGGCGCTAAGCTTGAGATCCTCGTAACCCCCTGTTCCATCGGGCACGAAACAGATGTCGAGCGGACCGAACGTGGTGGTGAAGGTCATGGTCACCATGCCGGTGAAGGTTCGTTCGTCGAGCGTGATCTCGATCGACTCGTCCAGGCCTGGTGTACGTAGCTTCGCCTTCAAGTCCCGCAGCGCACGCGCGAGCCTCTTCTTGTTCTCAACGTCGGAGGCCGGCGTCACGTCGATGTCGGCACTACGCGGCAGCGGAACTCCTTGCAGCAGTGCGGCGAGCGCGCCGATCACCACGTACTTGACCCTGCGCTTGTTGAGGACTTCGATGATGCTCTCGAACGCAACGGGTGAGAGGTCGCTTCTCTCGATCATCGCTTCGCCTTCACTTCACCGGCTATTAACTGAGCGCTCGGTGCCTTCGGCTCGAGCCTCCGCCAATAGCTCTCGGTCCCGTCGGCGCCACGCCTCCACCACCTCGGCCGGGAGGCCCGCTTCGTAACGAGCAAGCCATTGATCATGGTCGTCTTGCTTCTCGAGCCGGATGCGAAGATCAAGCCCCGCCCCTCGGATGATCCGCGCCAGGGTTTCGAGCGTGGGTGAGCGCCGGCCGGATTCGTAGGCGGCGATCGCGGCCTGCGATGTCCGGCCACGTCGGGCCAAGTCCCGTTGGGAGAGGCCCTTCTCGTGGCGAGCCATGCGAATGAGGTTGCCGGCCCAGGTAGTCATCTTGGGAATGATGATACCTCTTCCGATATCATCTGTGACACCCTATCCGATGTCAGCGAGGGTCGATCCTGATTGCCTCATGGCACTCTGGTGAGATTTGAGTGGTCGTGACCCTTGCTTGAGCCGAGACTGAAGTCGAAGCCGAGAACGTAGTCGGATCACCCGCGGATTGGCCTCAGCGTGACCGCATCTTGGAGTCTCGGAGCATCTAGAGTGGCGCGGTGGTTAGCGTGCAGACTGAGGTTCTCGTTATCGGTGGCGGCGCCACCGGAGCCGGTGTCGCCTGGGACGCGGCCACTCGAGGCTTCCTGACCATCCTCGTCGACCGCAAGGACCTCGCCGAGGGCACGACCGGGCGCTTTCACGGGCTTCTGCACTCCGGCGGGCGCTACGCCGTAAAGGATCCCCTCGCCGCCCGGGAGTGCATCCACGAGAACTTCATCCTGCGACGCGTCGCAGCCGACACCATCGAGGACACCGGCGGCTACTTCGTGTCGACGCCCTGGGACGACGACGCCTTCGGGGACGAGTTCCAGCAGGGCTGTCGTGACTGCGGCATTCCGGTCGAGGAGATCACCGTCGCCGGCGCCCTCGAGGAAGAGCCGAGGCTCAACCCGGCCATCTCGCGCGTGTTCACGGTTCCGGATGCGGCCATCGACTCCTGGAAGCTGGTGTGGGCCTGCGCACGGGCAACTAGGGAGCACGGCGGGCGGATTCTCACGTATCACCGCGTGCTCGACATCATCAAGGATGCCGACACTGTGCGGGGCGCCAAGGTGCGCAACGAGCTGACCGGCGAGGAGTTCGACATCCACGCCGACTTCACGATCAACGCGACCGGCGCATGGGCCGGGGTGATCGCCGACATGGCCGGCTGCCCCGGCGTCGAGGTGCTTGCGGGCAAGGGCATCATGATCGCCATGAACCACCGGCTCGTGAACACGGTGATCAACCGCTGCACGATGCCGGCGGACGGTGACATCCTCGTTCCCATCCGCACCGTCAGCGTGATCGGCACGACCGACATCCGCATCAAGGCTCCGGACGAGCCCGAGGTCACGCGCGACGAGGTCGATCGGATGCTCGACGACGGCGAGAAGCTCGTACCGGGCTTTCGGCAGGCGAGAGCGCTGCGTGTGTGGGCGGGGGTGCGACCGTTGTTCAAGGACGCCAAGGCGGCCGATAGCGGCGACACGCGCGACGTGAGCCGCAGTCATGCATTGCTCGACCATCACCAGCGCGACGGAGTGGCGGGCTTTCTCACGATCACCGGAGGCAAGCTGACGACCTTCCGCATGATGGCCGAGGAGACCGTCGACAAGATGTGCGAGCAACTCGACGACAAGCGCGACTGCCGGACCGCGATCGATCCGCTTCCCGCCTCGAAGGACGGGAACTTCTATTCACTTGGCGAGCGCCTCGTGAAGCGGGAAGAGACGATGCACCACGACCAGCTCATCTGCGAGTGCGAGCTCATCCAGCGCCGCAAGCTCGAAGAGGTCATGGCGCAGCGCAACTCGACGATCCTCGACGACATCCGCCGCTCCCTGCGACTCGGCATGGGACCCTGTCAGGGCGGCTTCTGCATGTACCGCGCCACGGGGATCCTCCACAACGTCGAACAGATCGACAACACCGCCGCCAACAAGTCACTCCACGACTTCCTGCAGGAGCGATGGAAGGGCGTGCAACCGATCCTCTACGGAGACCAGTTGCGCCAGGCGCGGCTCGACGACTGGATCTTCCAAGGACTCCTCGACGTCGAGCACCTGCCGCACGACGACCTAGCCGAGCACGACGGGCAGTCCGCATGAGAGATGTGCTGGTGGTCGGAACGGGCCTGTCCGGCCTCGTCGCCGCGCTGCGTTGTCAGGAGGCCGGACTCAGCGTCACTGTGGTCGCGAAGGGGGTGGGCTCGACTCATCTTGCCCCGGGTACCATCGACGTACTCGGCTATGATCCGGAACTGGTGGAGGATCCGATCGAGGCTCTGCCCGCCTTTATCCAACGCAATCCCCAGCACCCCTACGCCGCCATCGGTGCGACCACCGTCCGGGACGCGCTGGCATGGTTCATGCAGCGGTTCGTCGGCTATCGCTACGCCGGCGGCGACGGCAACCTCATGCTGCCGACCGCCATCGGAGCGGCAAAGCCGAGTGCGCTCGTGCCGGAGACGATGGCGGAGGGGGACCTTCGCAACGGAGGCAGGATCGTCTTCGTCGGTCTGCGCCAACTCAAGGATTTCTGGCCTGCGCTCGCCGCCCAGAACACCTCCGCCGTCAAGCTTCCCTCCGGCGTCGGGGTGACGGCTCGTGCGATTCAGATCGAAGCACCGACCGGGGGAGAGCCCGACGTCAACGGCCTCGACTTCGCCCGCCTCTTCGACGACGCACGGTTCCGCCGCGCCGTCATCACTCAGGTGGCGACTCAGCTCGAGGACGACGAGGTGGTCGCCTTCCCTGCGGTGCTCGGGGTGCAACGTCCGCACGAGGTCTGGAACGAGCTGCAGGATGCGTTCGAGCGCCCGGTCTTCGAGGTCCCGAGCCTGCCACCGTCGGTGCCGGGCATGCGTCTCTACAACGTCCTTCGCACTCAGTTCGAACGCGCGGGGGGCCGGACCATCATCGGAGCAGAGGCGGTGGGGGCCGAGACCGATGGGAGCAGGGTGACCGCGGTGCAAGTAAGCAGTGCCGCGCGCGTCAAGCCTCATCCGGCGAGGCAGTTCATCCTCGCCTCCGGCGGTTTTGCGTCGGGAGCCGTCACCATGGACTCGTCGTGGCAGGTGAAAGAGGAGATCTTCGGACTGCAGGTGGCGGGCGTTCCCGACGAGGCCGAGGAGCGCTTCGGCCCCCACTATTTCGACGAGCACCCCATGGGACGCGCGGGGATAAGTGTCGACCAGTCGCTGCGCCCGCTCGATGCAGAGGGGAACCGAAGCTACGCCAACGTGGCCGTCGTCGGAGCGTCCCTGGGCGGTGCGGCCGCTTGGAAAGAGAAGTCGGGCGACGGGATCAGTCTGTCGAGCGGCTACCGCGCCGCCGGCGTCATCATCGAGGAGTCGAAGTGATCGAAGATCTGATTCGAGGCTCGCTGGACCACTGCGTCAAGTGCACGATCTGCGAGAGCTACTGTCCGGTGTCGCGCGCCACCCCGCTCTTTCCCGGACCGAAGTACGTCGGCCCCCAAGCCGAGCGCTTTCGCACCGGCGGCATCTCACCAGACGACTCGCTCGACTACTGCTCTGGCTGTGGGATCTGCACGCACGTCTGCCCTCAAGGAGTCAAGATCGCCGAGATCAACGCCCGGGCGCGCCGGACGCTGAAAGAACGCAACGGCATCCCACTGCGCGACAAGATCATCGCCCGGCCCACGGTCGGCGCGCGACTTGCAACCCCCGTGGCGCCGATCGCCAACTGGACCCTGCGCAACAAAGCAGTGAGGACGGCGGTCGAGAGGGCCGTCAAGGTGCACCGCCGAGCGCCGCTGCCGGTCTTTGCGGGACGCACTTTTCAGCGGTGGGCCCGCAAGCACGAGTCGCCCTCGCTCGAGCGGACGGTCGTCTACTTCCACGGCTGCAGCACGAACTACTTCGAGCCCGACCTCGGCGCCAAGACCGTCGCCGTCCTCGAGCACAACGGTTTCAACGTCATCGTCCCGAAAGGGCAGGGCTGCTGCGGACTTCCGTTGCAATCCAACGGCCTCTTCGACGACGCCACCGCTTACGTGAAACGGCTCGTGAGCACGTTGGTCCCTTATGCCCGAAAGGGTTACGACATCGTCGCGACCTCGACGAGCTGCGGGCTCATGCTCAAGAGGGAGGCACACGAGATTCTCGGCGTCGAGGACGACGACCTCACCACGGTGTCCGGGCACATGTACGACATCTGCGAGTGGCTCGCCGACCTCCATGAGCGCGGCGAGCTCAAGACCGACTTCGGTCCTCTGCCGATGAAGGTTCCCTATCACGCCCCCTGTCAGCAACGTGGCCACGGCATCGGCACGCCGGCGCTGGAACTGCTCGGCCTCATCCCCGAGCTCGAGGCGACGGATTCCAACCGGGAGTGCTGCGGGATCGCGGGAACGTACGGCCTGAAGAAAGAGAAGTACGCCATCGCCATGGAGGTCGGCCGGCCTCTGTTCGAGGACATCAGGGCGGCAGCTCCCGCGCTGTCGGTGTGCGACAGCGAGACGTGCCGGTGGCAGATCGAACACGGCACCAGCATCGACTCCGTTCATCCGATCGCGTTGCTCTATCGCTCCTATGGACTGGACTAAGTCGGCCTCTCGGCCCGGGTAGGGTTCGGCCGTGGTCGGAATCGTCGTCGTCTCCCATAGCCGCAAGATCGCAGAGGGCGTGGTCGAGCTTGCGCGCGAGATGGGCGGCGACGAGGTCCTGCTCGGCGCGGCCGGAGGGACGGACGAGCCAGACGCCCTCGGCACAGATGCACTGCGGGTGCTCGAAGCGATCAACGACTCGTACTCGGACGACGGCGTCCTGGTGATGATGGATCTCGGCAGTGCGGTCATGAGCGCCGAGATGGCCGTCGAGATGCTCGCGGAGGACAGGCGCGCGCACGTGATGTTGTGCGAGGCCCCCCTGGTCGAGGGCACGGTGGCCGCTGCGACCGCGGCGAAGTTGGGTCGTGCGCTCGAGGAGGTCGCCGCCGAGGCGCGCGGCGGACTGGCCGGCAAGGCCTCGCACCTGGGAGTCGGCTCCTCGGACGCCTCGAACGGATTCGAGCGGGGCCCTCTGGTCAACGAGGGAGCTCCGGTGGAGAGTCGCATCGTCATCGACAACCCGCTCGGTCTCCATGCGCGCCCCGCAGCTCGCTTCGTCGGAACGGTGGGAGAACACGACGCTCGCATCGAGGTCGAGAACCTGACCGCGGGAAGGGGGCCCGCCGCAGGCACCAGCCTCAACTCGTTGACAACCCTCGGCATCGTTCAGGGCTCGGAGATCCTGGTGCGCGCGTGGGGGCCGGGGGCCGAGGCTGCCATCGCCGCGCTGGAGGAGCTCGCCGGGGACAACTTCGGGGATCCCGTGATCGATGAGCCCCCCGATAACCGGGGACCGGCGCAGATCGACCTCCCCGAGGGCGGCGTGGCCGGTCTCGCCGCCTCGCCGGGCAACGCCTTGGGAGCCGTTCGGCATCTCCGGCGGGCGGACCCGGACGTCACGGACCACAACTCCGACGACCCCGAGCGCGAGATAGCTGACCTGGAGAAAGCGACGCGCGTTGCGGCGACGGAGATCGAAGGGCTCCGGGCACAGGTTGCTCGAAACGCGGGCGACTACGAGGCGCAGATCTTCGACGCTCACCTGCTCATGCTGCAAGACGATTCACTGAGGGAGCGCGCGGCAAGCCTCATCCGCGACAAGGGGAGCAACGCGGCGAACGCCCTGTGGACGGTCGTGCAGGAGTCGGCGGCGGAGCTCGAATCCGTGGACAACGAGCGACTGCGCGAGCGGAGCGGGGACCTGCTCGACGTCGGCCGTCGCGTCGTGGCCCATCTCATGGACCAACCTCCCGAGGTGGCGAGACTCGACCAGCCTGGGATTCTGGTCATCAGGGAGCTGACGCCGAGCGACGCGGCGGGGCTCGACACGGACATGGTCCTAGGCATCGCAACCGCTACGGGTGGTCCGACCTCGCACGGCGCCATCCTGGCTCGGGCCCTCGGGGTTCCGGCCGTGGTCGGACTCGGCGACTCTGTCCTCGGCGTGGCGGAGGCGAGCGACATCATCGTGGACGGCGACCGGGGCATCATCATCATCGACCCGGCCCCCGCACAGAAAGATCATTACGAAGGAGCGACGCGCGCTCAGGCCGAGGCGGCGGCGGCGTCAAGAGAAGCGGCCACCGAGCCCGCAGTCACGGCCGACGGAGTCATCATCGAGGTCGCCGCCAACATCGGCTCCGCCTCCGAGGCGAGTAAAGCCGTCCGGGCCGGCGCGGACGGCGTCGGCCTCTTGAGAACGGAGTTCCTCTTTCTCGGTCGGAGCGAGATGCCGTCAGAGGACGAGCAGCGCGAGGTCTATCTCGCCATCGCGGAGGCTCTGGAGGGCCGTCCGCTGACGGTTCGGACCTTGGACGTTGGCGCCGACAAACCGCTTACCTACCTGCGCCTCCCCACCGAGACCAATCCCTTCCTCGGTGTGCGCGGCATCCGACTCAGCCTCGCCGAACGCGATCTGTTGACAACCCAGCTCAGGGCGCTGGCTCGAGTCGCGCTGGCGCATCCCGTGCGAGTCATGTTCCCGATGGTGGCCAACCTCGATGAGTTCATGTCGGCTCGCAGCGTGCTTCAAGAGGCGTTGAACGGCGGCAACCCGGTTGACCTGCAGCTCGGAATCATGGTTGAGGTACCCGCCGCGGCCCTGACCGCAGAGCGCTTCGCGCCACGCGTCGACTTCTTCTCGATCGGAACCAACGACCTGAGCCAGTACACGATGGCGGCCGATCGCGGCAATGCCAAGACCGCTCCCTTGGCCGATCCGTTGCACCCCGCGGTCCTGCGCTTGATAGCCGAGACGGTGCGCGCGGCCGCCTCCTACGACGCCTGGGTAGGTGTGTGCGGCGAGATCGCAGGCGACCCTCTTGCAACCTCGCTGCTGCTGGGACTGGGGGCGACCGAGTTGAGCATGAGCCCCCCGGCCATCGCGGCGGTCAAGGACGCGGTTCGGGCGACGAAGCTCGAGGACGCCTGCTCGATGGCGGAGCGCGCCCTCGAGTGCGATTCGGGAACCAGGGTGCGGGAGCTGCTGAGGGAGCACCCACTGTGACCATCGACAACGAGCGCGCGGTCAAGGTCCTGGCCTGGCTCACCTACGCTCGCAGCGCGCTCGTCCCCGTCGTGATGGCCTTCATCGCCTTTGGAGACGACCTTCGCTACGCCTACGGAATCGCCGCAGTGCTATTTCTGGGCGCTGCGTTCACCGACTTCCTCGATGGTCGTCTGGCACGCAAGTGGGGGGCGGTCACGTCACTGGGCGCGTTCCTTGATACGACCGCCGACAAGCTCCTGGTCACGGGGGTCCTCATTGCGCTCGTTCAGGTGGGCCGAGCCTCGATGTGGGTGGCGACTATCATCATCGGGCGCGAACTTATGATCATGGGTCTGCGGGGCTTGATCGCCGCAGACGGGACCGTCATGAAGCCGTCGATTTGGGGGAAGCTCAAGGCCAATGTGCAGTTCCTCGCAATCACCCTCGCAATCATCAGATTCCCGATCGACATCGGCCCCCTGCTCCTGGATGAGTGGGTGATGATCGCAGCCACGGGGGTCACGGTCATGTCTGGAGTGGAGTACCTGAGCCGGTTCTCGCACCTCCTATCCGCATCGGGACGGAAACACTAACGATGGCCGACCGTGTCTTCATGACGGGCGGAACCGGATTGCTCGGCAGCGCGATCTTGCAGGGCCTGGTCGACGACGGCCGTCAGGTGTCGGGTCTCTGTCGCTCCGAGGAAGCGGCCGGAAAGATCGAGGACACCGGAGCGACGCCCGTCACCGGTCATCTGCTGGACTTCGAGTCTTTGGAGAAGGCCATGATCGGGTGCGATGTCGTCTATCACGCCGCGGGTGTCAATGCCTTCTGCCTGAAGGACCGCTCACCACTGTTCGAGGTCAACGTTCAGGGCTCTTTGAATGTGGTGCAGGCGGCGTTGCGCGCCGGCGTGAAGCGGATCGTGTACACGTCATCGGCTGCGACGGTAGGCGAAAAGAGCCGCACCGTGGGGCGCGAGGACGCCATGCACAGGGGTTGGTTCCTGTCTGAGTACGAACGGTCGAAGTTCGAGGCGGAGCGCGCCGTAATGGACCTCGCTCGCTCGAAGGGCCTCGAGCTCGTGTGCGTCAATCCGTCGTCCGTACAGGGGCCGGGACGAGCCGGCGGCACGGCGAAGATCATCACCTACTACCTCACGGGCAAGCTCAAGTACTTCGTCAATACCCGCTTCAGCCTCGTGGACATCGACGACTGCACGCGCGGTCACCTGCTCGCCGAGCAAAAGGGGCGACCGTGGGAGCGTTACATCCTCAACAGCGGGACCATCTCGGCGATCAACGCGCTTGGGCTCATGGCTCGCATCACGGGCGTCAAGTATGTCCCGCGTTTCATCCCCGGCAGAATGGCGGTCGCGGCGGGTGGGCTCGCGGCGAACGCCTTTCGGGTCCGGGGCAAGGACTCTCCCTTATGTGGAGAGATGGTGCGCACGCTGGTGCACGGCCACATCTACGACGGATCGCGCGCCGAACGGGAGCTCGACCTCGTCTACACACCCATCGAGGTCACCCTCGAGCGCACGGTCAGGTGGCTCATCGAGCAGGGAGAGATGCCACCTCCACCGAGCTACACCGGCGAACTGGAGCCGGACTGATGGCCGGTCGGATCGACGGGGTCAGGGCGGCCGTCTTCGTCGACGAGGGCTTCGAGGACCTCGAGTTTTGGGTCACCGTCATGCGCTTGCGCGAAGAGGGCGGCATCGTCACCATCGTCGGAGCCGAGGCCGGCGCAGGCTACCGAGGCAAGAACGCGCTCGAGGCGACCAGCGATGTCGCGGCCGCATCCGTCTCGGCCGACGACTTCGACGTCGTGGTCGTGCCGGGTGGATGGGCCCCCGACAAACTGCGCCGCTACGAGTCGGTCACGGACCTGGTCCGCAAGGCCCATGACCAGGGAAAGATCGTCGGCCTCATCTGCCACGCGGGGTTGGTCGGGATCTCGGCCGGAATCGTAGCAGGGAGACGAGCGACGGGAAGCCTCGGTATCAAGGACGATCTCGTCAACGCCGGAGCAACCTGGGTGGACGAAGCAGCCTTCACCGACGGCAACATCGTGTGGGGCAGGGTCGTGGACGACATCCCGGCGTTCTGTCGTGAACTAATCGAGGCGATCGCCGCCCGCTAGACCCCGCCCTGGTGCTCTAGACGTCTTTGTGCGGCAGCTTCTCCTGGCCCTCGCTGAAGCGACCCTCGTGCTCCTTCTCCGGAGTCGGAACGTCGGAGTCCTGGCCCTGGGCGAAGTCATCTTGCTCGAGCTTCTCCGGAGTCGTGCCGGTCTTTTCCTGACCGCGGCTGAAGCGCGGCTCGGACTCATCCTCGGGAGTGCGCGGGGTGTCGCGCTGACCCTCCTCGAAGCCGTCCTCGGTCTGTGTGCTCTTGGCAGGGTGTTCGCGATGGTGATCCATGGGCCCCCTAAGGCGATCGCGGCGCGAGCGGATGCTCGTACGAGGTTCCAGTCTACCCGCCAAACCGGACGGGCACCGGTCGCAACTCGACGGCTCTGACCCAGCAGAGTGGTTGGGTGCCTACGCGGGGAGTGATGGGCGCCACACGCGCCGAGGGGAGCGCGGCGCCGGCCCCCCTCGTGATCGAAGCTTCGTCCGCCTTACGGATGCTTACAGATGCACCACCGGGCACGTCAGGGTGCGAGTGATGCCCTCGATCGCCTGAATCTTTGCCACCACAAGCTTGCCGAGATCGTCGACATTGGCAGCACGTGCCCGGACGATGACGTCGTACGGTCCGGTAACGTCCTCCGCCGCGTCGACGCCGTCGATCTCTCGCACCTCTTTGGCTACCTGCGCGGCCTTGCCTACTTCGGTCTGAATCAGAACGTAAGCTTGAACTTCTGCCACTCCAGAGTCCTCCTTCTCGGTCGTCCCGGTTGACCGCTGTACGAGACGTGCAGGGAGTGTAGTGCAGATAACCCGGCGCGTGCAGTCGACATCGCCACGGGGGTCGGGAGGCGTCGAGAGAGTAGGCTTCGGCGAGAACCGACCATGCAAGGGGAGAGACACATCCATGTCGTCTGAGGTTGCAGGAATCAAGAATCCAGGCACTCTGCACGTGAATCCGAGCCCCGCACAGCTAGTCGAACTGGCGATCGCGCGCGGTGAGGCGCAACTGGCCGGATCGGGCGCGCTGGTCGCGGTCACCGGAAAGCGCACGGGACGTTCCCCGAGCGACCGTTTCTACGTGCGCCACGGAGCATCCGCCGAAAAGATCGATTGGGGAACTCGTAACCAGCCGTTCGACCCGGACAAGTTCGATGCGCTCTACGAAAGAGTCCAGCAACACCTCGAGGGCAAGGACCTCTTCGTGATCGATGGGTACATCGGCGCCGACCCTCACTACCGCATCAAGCTGCGAGTCGTGGCCGAGTTCGCCTGGCATGCTCTGTTCGCGCAGCAACTGTTCCGTCGCCCCGAGCGGGATGAGCTCGACGACTTCGAGCCCGAGTTCATCAGCCTCACCGCGCCGAGCTTTCTCGCACAGCCGGAGCGCGACGGAACCAAGAGCGAGACCTTTGTCGGACTAGACCTCGAACGCAAGCTCGTGCTCATCGTGGGGTCGGAGTACGCGGGAGAGATCAAGAAGTCGATCTTCACGTCCGGCAACTACCTCTTTCCAGAGGAGGGCGCGGTCGGGATGCACTGCTCGGCCAACGTCGGCGCCGACGACAAGGTCGCGCTCTTCTTTGGCCTTTCCGGCACCGGCAAGACCACGCTGTCGGCCGATCCCGAGCGCAGTCTGATAGGCGACGACGAGCACGGATGGTCCGACAACGGCATCTTCAATTTCGAGGGTGGCTGTTACGCGAAATGCATCAACCTCTCTGCCGAAAAAGAACCCGAGATCTACAATGCAATAAAGTTCGGTTCGGTGATCGAGAACGTGGTGATCGACCCCGTGACCAGAGAGCCCGACTACGACGACGACTCGTTGACGGAGAACACGCGCGTCGCCTATCCAATGGAATACATTCCGAACCACGTCCCCGAGGGCCGGGCGGGCCACGCCGGCACAGTGGTCTTCCTCACGGCGGATGCCTTCGGCGTCCTTCCCCCGATCGCACGGTTGTCCTCGGACGCCGCCATGTACCACTTCCTGTCTGGGTTCACCTCGAAGCTGGCCGGCACCGAGGCGGGGCTAGGCGACGAACCCCAACCGAGCTTCTCGACATGCTTCGGGGCCCCCTTCCTTCCGCTCAACCCCGCCGTCTACGCAAGGATGCTTGGCGAGCGCATCGAGAAGCATGGCGCCACCGTTTATCTGCTGAATACCGGTTGGACCGGTGGCCCCTACGGCGTGGGCGAGCGGATGGACCTCGTTCACACGAGGGCGATGGTCACTGCGGCGACGTCCGGCGCTCTCGACGGCGTCGCCATGAAGCGTCACGCCATCTTCAACCTCGACGTCCCCGTGTCCTGTCCTGGGGTTCCCGACGAAGTCCTCGACCCGCGCGAGACGTGGCCGGACAAGAACGACTACGACTCGCAAGCACGAGAGCTCGCTCGCTTGTTCGCCAAGAACTTCGAGCAGTACCGCAGCAGCGTTCCGCCCGAGGTAGTCGAGGCCGGCCCGTCGGCCGACTGAGCCCGGGCCGCCGGCCTTTGCTTTGAAGGAAGACGAGAGCCGCCTCACGGTCGCGGGGTTGGGTGAGCGCGCGCTCATAGAACGGGTCACGTCTCTCTTCGGGCCGGCCCCCGCGCACGAGGTGTGGAGCGGAGACGACACCGCCGTCCTCGAGGCGCCGCGAGAATCATTGCTGTTCACTACCGATCTCATGGTCGAGGATGTCGACTTCCGGAGATCGTACGCGAGCGGATTCGATGTGGGCTGGAAGCTCGTCGCGATCAACGCCTCCGATGTCGCGTCGATGGGCGGGCGGCCGTGGCGCGCGGTGGCAAACCTGTCGCTCCCCGAAGACACCGCGGTCGCCTTCGTCGACGATCTTGCCGAGGGCATCGCCGCCGCTTGTCACGAGTGGGGCATCGGCCTTGTCGGCGGCGATTTCAGCGCGGGTCGAGAGATCAGCGCGTCGCTTGCGATGATCGGCCTGACAGATGGGGGGCAACGCGTCCTCCGGAGTGGAGCGAAGCCGGGCCACATCCTCTGCGTCACCGGAGCGCTCGGAGGTTCGGCCGGGGGTCTCGTCGTCCTCGATGAAGGGATCGACGACGGCCCGAGCCGGGACGCACTGGTGTCGCGCCACCTCAGACCGCGCGCGCGCGTGCGCGAGGGGCGTGCGCTCGCCGGACTCGCGAGCGCGATGATCGATGTCTCCGATGGCCTCGCTGTCGACCTTGGTCACCTGACGGCGGCGAGCCATGTGGGATGCGAGGTATCTCTCGAAGCGCTGCCCCTCGACGATGGGCTCCGATGGTTGGGCTCCGTCCACCCCGACACCGATCCGGGTGGCCTCGCTCTGCTCGGCGGCGAAGACTTTGAGTTGCTCCTGACGCTGGATGGAGGAAACTGGGACGAAGCACGCGCTCGAATCGAAGCCGTGGGCACGTCGTTGTCTCGCATCGGCACGATCACCGACGGACCCGCGCGCATCGGCGGACGTGACTTAGAGAAATGGAGAGCAGAAGGATGGGAACACCTGCGAAGCCGGTGAGCGGGCTGCCCCGCGCCCTGACCATCGCCGGTTCCGACTCTGGTGGGGGGGCCGGGATCCAAGCCGACCTCAAGACCTTCTTCGCGCTCGGGTGTCACGGCATGAGCGCGCTGACCGCGTTGACCGCGCAGAACACCGTCGCGGTGACCGCGATCCACGAGGTCCCGCCGGAGTTCGTGATCGCCCAGATCGACGCGATCGCGTCCGATATCGGCGTCGACGCAGCCAAGACGGGCATGCTGGCGTCGTCGGCCATCGTCGAGGCCGTGGCCAAGGCCGTCGAGGTGCACGAGATCGTGCACCTGGTGGTCGATCCGGTGTTCGTCTCGAAGCACAGAGACCACCTCCTCGCGTCCGACGCCGTGGTGGCGCTGACGGAACGGGTGCTGCCCCTCGCCGAGGTCGTTACACCGAACCTCTACGAAGCCCAGGGACTGGCGGGAGGTGGCGCCATCTCCTCGATCGCGGACATGCGCGAGGCGGCGCGCGCGCTCTACGATCTCGGTCCCCGCAACGTGCTGATCAAGGGTGGGCATGGCGGGGGCGACGAGGCCGTCGACGTCTTGTACGACGGCGACGACTTCGTCGAGATCACCGGCCCCCGCTTCGACACGGACGACACCCATGGCACCGGATGCGCCCTGTCGGCGGCGATCGCCGCGCGCCTCGCCCATGGAGACGACATCATCAGCGCCATTCGCGCCGCGAAGGACTTCATCTCGGGTGCGATCGAGCACGGCCTGCGCCTCGGCGCCGGGTACGGGCCCGTCAACCCCGGCTGGAGACTCCCTCCCGGCTAGACGCCGGCATTGCGGCGTTTGGGGCGCACAGCAGCCGGTTGGCCTCACTCACCGCCGGGGTTGAGTTTCTCGAGTCGCAGCCGGTGGCTCAGGTCTCTTCGTGCGGGCCGGTTCTCTCCGTCGCGAGAGTCGCAAGGCCGAAGTCTTCCTCGGAGCGCGCCCGGATGTCGAAATAGAGCCGCAGCGTGGTCGCCGCGACGAAGGGCAGGCCGACCGCCGACAAGAGCGCGAGGGCCACGAAGGTGAGAAAGCTTCCGGTGAGTCCCAGACCTCCGAGTCCCGCGACAACGGGAGCGAAGACGAAGAAGTTAACGAACGAGAAGGCCAGGCACACGAGCGTCAGGGTCAGCAGGACTTTGCCCAGGTGTCCTCGTACCCGTTGACGCGTGGCGCTCCACGCGGCCGGAAACGGCTTGCCCTCCAAGACCACCGCCGACCCCACCAGGGGGGGACCCCACCACGCGAAACTGATCAAGAAGAGCGGCGGAAAGATGCCGAAGAACATCGCACCGGTGGTGGCCACCAAGGACGCTTGAACGACCGATGGTCGGTCTCGACTTAGTGCGGTCGCAGCGCGCAGGGGGCCCGCGTCTCGCCCCAGCAGCTCTGCCGTCATGAGCACATGAGACGCAAGAAAGACGAGGCTCCCGACCACGGCGGGCAGGAGGGTGAGAAAGAAGATCCCTCCCGCGACCTGCAGCAGCGCGCTCATCGAGACGCTCGCGAGAAGCCACAAGAAAGCCGCCACGAACACGAGCAGCATGCCGGGAACGAACAGCTTGACCAGGGCGACGAAGTTCCGGCGATAGAGGCTCCATGCGTCGCCGACGACACCGGTGTAACCGGTGGGCCCCACTGCGTCGCCGGCGGCCTCGTCGCGGTTGGGGCCGCCCGAGTGCACCCGAGCTAGCCCCTCACGCTGCGCTTGGCGAGCATGCCGACCAGGAGCAGCCCCGCGAGGGCGGCGGCGCCGATGGCCAGCTTCTTTCCGACCTCGACGGCCTCCACTTTGGCCCCATCGATTAGTTGATCGACCTTGACGGCCATCTCCTCACGAGTCTGTTCGATGTCTCTTACCGTTTCCCGAGGGTCTTGGCCCACTCGATGTCCTCCTTCACGGTCTGTTTGGTGAGATCCGCCTTGATTGGCGTCGCCAGCTTCTTCCTAGCGAACAACACCGCTGCGGTTCCCACAAGAAGCAAAATGAGCGCCGTCACGAGATCCGCGACCCAGGTCCAGAGAAAGGTGTCCAACCCGTCTCGGAGAGCGAGAAGAAGAAAGATCAGGGCCAAGAAGCCGAAGACCCCGGCTATGGCGATGATCGCAATGCCCTGGGCCTTGGCGGAGAGCGACGAACCGAGCTCCTGCTTGGCGAGCTCGATCTCCTTTCGGATCAGAGTCGAGAAGTCCTCTGAGATCTCCTTGATGAGCCGCCCGACGGACTTCTTGGCTCCGTCGGCGCCCCTATAGAGGTCGTCGTTGGTCGGTCGGTTGCTCAAGGTGCCTCCTTCTGGTCTGCGAGAGAGAATTCACGAGACTGCCGCCTTTCCGCAAGCACGGCATTCAAGTGTGCTGCCAACAGCGCTACCTGACAGAGTAGATAGGCCGACACCAACAGGCCGGCCGCCGCGGCGAAGGCGCCGAAGGTTTCCTCACGACCCTCAGTGCCCGCTTCCAGGTACCCCGGCCCGACGATCTTCAACACTTCGAAGATAGCCCCTGCGATGAGTGCGCCGGGCAGCACCTCTCGCCACGTGCGGGTGATGCTGGGCAGGAACTTGAAGGCGCATGCGAAGAGCAGGACGCTCGCGATGATGCTGCCGGTGCGAGGGACGAGGCGGACGAGAGGGGATCCGACGAGGAGGGCCAGGGACCCGAGAGCAACCGAGATTAGAGCGACGAGTCCTATACTTGCGAGGAATTTCAGGGCCTTCAGGCGCTTTTGGATAAAGGTCCCCTCGTCGGTCAGATTGTAGATGCGATTGAGTGCGTGCTCGAAGGCCACGATGCCTCCGGTGCCCGAGTAGAGGACGAGCAACAGAGCGATACCGGCCAACGAGAAGCGGGCGTCCTCGATGGTCTTGAGATTCTCCGGCTGCACGATCCCACTGATGAGGGGAAACGCGCTCACGCCCGCGTCGACGAGTTGCCTTCTGATCTCCTCGCTGAGAAAGACGACGAAGCCGAGTACGGAGATGGAGAACAGCACCAGGGGAAAGACCGAGAAGAAGGCGAAGTAGGTGAGCGCGGCGGCAAAGAAGCCCCCATCTTGATCCGAGAAGCGCTTGAAGGTCGTCAGCGCGACATCGAGCCAGCCGTAACGAGCGCGTGCGGTCTCCACACGCAGTTTCGCATGTGTGCTTACCTTCTTGACGGAACCCACTCGACTCACCTCGCCGGCGAATCCCCGTTCCGCCCTGGGTGGAGCGATTGCATGGGCGCACGATACCCGCGTCGACTGCTTTGCTAACTGGAGCCCCACCGAAAGAGAAGAGCGGAATCAGCCCGCCTTGGTCACCTTGTTGGCCTTGAGGCACTTAGTACACACGGCCGCGCGCCGAGGTGATCCATCGATCACGACCCGGATCTTCTGAATGTTCGGGTTCCACCGGCGGCGGCTGCGCCGGTGAGAGTGCGAGATGTTGTTCCCGAAGCCCGGGGTCTTTCCACAGACGTCACATACGGATGGCATAAGGCGGCCAAGACTAACAAATGCAGCGGTACGTCCCACACCGCTTCTATTGTGGGCTCATGGCAGATGTCGTCCAGGCACCCCCGAAGGGGCTCGAGCTGTTCGCCTCCCGGCGCCGTCAGACCCCGCTTGGGGTTACGGGCCAGAAGGCGAAGGGGCTCGAGAAGCTCAGAATCGAGACCATCCAGGACCTGCTTCAGCACTACCCGCGCCGCCACGTCGACCGGACGGAGCTGCGGACGATCCACGAGCTCGCCACGATGTCGCCCGAGGAGCGGGGCACGGAGGTCCAGGTTCTGGCGCGCGTCGAGAAGATCGCCTCGCCCTTCACTCCCGCACGCAACAAGAAGCCCTCAGGGAAGAAGCCCACGAGGATCATCAAGGGGCGGATCCGCGACGCGACCGGGTCGATCTCTGTGACCTGGTTCAATCTCACGTGGGTGACGCGCGCGCTCAAACCGGGCACCGAGGCGTTCTTCTACGGCAAGCTCGAGTCCTTCCGGGGCAGTCTCCAGATGACGATGCCGCGCTTCGAGCTGGTGCGCACGGGTCGCGAGCCGTTCAACGTCGGGCGCATCATCCCCATCTACCCGGCCACGGCCGACCTCTCCAGCGACGAGGTCCGACGGCTCATCTGGGCCACGCTCGAACGCAGCGGCGAGGTCATGGACCCCCTCCCGGATGAGCTGAGGCGAGATCTCCACCTCATGCGGCGGGGCGACGCACTGCGTCTCTACCATTTTCCCGACGACATGACGGATGTCGAGAAGGCCGAGAACCGGCTCGTGTTCGACGAGGTCTTCACGCTGCAACTCGGTCTCGTCTACCGCAAACGAAAGCTGGAGCGAACCGTCCGCGGGATCGCGCACCAACCTCCGGCCCAGGACTCGCTCGCCGAGACGTTTCTCGCTCAGCTTCCCTTCGAGCCGACCAAGGCGCAGCGCGTAGCCTGCGACGAGGCCGCCGACGACTTGGTCAAGTCCTATCCGATGCACCGCCTGCTCGAGGGCGAGGTCGGCTCGGGCAAGACGGTCGTAGCGCTCTACGCGTGCCTCGTGGCCATCGGAGGCGGGCGCCAGGCGGCCTTCATGGCCCCCACGGAGGTGCTGGCGGAACAGCATCTCCTCACGGTCAACGACCTTCTCGATCGCGCCTTCGGCACGGACGAGGCCCGCAACCTCTTTGCAACCGTCAGCCGCCGTCCCGTGGTCCGCTTGCTCACGGGCTCCACACCCGCCGCCCAGCGCGCGGAAATCCTTCACGAGGTGGCCACTGGCGGCGTCGATCTCCTTATCGGGACGCACGCCTTGATCCAGGACTCGGTCGACTTCGCTCGCCTCGGACTCGCCGTCGTCGACGAGCAACACCGCTTCGGGGTGCACCAGCGCAAGCGGCTGCGCGACAAGGGCGCGACGGGAGAGCCCGACATCCTCGTCATGACCGCGACGCCCATCCCGCGCACCCTGGCCGTGTCGATCTACGGGGACCTCGACGTTTCCGTGCTCGACGAGCTGCCGCACGGGCGGCAACCAATCTCCACACGCCTGGCGCTGGGGAGCGCCGGCCGGAGCGAGGCCTACGACCTCATTCGCGCCGAGGTCGCCTCCGGGCGGCAGGCGTTCATCGTCTACGCCCTGCGGGACGAATCGGACAAGTCCGAGCTTCGCAGCGCCAAGGCGGAGGCGAAACGACTCGCCGAGGAGGTCTTTGTCGACTTGAGCATCGGGCTCGTGCACGGGGACATGAAGAGCCTCGACAAGGAGTCCGCCATGGGGGCCTTTCGCGACAACACGACACAGGTTCTCGTCGCGACCACGGTTATCGAGGTCGGAGTCGATGTTCCCAACGCGACGGTCATGCTCATCGAGGACGCCGATCGCTTCGGGCTCGCTCAACTGCACCAGTTGCGCGGCCGGGTCGGCCGGGGAGAGCACGAGTCCTACTGCGTCCTTGCGACCGACTTGGACTTGTCCAGGGCATCCGAGGATCAGGCCGTCGCTCTCGCGGCGGAACGTCTCAAGGCAGTCGAGGCCTCCGGCGACGGTTTCAAGCTCGCGATCGTCGATTTACGCCAGCGCGGTGAGGGCCAACTCTTCGGCGCGCGCCAGTCCGGAATGCCGCAGTTGAGGCTCGCACGCGTGCTCCAGCACAAGAACGTGGTGCTCGCCGCACGCAAGCTGGCCGAGGCCACGATCGACCGGGATCCTGATCTGCGCGCCTACGAACACATAGCCCTGGAGCGCGAGATGCGGGACCGATTTCCGGAGCGCGCCCTGGACGTCGTGCAGTCCGGGTAGCCGGAGGCCACAGGGTTCGGTAGTTTGGATTCATGCGCGTCATAGCAGGTAAGGCCAAGGGACACCGTCTGAGGGCTCCCGTACAGGGAACCAGACCGATGACGGACCGGATCAAGGAGTCCCTGTTCTCCTCGCTGGGCGATCTCGATGACTGCGTGGTGCTCGATCTCTACGCGGGCTCCGGATCGCTCGGTCTCGAGGCCTTGTCGCGCGGAGCGCGCTCGGCCACGTTCGTGGAGAACGCCCGCGACGCCATCCTGAAGATCGAGCAGAACATCGAGGTCTGTGGCTTCGCAGAGCGCTCCGACGTGCAGTGGATGGAGGTTCAGTCGCTGCTCGCCCGCCCCGCCACCGAGCGTCACGGACTGATCTTCGTAGACCCGCCCTACTCGCTCTCCGTCCAGGTGCTCCAGCGCGACCTCGAGTCACTCGTCATGGGCGGCTGGTTGTCCGACGAGGGCAGGGTGGTGGTCCATCGCATGTCGAAGGACTTCAGGCTCGACGCCCTGGGTCTCCAGGTCATCTGGGAGAGGACCTTCGGACAGTCCACGGTGCTCATCTACTCGCACGAAGAAGAGGGCTAGGCGACGGCCGTGCGCGCCGCCCTCTGTCCCGGGTCCTTCGACCCCCCCACCAACGGGCATATCGACGTCATCGAACGCGCCGCGCGCCACTTCGATCACGTCATCGCAGCGGTTATCGCCAACCCCTCGAAAGAGCCGCTGCTGTTGCTCGAGGAGCGCAAGGCCCTGCTGTCGGAGGCCATAGCCCACGTCGATAACGCCTCGGTCGACTCCTTCGACGGTCTGCTCGTCGATTTCGCGAATGCCAGAGGGGTGTCGGTCATCGTCAAGGGCCTGCGGGCGGTATCCGACTACGAGTACGAGCTCCAGATGGCGCAGATGAACGCCGCTCTGGCGCACGGGCTCGACACCCTGTTTCTGCCCTCGAAGCCGGACTGGTCCTTTCTCTCCTCGAGCTTGGTCAAGCAGGTGGCCAGGTACGGTGGAGGCGTCGACGGGCTGGTTCCCGTTCACGTCGCCAAGGCTCTGAAGGAGCGTTACGCGGCGTCTTGAAGCCGCCGGGATCGTAAGCAAGCGGATATCGTGGCACAATCGAGGGCTCGCGGAACGCAAATTATGCGTGACTCTCTGGCAGATCTCTGGCAGCGAGCGTGCCGCGGCAGGTAGAGGGATTAGAAAGGAAGCCGCAGGTCATGGACCTCATCGAACGCATCGAGGAACTTCAGGTCCTCATCGAAGAGGCGAAAGCGGTACCGCTCTCGTCCAGCGCCGTCATCAACCGCGAGGAGTTCCTCGAGCTTCTCGCGCAACTGAAGCAGGAGGTCCCCGACGAGATCAGACAGGCCCGGTGGATGAGTCGTGACCGAGACGAGCTTCTCGGCCGCGCTCGCAAGGAGGCCGAACGGATCATCGCCGAGGGGCGCGAGCAACGCGACAGGTTGCTGTCTCGGACCGAGATCGTCCACGCGGCCGAGCGCGAGGCCGAACGCATCACCGACAAGGCCAAGGAGCGGTCGGCCAAGATGCGCCTCGAGGCCGAGGACTACATCGACCAGAAGCTTGCCGGATTCGAGATCCTGCTGAGCAAGACGATCGCAACCGTAGAGAGGGGTCGAGCCCAACTGCAGGGCGAGAAGCACTCCTCGGTCCAGATGCCGGCGATCGATCCCGCCCAGCCCTCCAACGCCTCCGGGCCCTTCGACGCCGCCGAGCTCGAGGAGCCGGCCGTTTAAAGGGGGCTCCGGAGCCCCGAATAGCCCTTCTACCAGGACTTTTACCAGAGCGAACGACCTCCTCTGGTACTATCTACTTTCCCGTGCGCCTCATCGGTGCGCGGCCACTGGTTTTCGACGACGGGGATGCGCGCGTGCAAGACCTCAGGCTTTCGGTCACCGAGATTCTCGGGCGACCCGGCGAATATCGGGACGTCACCATTGCTCGCCCCCTAGAGGGGGTCGGCACGGCGCTCGCGCGCCTGGCGGACGACGGCATCGAGGGCGAGCTCCGGGTCGAAAGCGTCATAGAGGGCCTCCTCGTCACGGGCCGGGTTCAAGGCGACGCCGACCTCCAGTGCGCCCGCTGCCTCGAGGAGCTTCGCTCCGAGGTGAGCGTGCGGGTCTGCGAGCTCTACGCGGGTCCCGGCCACGAGGCCCAGGACGACGAGGACGTCTACCGGCTCGAGGGCACCGAGATCGACCTCGAACCCATGGTGCGCGACGCCGTGACGCTTGCGCTCCCGCTCAACCCGCTTTGTAGGAGAGATTGCAAAGGGCTCTGCGCGAGCTGCGGAACGGACCTCAACCACGGCGCCTGCGACTGCAAGGACGACGACATGGACCCCCGCTGGGCGGCCCTGTCCGACCTGCGCCAGCGGCTCGAGAGCTCAGAAAACTAGTGGCCCGACGGGCAACATGAGGGCTAGAAGGTAGGAGGACCGAGATGGCCGTACCAAAGAGAAGAAAGACGCGCTCCAAGATGCGCATGCGACGGGCTCACTGGCGGGTCAAGGCGCCGTCGCTGGCACGCTGCCCCCAGTGCCGCGAGCCCAAACAGCAGCACAGAGTCTGCGCCAACTGCGGCTACTACGCCGGTCGCCAGGTTGTCGAAACAGACTGACGGGGCGTCACTTCTGTCGTCATTGGGCCTGCCTGCCTCGCAGGGGTCCATCTACGAGGTCGCGCTCACGCACAGGTCCTTCGCCTTCGAGCGCCTCGAGCTGGAGGATCCGCTCCCGCACAACGAGCGCCTGGAGTTCCTGGGAGACGCGGTCCTTCAATTGATCGTGACCGATCTCGTGTGGCACACGCACCCCGAGAGGCCCGAGGGCGACCTCGCCAAGCTGCGGGCTGCAGTCGTTGACAAGCGCTCTCTGGCCACACTGGCACAGGACAGCGGTCTGGGCGAGCACATTCTCCTGGGCAAGGGCGAGGAGGCGACTGGAGGCCGCATGAAGCCGTCTCTACTTGCGGACACCTTCGAGGCTCTCGTAGGCGCCGCGTACCTCGATCGAGGCCTCAGTGCGGTCGCCGAGGTGATCGTGCCGGTGTTCAAGGAGATGCTCGAGGATGCCGTGGCCCACGGCGAGGGCTACGACTCCAAGACCGCGCTCCAGGAGGCCGTCGTCCGCGCCCGAGCGACTCGCCCGAGTTACCGGGTCGCGTCGTCGGGCCCGGATCACAACAAGAGTTTCGTTGCGCACGTCTACGTCGAGGAGGAGTTGTTCGGGGTGGGATCTGGAAGCAGCACGAAGGAGGCCGAAAAGGCCGCGGCGCGCGAGGCGCTCGCGCGCCTCCAGGCGCAGTCCGCGGACACCTCTTTGCGGCCCGTCAAAGAAATGAGGCCCGATGCCCGCGCTTCCTGAGATCGAGGTCCTCCACCGCGACCTCGAGAAGGAGGTCGTCAACCGGCGCTTCAAGGAAGTCGAGGTCCGGCCCGGCTCGACCTCGATGAAGCTCATTCCCCGCCACGGCAGGCGCAAGGAGTTCCAGGACCTGCTGGTGGGGGCGAAGGTCGAGCATGCGACCCGCGTCGGCCGCCACCTCCTGCTGGAGTTGGACAACGAACACACGCTGGTCGTGCGGCTCGGGGCTCACGGCCTCATGGTCAAGGTGAGCGCCTCGGGCGACGTCGTCCCGCATACTCACATCGTGATGGCCTTCACCATCGGAGGCCAGCTCAGGATTATGTGCGCCGACGCAACGACGGAAGTGTTCGTGATCTCCACGGACGAGGTCAAGGGCATCGAGGGGATGCACGACTTCGAGATTGACCCCCTCGAGAGCCCGCTCGCGTGGCAGCATTTCTCCGCGCTTCTCGAGCAGAAGGCCCGTCCCATGAAGGATCTGCTCGCCGACGAGACCTTCATCGTCGGGCTGGGGGATCTCTACAGCGACGAGATCCTCTTCACCTCCGGGCTTCGCTACGATCGGCGCTCGGACAAACTCTCGTCACAGGACGTCAGGCGCCTCTACCGCTCGCTCATGGAGACACTTCAGGAGGCGGTCAAGCTGCGCGGGACCAGCCTCGACGATCACGAGTTCACCGACCTGACCGGACAGCCGGGGACCTACCAGGTCGAGCTCAAGGTCTACCGGCGGGAGGGCGAGTTTTGCCGGCGCTGCCGTCACGACATCCAGAAGGTGTCTCACAACGGCATCGATACCTTCTTCTGCCCTCAGTGTCAGACATGATCACGCTACGGCCACACGTGTTTCACCAAGCGAGGAGGATTCAGGTTGGAAGATAGGACCCGAGTCCACGTATTCGTACACGGGGACATCGAGGGGACAGGCTTCAAAGAGGCCATCCACCAAAAGGCGACCGATCAGGGGGTCGTGGGCTGGGTGAAAGAGCTCTCCGACGGGCGCATCGAGGCCGTCATAGAGGGTCCCAGAGACCCCGTCTACCGAGTCGTCGGCCTCTGCCGGGCCGGACCACGGGGGGCCACGGTCTCCGGGGTCCAGGTCGACAGAGAGCCGCCCCGCAATGACAAGAGCTTCAAGATGAAGTAGGCGGGGCGAACGGCGGCGGCCGATTGCCGCGGGCCCGTGCCCGGCCGCTGCTACCGTGTTCCGCATGTACGTCAAACGTCTCAAGCTGGCCGGATTCAAGTCCTTCGCCGCGCCGACCGTGCTCGAGTTCGAACCGGGCGTCAACGTCATCGTCGGCCCCAACGGATCCGGCAAATCGAACATCTCCGACGCGCTCTCGTGGGTTCTGGGGGCCCAGGCCCCCTCGACGTTGCGCTCCGGCTCCATGGAGGACGTCATCTTCGCCGGGTCCGAGTCAAAGTCCCGCCTGGGCCTGGCCGAGGTCGCGCTCACGTTCGACAACTCCTCTGGGATCCTGCCTCTCGATCTCGCCGAGATCACGATCAGCCGGGTCGCCGACCGCACGGGTGGGTCGGAGTACCGCATCAACGGCGCCGCCTGCCGCCTGCTCGACGTCATGGAGCTACTCAGCGACACCGGCGTCGGGCGGAGCATCCACACCGTGGTCGGGCAGGGCAACCTCGACGCGGTCCTCCAGGCGCGGCCGGAGGAACGGCGGACCTTCATCGAAGAAGCCGCCCAGATCGGCAAGTTTCGCCGGCGCAAGGACCGCGCCCTGCGCAAGCTCGAGCGCGTCGACGACAACGTAATCCGCCTCACCGACGTTCTCAGCGAGCTTCGCAGGGGATTGAGGCCGCTGAAGCGCCAGGCCAACGCGGCGGCGCGCTACTCGGAGCTCATGAGCGAGCAGCGTGAGCTCCGCCAGAGCCTCGCGGCCACCGAGATCCACCGGCTCAGCGTCCAGGAGACAGACCTCGACGTCGCCAGCCAAGAGCGCAGAACTCAGATGCTCACGGACGAGCTCGCCCACGTGCGGGCCGTGCTCGAAACGGCAACCGAACAACGGGAGTCCATCGGCGCCGCAGCCGAGGACCAGCAGCGCACCGCCAACCGTATAGGCCGCGCCTCTGATCGACTCGACGGCCTCGGCCGGCTCGCCGACGAGCGTGCCCAACGCCTCACCGCGAGGCTTGCGGCCGAGACCGAAGAGGGCTACCGCGAGCGCATCCGCCTTTTGGAGCTCGAGCGCGCGCGGTGGGACGCGGCCACCGGGGAGCTCGAGGAGCGCTCGGCCGCTGCCGCCGAGCGCGCGGAGACGGCGCTGGCTGCCTCGGAGGAGGCACGCGCGAGGCAACAAGGTGGGGAGCGAGCAGTGGCTGCGGCGCGCGGCGCCGAGACGGACGCGGCACAGGATCTCGTGCGAGCCGAGGGCAGCGAGTCCGCCAGTCGCCAGACGTTGGGATCGCTCGAGACACGCGTCCACGCCGCCACCGAACGCCGTGAGGTGCGACGGCGCGAGCTCGGGTCCGACCAGCACGCCCTCGTCGCGGCCGAGAAGGAGGTCGCCGACTTCGAGGCCGATCTCGACCGCGTGACCGAGTTGGCCGCAGCGGCCGAGATCGAGCTCGAGTCCAGAAGAGAGCGAGCCGATGCCCTCAAGGACAAGCTCAACGCCAGCCACGCTCAGCGCGCCGCCGCCACCGCCAGGCTCGACGCGCTGGTCGAGGTCGCGGGAGTCGTCGCCGACATCTCCGAGGCCGCGGTCCGTCTCGAGCCACTCGTCGAGCGGGCCAGGGCCGAGGCAGGAGTCGCCGGCGCGGGCGAGGAGGAGGCGGCCCGCATCGTCGCGAACGCGGAATCCTCCGTCGAAGAAGCCTGGCAGGTCGTCGCGGGCCACGACGGGGACCTCCGCCGTCTCGACGCCCACATGTCGGCTGCAGCGGAGCGACTTGCCGGCAAGTGGCGCAAGCGCGAGGCGCGTGAGATCGAGCTGGCCGCCCTCAACGAAGAGCTAGCGCGCGTCCAGGATGCGCTGGCCCAGGCCGAGCGCGCCTCCATCGAGGAGCGCGCCGCCCTCCCGTCCCGTCGCCAGGCACTCGACGAGGCCAAAGAGGCGCGCGAGGACACCGACAGAGCGCTGCACACGGCGCGGTCCGAGGCGGAGGCGGCCGCTCGAAGCGCATCGGATGCCGTGATGGAGGCGCGCAGCGCGGAGGAACGGATGCTCTCGGTCAAGCTCCGGCTCGAAGAGGCGGAGGCGGGCATCGACGACGCGCGGAAAGCTCTGTCGGGCCTCGCCGGCCTGCGCTCATCACTCACGGCCGCGCGGGACCGTGCCCGTGTGGTGGCCGAGACCGCAGGCGTCGCGACGGGCCGAGCCGCTCACTGGGCGAGGGAAGCCGAGTCACGGGCAGAGGAGGCGCGCGCGCAAGCGCACGAGGCCGACGAACGGCTCGCAGGCCTGCGCCGGAGAGAGCGAGAGCTCGAGAGCAATGTTGCGGACGCGGCACAGCGTAAGAATCAGGCCGAGGTGCGACGGGCCGAGGTGCGCGCCCGCGTCGAGGCGCTGGGGGAGCGCGCCCTCGACGAATGGGGGCTCACCCTCGACCATCTGAAGGGCTTGGCCCGACTCGACGAGGCCGGCGAGCTCGCCGGCCGGGAGCGCGTCGACGGGCTCGAGCGCGACCTCAAGCGGCTCGGAGCAGTCAATCCCAACGCCGCC
Organism: Actinomycetota bacterium; assembly: GCA_030860505.1. Classification (GTDB taxonomy): domain Bacteria; phylum Actinomycetota; class CADDZG01; order CADDZG01; family WHSQ01; genus WHSV01. Next base: position 39,461 of record JALZIB010000027.1, read on the forward strand.
GAAGAGTATGCCGAAGCGGCGCAGCGCGAGACCTTCCTCGTCGAGCAAATGGACGACCTCGAGAGCTCCAAGCGCGACCTCATGAAGATCGTGCGCGACGTCGACGAAACCATTGTCGAGGCGTTCGGCGGTGCCTTCGAGGACGTCGCACGCGAGTTCGAGATCGTCTTCACGAGGCTCTTTCCCGGCGGTTCGGGGGCTCTCACGCTCACCCGGCCTGACGACCTCCTGAACTCCGGCATCGAGGTCGAAGCGCGCCCCCCAGGCAAGAACGTGCGCAAGCTGTCGCTGCTTTCGGGCGGTGAGAGGTCGCTCGTCGCTCTCGCCTTCCTCTTCGCCATCTTTCGCGCCCGGCCGTCGCCCTTCTACTTGCTCGACGAGGTCGAGGCCGCTCTCGACGATGTCAACCTGGTCCGCTTCATCGGGCTCACGCGCGAGCTCGAGACAAACGCGCAGGTCCTCATCGTCACGCATCAGAAGAGGACCATGGAGGCGGCGGACATCCTCTACGGCGTGACCATGAAGGACGGCGCTTCGAGCGTCGTCGCCAAGCGCATGGAGGACATCGACCACCTCGCCC
>JALZIB010000059.1 GCA_030860505.1 Actinomycetota bacterium
CGGCGGCGCTTGATGAGCTCGGCCGAGTGATCGGAACTGAGGAGTTCCCAAACGACGAACGCGGACACAGCGCGCTCGTCGAGTGGGTGAGCGGCCAAGGGGCCGAGCGCGTGATCGGGATCGAAGGAACAGGAACCTTCGGTGCTGCAGCGGCCCGCCGGCTCCTCGCGGCGGCCGAGGACGTGAGGGAGGTGCCGCCGTTCCTGCCTCACCGGGATAGGAAGAAAAACCCTTCACGCGGGAAATCCGACCTTCAGGATGCGGTCGCCATCGCTCGCGTCGTGGCCCGCGGGGAGCCTCTTTCCTCCCCCAACCGAGCGGACATCCTGCGGGACCTCAAGCTCCTCAGCGACCACCGTGACCAGCTGGTTCGCGCCAAGACGCAACTGATCAACCGCACCCACAAAGACCTCGTTATCTCCCACCCCGGTTACGAGAAGAGGATCCCGAAGCTCACATCTAAGAAGCGGCTCCGGGCCGCCAGGACGCTTCTCCGGCGAGACGCCTCGGTGAGGGCTGAGCTCATCCGCGACCGCATCACAGAGATCTCGAGGTTGATCGACAAGGTCGCAGCCGTCGAGAAGCAGATCGCCGCCAAGGTGGTCGAGTCGGGAACCACACTGACACAGCTGCGCGGGATCGGGTTTCTCGTGGCGGCGAAGATCCTCGGTGAGGTCGGTGACCCCGCGCGTCTGCGATCCAAGTCGTCGTTCGCGATGCTGACCGGTACCGCACCGATCGAAGCCTCGTCGGGGAAGACGAAGCGTCACCGGCTGAACCGCGGCGGGAACCGGCAGTTGAACTACGCGCTCTACGTCATGGCGTTGGCGCGACGTCGAGGAGACGCCGATACATGCGCTTACCTTGCGCGTCTTCGGGAAGCTGGAAAGTCGGACCGAGAGGCCCTCCGCTGCCTCAAGCGGCAGCTCTCAAACGTCGTCTTCCGACAGCTCGTGTCCGACTTCGCGGAGACAGCAGAACGCGCCGCTTGACAACATAGAAGAAGGTCAGGTCAGACTAGGTTTTCGTTTGTCGCTCTTTCGCGCTCATACCCTCGGTTTCGCGATGGAATGTGGACCAGGTGTGGACCAGAGAGACCGGGGTGAACAACCGCGAGCTCGAGAGCGCGATGAGGACCAACCCCAACCTGGTCGAAGATGGCGTTCTCACGCGTAGGTGACGTCGTAACGTATTCCAGCCGGCGGCGGCGGTCGATGCAGCCGGATGTCGTGGGAACGGTCGCGCTCGAGGTCGGCTCTCCGATCGCACCGGGCAAGCACCCCCGCTCGAGGATTTCCATACGGGGAGATGGAGTTTCTATGGACGGCTCGTCGGGTGTCTGTACCGGGGACAGATCGAACACACATCGTGGGAGCTCGAACGCCCTCACCTTCTTCATTGCGATGGCGGCTTGCTGACGGCATGAGGGCTACCGCGACCCGACGGCGACCCGATCGTGCACCACTAGAGGGCGGTAGACGTTCGGATGAGCAGACCGAAACGGTTAACTCGGTCGAACCGCATCAGTCTCACTGCGCCGACGCGACCCTGGAGCGCGCCGGGTGGTTGGGTCAGGCCCGGTCCTTGTTGGCCAGGCGCTCGGCCAACACCTTGAGCATCGAGACCGCCAAGTGCGGTTCTTCCTCCAGCAACCCGTCGAAGTCATCGCGGCGGATCGCTAGCAACCGGCAGGGGGACGCCGCGCACACGCGCGCGGTGTGGGTCTCGTCCTCTCGAAGGAGCGCCAGCTCTCCGAAGAACTCCCCGGGGCCGAGCTCGAGTTTCCTCCCCGGCAGCTCGACAGTGACCGAGCCCTCCTCGATCACGAACAAGCCGGTACCGGCCTGGCGCGGCTGCACAAGTACATGACCGGTACCCGCTTCGAACTCCGTCGAGGTCTCGGCGATACGCCCGAGAGCACCGTCTGACAGGCCGGCGAACAAAGGCACTCTTCGGAGGTTCGCGAGGCTCTCCCTCGCAGATGATTCACCCATGGCGGCTTTTAATATCATGCATTACCATCCCGCCCAATGGATGCCGACGAGATCGTCGAGATTCTGGCGAGTTTCTCCCTTTTCGCCGACCTCAGTCGTGCCGATCTCCAGGCCGTATCTCACACGTTCGAAGAGGAATCGTTCGCCGAGGGACAACGGATCCTGCGGCAAGGCTTCAGCGGAACCGGCTTCTACGTGATCCTCCAGGGCGAAGCCGCGGTCGTGATCGATGGGCGGGAGCGATCACGTTTAGCACGAGGTGACTTCTTCGGCGAGATCTCCATCCTGCTCGGAGAGCCCCCCAACGCCGACGTGACCGCGCTCACGCCACTCATATGCATCGTGCTCCCCGGAAACCAACTCACCGAATGGCTGGTGGCGAGGCCGATGGTCACCCTGCGGATGCTGCAAGCGGAGGTGAGGAGATTACGCGCGACGAGCCGGTGGCGAAGTTAGAGCGACCCTTCCCGCCGGGCGACTATCCCGCACTGGTCATCGGAAGCGGGCCGGGGGGCCTACAGATGAGCTATTGCCTTGGGCGCCTCGGGATCCGGCACGCATTGTTGTCGGCGGACGATAGCCCCGGTGGGATGTTCCAACGCTTCCCGATCTTTCAGAGGCTGATCACATGGTCGAAGCCGCACGCGCCGGCCGATCGCACGTCGGAGGAGTACGCGTGGTACGACTGGAACAGCCTCTTGGCCGACGATGCCGCGCATCGCTCGCTCGCACCATCCTTCATGGACGGCGTCTCGTACTTCCCGGCCCGCCACGAGATGGAAGCGCAGCTCGCGGCGTTCGTCGAACGCACGGCGATCCAGTGTCGCTACGGTTGCCGCTGGGAGGCAACGCGGTCGGACGAACAAGGCGGCTTCGTGCTGGAGACCAGCGACGGGGAGTACCGCTGTGATGTGGCGATCATCGCCACGGGAATGGCGCAACCTTGGAAACCCACAGGCATCGAGGGCATCGAGCACGTTCCCCACTACGTCGAGCTGTCTGCACCGGAGACCTACAGGGACAAGCGCGTCTTCCTCGTCGGAAAACGCAACTCCGGTTTCGAACTCGCCGACGGCCTGCTTCCCTGGGCGCGCCAGATCATCTTGGCCTCGCCGCGACCGGTGCGGATGTCGGTACTCGTGCATTCGAGCGCTGCCGCGCGTGCTCGCTACATCCAGCCGTACGAAGATCATGTACTCGGCGGCGGCAACATGGTTCTGGACGGCGCCATCGACAAGATCGAGCGAACAGGATCGGGGTTCCGCGTTCACGCCCAAGGAACCAGCAGACCCGGCGACCTACTGTTCGACGTTGACACGGTCGTCGCCGCGACGGGCTTCACGGTTCCGTTGGGGGACCTTCGCAAGCTGGGTGTGAAGACGTTCTTTCAGGACCGGCTTCCGTCGCAGACGCCGTACTGGGAAAGCGCCACGGTGCCGGGGATCTATTTCGCGGGCGCGATCACCCAGGGATCGATCGGTCTCAAGAAGTATGGCCACCCCAGCGGATCCGCAGCGGTCCACGGCTTCCGATACAACGCTCAGGTCCTAGCTCGCCATCTCGCCGAGAAACATTTCGGTATGGAGGTTGAACGTCCTCTCGTGGAGCCAGCCACTGCCATTGGCCATCTGCTCGCCCATGCCACCAAAGCGGCAGACCTCTGGAACCAGCAGTCTTACCTGGCACGGGTTCTCGACCATCGAGACGATGGGAGCTTCGCTGATGCAGGCAGCGTGCCCTTGGCCCACTTCGTCGACGCGTACGATCGCGACGCGGTAGCGATCGCGATAGAGACCGATGCTACGGGAGACATCCATCCGGCCGTTTATGTGCGGCGTGGGCCCGAGGTGTCGGAGCATCTTCTGCCGTCCGCGCACATGCATGCTTACGAGACGAAAGAGCACCGTTCACACCTCACCTCGTTGCTCGGTGAGTGGATCTAGGAGGATCGCCCGTGCCGACCGATGAGGAACTACTCGCCATCTACGCCGCTACCAAGACGATCGCGGTTGTTGGGGCCTCTAGCGATCCCAACAAGCACTCCCATTCGATACCTGCGTACCTGCAGAGCCAGGGCTTCCGGATCATCCCGGTCAGTCCCAAGGGTGGAGAGCTGTTGGGCGAGCCGGTGGCGATCTCGCTCGCGGCGATCGGGGGCCCGGTCGATGTGGTCGATGTCTTCCGACCGGCAGAAGAGGCCCCAGCCCTTGCTCGAGAAGCGGCGGCTATCGGGGCGAAGGTGCTGTGGCTCCAGGCTGGGATCTGGTCCGACGAAGCGGCTCACATCGCCGAGGCGGCAGGGCTTCGGGTGGTGATGGACATGTGCATGGGCACGACCCACCAGCGTCTATTCGGGAACTTCTAGAAGCTGGCGGTGACTCCCGGCTCGATCGCCGCGACTTCCATCGGCTCGGATACACCTTTCAATTCCACCAGGCGTGGGTCGGACACGGGGAATCGAGCCTGGGCGGCCTGGATCACGTACGTCGACGCGAGGATCTCGCCGGCCCCCGCAAGCGCGCCGATCCGGGCGGCCTCGTGCACGCCTTTACCGCCGTAGTCCCCTCCCTTGCGGGTCGCCTCGACCGAGTGCAGACCGATGCGGACCTGAGGCGCGAACCCATGCTCCTTGCGATGTTCGGCCAACCGACGCTGGATCCCGACTGCGCACTCGACGGCTTCGTACGGGTTGTCGAACGCGACGAAGAAACCATCGCCTACATGTTTGACCTCTTCCCCGCAATGCGTGTTGAAGAGCTGCCGAAGGGCCTGGTCGTGCCAACCGAGAACCCCTTCCCAAGCCTTGTCTCCGATCGCTTCGACCAGGCTGGTGGAACTCACGATGTCGGTAAACATGAAAGTCTTCGTCACTCGCGCGCCGGGGGCCGGCGCCTTAGGGAGGCTCTCGGCGATGTTCTCTCCGAGAAGGTCCATAACTCGTCGTAGATCCAGAACGGCCCCGAGCTTGTCGAAGGTCGAACGCGCGGCACGAAGCTCGAGCTCGGCTCCTGCTTCGTCTCCGTTCGCTCGCAAAGCAACCGCCAGCGCGACGCGTGCCCGTGCTGCCTCATAGGGAAGATCGGCGTCCTTCCACAAACGCCAGCTCTGACGGCACTTCTGTACGGCAGCGACATGGTCGCCTTCCGCGATCTGAAGTTCACCTCGCACGAGCAGCGCACATGCTTTCAGCACCGCGCTCCCATAACTATCAGCGATCAACTCCGCTTCTTCAACGGCAGCGCGTGCTGTCTCGAGATCCCCCATCGCTAGCGAGATCGACACCTGCGGCGTCAACAGACGACACCGGCGCAAGCGATCGAGCGACGGATCGGCGAGCGCGCTCTTTATCGCCGTGGACGCGGCCTCGACGTTTCCCTCGGCTAGATAGAGCAGGGCGAGCCCTGGTTGTGGATCCCGCCCGAGCTCGTGCGCCTGGCGGAAGGCGTTCTTCGCCTCTTCCAAGTCCCCCATGCGGAGCCGGATCTCGCCGATCTCATAGAACCCTTCCGCGGCGAACTCGAGATTGAAGTTCTGCAACTCGTTCAGGGCCCTGCGCGCTTCTTGTTCGGCCTCGGCCCACGATCCGCGCAAGCGCATGATCTCGGCGCGGTGTACGCGACAGACGCCGGGGAAGCCGGCGATCGATTGCCGTTCGCACCATCTCTTGGATGCCTCGGTCCACTCGCCGGCGCGCTGGTAATCGGCGAGCGCCGCGGTAGCAGAGATAGCCATGCAATAGATGATCCCGGATGCCATCGGACCGATCTCACCGCTGACGGCGGCGACGGTGGCTTCGTCGAGCAGGGCCAGCCCGGCGGGAACGTCGCCCTTATTCACGAGCGCTATCCCTTCGAGCGTCAGACCGTACGCCTGCAGGTCCCGGTCGCCGAAACGCATCCCGATATCCAGGGTCTTCTTCGACGCGGCGATCGCGCCGTCGTACTCCCCCACCGGCAACATGCTCATGGCATGGAACATCGACAGGTATCCCTGCTCCGCACAATCACCTTCGGCCTCAAGGAGACGTTCGGCACGGTTGAACCAGCCCGCACCGATCGAGTGAGCGAGCTTTCCGAAGTAGTCATGCGAAACGTCCAGAGCGACCTTCGCGGCCCGGCGTGATTCCCCGCGACTTTGATAACCGGCAAAGGCTCGTTCACGGGACTCGATGCAGTGCTGCAGGCGGCCGGTCCACCATGCCGCCTCCGCGAGCTTCTCCAGGTCCTCAGGATCTAGGGGCTGGGTGGTGTCTGCCACGCTGAGCAGGTCGAACGCCTCGCGCCACGCATGGCGCGCGACCGCATCACGGCCCGCCTGAAGTGGAGATTCTTCGAGTACCTGGCTCATCTACGCATCCTCGTCTGAAAAACCGATTCTCCCATCCAGTATGTAGCGAGGCAAGAGAAGACGATCCGACGCCTGCTGGGAAAGGGATAAAACGGACCCTCCCACGGGGTCCTCCAGCGATCGACGGCCTCCTGCGATGATTAGGGTGGCGTGATGGAGTTCGACTGTTACATCGATTTCACATGCGGCTATTCGTATCGAGCGTGGCTGTGGTTCGAACGCCTCAGGAACGCAGGGACCGATCTCGTCATCTCATGGCGAAGCTTCGTCCTCAAAGAGGTCAATCGTGGCGAAGATGCGCCTTCCTTGCTGTCGGGTCCAACGATCGAGAGCGTGGCGGTACTGGCTCTCGCGGTCGCAAAGGCCCTGCCCGACGATGCTTCGGCTGCGGTTTATCGAAGTCGAGTCTTCGATGCGATGCACGCCCGAGAAGAGCGGGCGACCCGAGACGATGTCATCCACATCGCCACGGCCGTCGGGCTCGACGCCGACTCGTTCTGGGCCGACGAGACGCTCTGGCTCGCGGAGGTTCGGAACGAACACATGGAGGCCGTACAACGGCACGGGGTGTTCGGAACTCCAACGTTGGTCTTCGACGACGACGCGTCGATGTACCTCAAACTGACCGATCTGCCGAGCGAGAACGACATCGATCTCTGGGATTCAGTAACCACGATCGTGCGATCGTTCCCAGAAGTAGCAGAGCTCAAGAGACCGTCTTTCTCTCGGTAGGTTCGGCCTCGTCACGTCCGGCGGACCAGCCTTGTATGCGCCTCCGAAACCTTCCCTCTTCCTATTCGGGCAGAGCTCGCCCGAGAGCGGACGCGGCATCGCTCCGATCGGAGACTCGAAAATGGCCGAGCACATCTCAACATCCTCGCCCTCCATGTTTAACGTTTGGTCTCAGCCATGACCGCGCCAGCTAGCGCTCGTCGCTGGGCAGCAAGACTTCTCGCGCATCGAGATATTCATCGAGTAGGCCCAGATCGAAGACCGCCGCGTCGAGGATCGTCGCATCCCGCAACGCGACTTCAAGCAGGACGTCATCGTCGGGATCGCCGTCGAACATGTCCCGTGCAAGGTCGGCCATCAAGGTCGGCGCGCTGGTCCGCACCGCCCACGAGGCAATCTTGAGGAAGACCCAGGAGGCGCGGCGCTCCCAGCGGATGACCCACCTTCAGATCTGCCCCCATGCAAGCAGGGGTCAAGCGTGAACTCGCAGGCAGAAAGGTCATCGTTGACCTGCAGTGCTCGTGGGCGGTGACGGGTTCGAACCGCCGACCCCTGCGTTGTAAGGGCGGCTCAGAGGAATTCCTCCACCTGCGCAAACGCCTGTTTGCGCAGTTCAGAGGCACTTTCCGCGTAGTCTCATTTAGGCTCTCTTGATCCCACTTTGGCGCTCGTCTGTTGGATATTTGTTGGATTTCAAGATCCGCGACCCCTGCACGGGAGGTGCAGATCGTTGAGGTCCGTTTCCTGCCCCGAATGAGATCTCCAAGCTAAACGCATGTCGTGGCCGTCGACGTGTGCCACAGACTCTGACCTGACCTCCGTCCGGCCCCGACCTGACAGGCGGCAGTGTCGCTGGGTCAAGTCTTCTTGGTAGTCGAGCGATGACGGACGCGGCCCCGGTACACCTCCCAGGCTCGGGCCAAACGCTCGATCCCCGTAGTGAGGGCTGGCTCGGGTAACACGAATGGCAACCTCAGCCGATCGGTCCATCTCTCCTCCGCAGAGAAGACCGGACCGGGCAGGACAAGGACGCCGTGACGGGCGGCGACTTGTGCGAATTCGCCTGCATCTCCTTCGTGCAGACGGAGCCACAGCGAGGGCCCGCCGGCAGGCTGGGACCATGACCACTCCGGCAAGTGGGTGCCGAGCAGTTGAGCGACTCTCTTCAAGCCTTCTCCCAGGCTCTGTCGCCGCGCAGTTCGCGCACGATCGACGTGAGCGAGGAGCCTGGTTGCAACGAGCTGATCGATGAGCGGCGTTCCGAGGTCGGTCGTGGCCTTGGACCGCCCCAGGCGCGCTATGAGATGCTCAGACCCCCTCAGCCAGCCGATTCGCAAGCCGCTCCAGAAGAGTCCGCTCATGCTCCCGATCGTTACTACCGAAGCATCCCCGGCGAATCTCGCGACCGAAGGGGGCGGCACTGCCTCGCCGAGGGGCAGGTCGTGGAAAACCTCAGACTCGACGAGCAAGGCCCGAGATTCCTCTACGAGGGCGGCGAGCGTCTGGCGGCGGGAGACGGAGAGGACTGTTCCGGTGGGGTTGTGAAAGGTCGGGTTCACGAAGATCAGGTCAACACTCTCTCTAGCCAGCAGCTCTTCGAGCATTTCTGTACGGAGACCGTCCTTGTCTACCTCGACCCCGAGGATTCGCGCCCCCTGGCCCCGCACTACCGGCAGGACGCCTGGGTAGGTGGGGTCCTCGATGGCTACCGTGTCGCCCGGCTCGAGCCACAATGCGACGACCAGGTTAATGGCCTGCTGTGCTCCGGTGGTCACGATGATCTGCTCGGGCATGGTGTCCATTCCCCGATCAGACAGGTGCTCGGCTATTGCGGCCCGGAGTATTGGCAGGCCGAGCGGAGAGTATCCAGGAACTGGCATGAGAGCTTGCCATTCTTCGGCCCGGATCGACGTCACCTCCTCCTGGACCAGATCAAGAGCCGGGAGAGCGACCGCAGAGAAATCGACGATGTCAGTCGGCCCGAGACCGGCGTGGGAGTGCGGGAGATGGAGACGATGGAGCCACGGGAACAGTTGTTGTCCCCTGAATCCGGCCGGGCGTCTCGGTCTCGCCTCGACCCAGGTGCCGCTCCCCTGCGCGCTCGAGAGGTAGCCGTGGGCTTTCAGCTCGTCGTAGGCCGCCATCACGGTGGCTCTACTTACCGCGAGAGAGCGCGCCAGGGTGCGCTCGGACGGAAGCCTTGCGAGCGGAGGAAGCTGACCCTCATCGATCAGCCGGCGCAAGGTCACAACGAGGTTCTGCTGCAGGGAGCCCGGTTCGGCTGACCAGGCACCCATGAGCCTAACCAGGCGTCCGGTTGAGACGGTGTTACCTATCGGTCACTCGCCTTCGCATTAGTCTTGTTCTCTGTCCCCTGAAGCGTACTGGACCAGCTTTGGAGTAAAGCCCCCTCCGTTCCGTCGGTCAATAGACGAAGGATCGATGAGCGAGACTCAAGTAGCAAGCCTTTCACTGGGAGGCAGCTGAGCCCCCCGGGTGCGGTCGTGTTCTTAGGAATGCGGCTGCCTCGACGCGGCACCACCCCGCCAGTGAGGCGGGGTGGTGCCCTCATACGCATAGTTGGCTTGGTTGGCTTTCCGACTCGCCTCTTCCACCCCGACACCGCTATGGCAGCCGATACCAATTTCAGAATCGACTTTCAGAATCGACGGCTTGAGCTCAGAACGCCGCCAGTCCGGAGGCCCCGTCTGCAACCGGAAGGCCGCCAGTAACTATTCCCAAAGACTCAAGGCTCCCATCCTTCTCTATGCCGAAGGCGGCAACCCCGCCAGTGCCCCTGAGAAGTAGGTAGAGGAAGCGGCCATCTGCGCTGAGGGCCAAGTCCACCGGCTGGCTAAGGGCTCCCAGAAAGGCCGCCTTGCCGTCGATCAATCGAACCTTTCCAGCGGAATTGAAGCGGTAGCTGGAGATCGTACCGCTACCGAAATTCGCCGTGTATGCGTGGCGCCCGTCTTTGGTGACCACCACCCAGCACCCGTCTGTCTCTCCGTTGCGGACCGAACCGCTGATCGTCCTCAACTTACCGCTGGAAGTCAGCCGGTAGGAGGATACTGCTGACCTCTCGGGCGCAGCGTTGAAGGCTTCAACAACAACGAGCTTGCCATCATCGCGGAAAGCCAAGCTGAACGGGCGAAGACCGTGTGAGGCATTCCGCTCCGGGATGGCACTCGCCAGGCCGTTGTTTCTGACCCTGAACGCGTCGATGGCGTTCCGCGGCGACAGTAGCCGGTTGGTTGTCTTGTGCGTCACTAACAGTGTGCGGCCGTCGGGGCTGAACTCCACCTGGCCAGGGACTGCGATCGGGGAGCTCAGTAACCTGAACGAGTTGGGTATCTCTTTCAGGGTACCGTCGGAAGCCACCCTGAAGCCGAGTACTCCGTTGCCTGCCACAGAACCGTTGAGGACGTAGAGCAAATTGTCGTGGATCGTCAGGCTGTTCGGCTGGTCACCTGCATAAACCTTCTGAAGGAATGTGAGATTGGTGCCGCTTACGGAGAAGACGGTGACATCGTCGCTGCCAGCGTTGACGGCGTACAGGAACCGATGGTCGCTACTGAGCGCCAAGCCGCCCTGCGTGTCCAGATCCACCCCGATCCCGTTTCCCCGTGTGGACGTGCTGTCGACCCTCGTCAAACCGCCGTTGGCCGCACGTCTGTAGCTGATTATCCGGTTGTCCTGGGTGACATTAGTCATCGCGAACACCGCGCCTTCTCGCGAATCGAGTCGAGGCAGGACGCCACTCCCCGCGCCGGACCCCTGAGCGTTCGCGATCGTGATTATGCTCGCAAGCGCGACCAACGATAGGATGCTTCCAGCAAATTTCCTCAATCGACTCACCATGTCCCTGCTCCCTTGAGTTGGTAACCGCTTCTCATTAGCCCTTCCCCACTCACGCCCGCAGATCGTCACTCGATGTTTGGATGCCTCGATTTCTTCTCCTCCCCTCACGCGGTAAAGCTGGCGCCGACAGTCGACTGGTAGTTTCCGCCAGAACAAGCACACGAACCAGGGCCAATTCAGCCTGAAGTGGCCTGTTTGAGGGGTGTGTCGAAGTCGGTGTCCGGACACCGAAAACCCTTCCAGATGGGTGTCGTGGGCTGCGTTGGGTTCTTAGTCCTCGAACGGCCCAAGCCCGAGTTCTTACGAAAGTGCGACGAACACTCGGCCACGCTAGAAACGACGTTGTCGCCGTGGTTACCTTCGGGTATGCCGCCTCCAGTTCGACCAAGGGGACCGCAGCCGCCCATCGGCGATTACGGGTTCTTGTCCGACTGCCAGTCCGGCGCACTGGTCGACCGTGCAGGGTCGATCGACTGGTGGTGCGTGCCACGATTCGACTCTCCGTCCGTACTAGGCGGACTGCTCGACCCGGAAGCGGGCCGCTGGGCCCTTCGCCCGGTGGAGGACTTCACGTCGGATCGTCGGTACGTGGGGGACACACTGGTGCTGCGAACGGTGTTTCACACGGCGACCGGGGAGGTCGCCCTCACCGACGCCCTCGCGCTCGAGCCTGACGCGCGCGGGCACGACATCGGGCTGCGGAGCCCGCATGTGTTGCTACGACGGGTCGAGGGTCTGTCGGGGGTCGTGCAGATGAGCACCGAGTTGGAGCCACGGATGGAGTACGGCAGAACCGAACCGTACTTGAGCACGATCGACGGTGGCGTGCAGGCTCGCGGCGGCCCAGTCCGACTGACCTGCACCAGCTCCGTGAGCCTGAGCTGTACGGACCGCGCAATAGGGGCCATGTTCTCGGTTAGTGCGGGGCAGACAGTCGAGATGCAGTTGGCCTACGCCCCCTCTTTTCCAGCGGCTGCAGCACCAACCAACGTAGATGAGCCGTCGATCGAAGACACCCTCGTCGCGTGGGAATCGTGGTCCGCTAAACATACGAGCTACGAAGGCGCCTTCCCCGACGAGGTAAGACGTAGCTCTCTGATCCTGCAAGGTCTGACCTACCAACCTTCCGGCGCGGTCCTTGCTGCCGCTACCACCTCACTGCCGGAGACTATGGGTGGTGAGTTGAACTTCGACTATCGTTACGCTTGGCTCCGAGACCTAAGCCTTACGATTCGGTCGCTCTGGCTCGCCGCCTGCCCGCACGAACCGAAGCGGCTGTTCGACTGGCTGGCGCTCAGCGCCGGCCACGTCGGCGATGAGCTCGTGCAAATCATGTACGGCGTAGGGGGCGAACGCGACCTCACTGAACACGTCCTCGAGCACCTAGCCGGTTACCGCGGTAGCTCGCCGGTCAGGGTGGGAAACGAGGCATGGGAGCAGCAGCAGCTGGACGTCTTCGGAGAGGTTCTCGACGCCGCCCACCTGCTTCAAGACAAGCTAGGCAGGTTCGAGCCCTCCACCCAGGAGATGCTGGTGGCACTGGTCGACCGGGCTGCCAGCTCGTGGAGCGAACCCGATGCGGGCATGTGGGAGGCGCGCGATAAGCAGCGGCAGTACGTTTCCTCCAAGGTGATGTGCTGGGTGGCCTTGGACAGAGCGGTCGACCTCGCACCGCGCCTGGGGGACGCGAGTAACTTAGAGTACTGGCGCAAGACGCGCGACGATGTCCGTGCCGCCGTGCTTGAGCAGGGATGGAGCGCGAGGGCCGGCGCGTACACGGGCGCCTTCGGCTCGGACGATTTGGATGCTTCCGTGCTGCTGTTACCCGTTGTGGGCTTCCTGCCCGCAAGAGACGAACGGATGCGATCCACGATCGAGGCCGTCGAACGCGAGCTCGGCGAGGGAGGCTTGGTGCGCCGCTGGCCAAGTGACGAGAGTGGCTTCCTCATCTGCACCTACTGGCTAGTCGAGTGCCTTGTCTTGGCAGGAGAGCACGACCGCGCCAAAGAATGGTTCCACAGGGCCACCGACCACGCCAACGACCTCGGGCTGCTCTCGGAGGAAGCCGACCCCAAGACCGGTGAGCTGCTAGGAAACTACCCGCAGGCGTTCTCCCACGTCGGACTCATCAACGCGGCTTGGCGCCTCGGGCAGGCGGAGACCGCGGCGGATTGACAACAACCCTAAGGAGCAGGACATGACGGCAGGACGGCTCGAAAACAAGGTAGCGCTCATCACCGGCTCCGACTCTGGGATCGGACAAGCAACGGCGACCGAATTCGCCCACGAGGGCGCGGACATTGTCGTCAATTACTTCCACGACGCCGAGGGCGCTGAGCAGACACGCAAGATGGTGGAGCTCGAAGGACGTCGGGCTATCGTCATCAACGCGGACATTCGAAACGAGGATCAGGTTGGCTCGATGTTCGACAAGGCCGTTCAGGCCTTTGGCACCATGGACATCCTAATGAACAACGCCGGCCTTGACGCCTCCGGCACCAAGGTTGCCGAACTGACGACCGAAGTCTGGGAGAACGCGTTGCGCACCAACGTCTACGGGCCATTCTTCTGCTGCAGGCGCTTCGTCCAGCTGCGCACGGCTGCGGGTGGGGGTGGCAAGATCATCAACGTGACGTCGGTTCACGAGGACGTTCCGAACGCCGGCGGCGCCGACTACGACTGCTCCAAAGGCGCGGTCCGCATGCTGACACGCACCCTCGCCCTTGAACTCGCCCCCCTCAGGATCAACGTGAACAATCTCGCGCCGGGCATGGTGCTGACGCCGTTCAACCAGCCAGCGATTGACGACCCGAAGCTGCTGGAGGAACAAGTGCAGAGTATCCCGTGGAAGCGGGCCGCAG
>JALZIB010000061.1 GCA_030860505.1 Actinomycetota bacterium
CTCACGCCCATCGCTCTCGGCACCGAGGACAGCCTCCGCCTCGGCGACGAGGTCATCGCCCTGGGCTATCCGCTCGGCCTGGGTGGAGCGACGGTTACGGCCGGAATCGTGTCCGCCAAGGAGCGCGACATCTCTGTGGGCGGTGGGAGCCTCGGTCAGGACGAGTTGAAGGGTGTGCTGCAGACGGACGCGGCGATCAACCCCGGCAACTCCGGAGGGGCGCTGGTCGACACGGCCGGGCGTCTCGTGGGAATCAACACCGCGGCCGCATCCGCGAGCTCGGCGGAAAACGTCGGCTTTGCAATCTCGATCGACACCGCCCTGCCGGTGATCGAGGAGATCATCGAGAACCCTACGCAAGAGCGGGCATGGCTGGGTGTCGGCATCGCCGATCCCCACGATCCGGCGGTCGAGGACGAGTTCGACGTGGACGACGACCTCGAGGGCGCAGGGCTGATCGAAGTCTTTCCGGACGGACCGGCCGACAACGCAGGTCTCGAGGCGGGAGAGGTCATCACGGCGATCGACGGAGAGACCATCACGTCGCCGCAGGAGCTGACCGACACGCTTGCCGACTTCGATCCCGGCGACACCGTCACCGTTACGCTGGTCGGCCCCGACGGCGAGCGCGAGGTCGAGCTCGAGCTCGAAGAGCGGCCCGTGACACTTGGGGACTAGCACCGCCCGATAACCAGCGAATAGGCTGGAACCGTGCAGGTCAAGCTACGCAATCCCGATCGGGTCATCGAGGTCCACGGCTCTAAGACGGTCGTGGACCTACTCGAGGAACTCGACATCGTGCCCGAGGCCGTGCTCGTGATTCGAAACAAGACCCTGATGACGCGCGACGAGCGTGTGGACGACGCCGACGAGGTCGAGGTTCGCCCGGTTCTGTCGGGAGGAACGACTCGATGAAGTGCAAGGTCTGCCGCGAGCATGCGGTCGTCGACATTCGCCGGCACAACGCGGGTTTTTGCGCCGACCATTTCGTCGACCACATTCACAACCAGGTCGCCAGGACCATCAAGGAGTTCAGGATGTTCCGGCCCCGGGAACGACTTCTTCTTGCCGTCTCCGGCGGCAAGGATTCGCTCGCATTGTGGGACATCCTCCGACAGCTCGGTTACGAGGTCACCGGCTTCTATCTCGACCTCGGGATAGGCGGCTACTCCAATCGCTCCAAGGCCCTGTCGATGGCCTTTGCAGAAGAGCGCGGCGCGAAGCTTCTCGTGCGCTCGCTTGCGACCGAGCATGGATTCACCGTGCCCGAACTGGCCGGGCTGACGGGTCGCGTCCCGTGCTCCGGCTGCGGGCTCAACAAGCGCTACGAATTCAACCGCGCGGCTCTCGAGGAG
Source organism: Actinomycetota bacterium (assembly GCA_030860505.1). GTDB lineage: Bacteria > Actinomycetota > CADDZG01 > CADDZG01 > WHSQ01 > WHSV01. Next base: position 1,356 of record JALZIB010000061.1, read on the forward strand.
GGTTTCGAGGTGCTGGTGACCGGTCACAACCTCGACGACGAGGTCGCGACGCTGTTCGGCAACGTCTTGCACTGGAACACCGACATGCTCGGTCGTCAGATGCCCGTGCTCGAGGAGCGCATTCTCGGCGAGGGTGGCGGGGCGCACGTCGCGCTCGTTCGTAAGGTCAAGCCTCTCGTGAAGATCTCCGAACGCGAGACCGCCGCGTACGCCCTCCTGCAGGGGATCGACTACATCATCGAGGAGTGCCCGATGGTCGAGGGCAACACCCAGCACCGTTACAAGGAAGCGCTCACGCTGCTGGAGGAGGCGTCGCCGGGGACCAAGAGCCAGTTCTACAGGGGGTTCATCAAGAAGGTGGCCGAGCGCTTCCGAGAGGAAGACGGCGATCCCGACGGAGGGGAGGTCGTCGCGTGCATGACCTGCGGCGCCCCCACCGTTGCATGGCGCTCCGACTCGGCGGGACCGCAAGCGCGCCCCCAAGCGCAGTGCACTTTCTGCAAGACCAAAGCCCTGGCGCTGAGGAGGAAGGCCAACCCCGAGCCCGATCGACCGCAACGCGCTCGCAGGGCCCGCAGGCGATGATGCCCGGCAAGCCGTTCGAGCCGGGTGAGCGCGCTCTGTTCATCGATTCGAAGGAGCGCCGCTACCTCATCAAGCTCGACCGGGGCAAGCAGTTCCACTCGCACATGGGAACGCTGGATCACGACGCGGTGATCGGCGAGCTCGAGGGCATACGAGTCCGCGCTTCGAAGGGCGGGCGAATGCTCGCGGTACGACCGACGCTGAGCGACTTCGTCTTGAAGATGCCGCGTGGTGCGCAGGTCGTCTACCCCAAGGACGTCGCCCTCATCCTGGTCTACGCCGACATCTTCCCTGGGGCGACGGTGCTCGAGGCGGGAACCGGCTCCGCCTCGCTGACGCTCGCCCTGTCTCGCGCCGTGGGGGAGCGGGGCCGCGTTGTCTCCTACGAGCTGAGGGAGGACCATCACGCTCAGGCACTCGCCAACGTCGACACTTGGTTCGAGAACCTCGGGGGTGCGCCCGACAACCTCGAGTTGCGAGTGGGAGACATTTTCGAGGATGTCGACGTGACGAGCTTCGACCGGATGGTGCTCGACCTCCCCGAGCCGTGGCACGCGATCGGGACCACGACCACGGCACTGGTCGCAGGAGGGCTCCTGTGCTGTTACCTGCCGACGATCCCTCAGGTCCAACAGACGGTCACGGCGATGCGAGCGGCGGGCTTCGGCATGATCGAGACACTCGAGGGCCTGGTGCGGACGTGGAACATCGAGGGTCAGTCCGTGCGCCCCGACCACCGCATGGTGGCTCACACCGGCTTTCTGATCACGGGAAGAAAACTAGAGAACTAAGTGGCCCGCCCCACAAATACACATGCGTTCTGGCGGCGAAAAAGCTGCGCCTGACGGCGTTCTCGCTCCGTCACGTACCTCGACCGGTACGCTCCTCCGCTGCGGCCTTGTCAGTCTTGTTTTTCACTCGCCAGAACGTCACTTTACTTATGGGACGGACCACTAGGCGCAATCATCCGACTTGCGGAAGGTTCGGAGTAGGCTTTTTAGATAGCCATGGGAGGTGGTTGCGGTCACTGAGGGCGACGTCGAACGCAGGATCATCCAATACGACCGGGAGGTACAGGAGCTTCAGGGTCAGGTCAAGTTGCTCGAGGACGAGCTTGCTCTGACACGCAGGAAGCTCGAGGCTGCACCCCGGCGGATCCATGCACTCGAGAAGCGGCTGGCGGAAACGGCCGCCGACCTCGAGACGTCCCGATCGAGCAACGAGCTTCTGAGCTCGACCCTCCGCGAGGCGCGCGATCAACTCATCGCACTTAAGGAGGAGGTCGACAAGCTCTCACAACCTCCGTGCACCTACGGCGTATTCATCGAGGCGTTTCAGGACGAGGGTGCGGCGGACGTGTTCTCCAACGGTCGCAAGATGCGAGTCCACCTTTCTCCCGAAATCGGTCTCGAGGACCTGCGGCGCGGCCAAGAGGTCATGCTCAACGAGGCGCTCAACATCATCGGTGCTCACGAGTTCGAGATGCAGGGCGAGGTCGTGACCCTCAAAGAGGTGTTCGAAGACGGCAAGCGAGCGCTCGTGATAGCTCGCACCGATGAGGAGCGTGTCGTCGAGCTGGCCGATCCGCTGTTGCACGAAAAGATCCGGGCCGGGGACAGCCTTCTGCTAGACACCAAGTCAGGGCACGTGCTCGAACGCCTGCCCAAGCCGGAGGTCGAGGAGCTGATCCTCGAGGAGGTCCCCGACATCAGCTACGAGGACATCGGTGGTCTCGCGGAGCAGCTCGAGGAGATCAGGGACGCCGTCGAGCTTCCGTACCTTCACGCGGACCTCTTTCGCGAGCACGAGCTCGACCCCCCAAAGGGCATTCTGCTCTACGGCCCCCCGGGCTGTGGGAAGACTCTCGTCGCCAAGGCCGTCGCGAACTCACTCGCCAAGAAGGTGGCCGAGCGCACCGGTACCGCGCATCGCAGCTATTTCCTCAACATCAAGGGCCCCGAGCTACTCAACAAGTACGTGGGCGAGACCGAGCGTCAGATCCGGCTCATCTTTCAGAGAGCCAAGGAGAAGTCGGACGAGGGAGTGCCCGTCATCGTCTTCTTCGACGAGATGGACTCGTTGTTCAGGACACGTGGCTCGGGCATCTCGAGCGACATCGAGTCGACGATCGTGCCGCAGCTCCTGGCCGAGATCGACGGTGTCGAGAGTCTCAAGAACGTCATCGTCGTGGGTGCGTCCAACCGCGAGGACCTGATCGACCCTGCGATCCTGCGACCCGGCCGCCTCGATGTGAAGATCAAGATCGAACGACCCGACGAGCGCGCCGCCAAGGACATCTTCCACAAATACCTGACCCCGACGTTGCCCATCTCGAAGAGCGAGATCGAGGAACACGGTTCGGTAGAGAACACGATTACGACCATCATCGATGCCACGGTTAACGCGATGTACTCGGTAGCCGACGACAACAGGTTCCTCGAGGTCACCTACGCCAACGGCGACAAAGAAGTTCTCTACTTCAAGGACTTCTCCTCCGGCGCCATGATCGAGAACATCGTGCGCCGGGCTAAGAAGATGGCGATCAAGCGGCACATCGCGGGAGGCGTAAAGGGCGTCGGCGGGGGCGATCTTCTCAACGCCATCCATCAGGAGTACCGCGAGAACGAGGATCTTCCCAACACGACGAACCCCGACGACTGGGCCAAGATCTCCGGCAAGAAGGGCGAGCGAATCGTCTACATCCGCACTCTCGTGGGCGAGCACAAAGACGGCGAGGGCCAGCGCCAGGTCGAGAACGTCCAGACGGGGCAGTATCTCTAGGCATTGTCGTAGCCTCTAATTATGGCCATTGCCAAGATCTGCGGCATCGAGACTGAGTACGGCATCTCCGTGCAGGGCGCGGTCGACTTCAATCCGATCTTGACCTCGTCGTTGTTGATCAACGCCTACGCGAAGCCGGCGTTCAAGCGCGTCCGCTGGGACTACGAAGAGGAAAATCCCCTTCGTGATGCGCGCGGTTTCGATCGCGCGCCGGCTGAGACACCCGCCGAGGACGACTCCGGGCTCGTCAACATCATCCTTCCCAACGGCTCTCGCTACTACGTCGACCACGCTCATCCTGAGTACTCCAGTCCCGAATGCTCGAACGCGCGCGACTGTGTCGTCTGGGACAAAGCGGGGGAGCGCATTCTCGAGGATTCGATCGAGGCCGCCTACAGCATCGTGCCCGAGCACGAGCGAGTGTTCATCTACAAGAACAACTCGGACGGCAAAGGCAACTCCTACGGCTGCCACGAGAACTACCTCGTCGACCGCAAAGTGCCCTTCCCGAGATTAGTCAAGCACCTCATTCCCTTCTTCGTGTCCCGTCAGGTCTTCACCGGCGCGGGAAAGGTGGGAGCTGAAAACGGCGCGGAGACCGTCGGCTTCCAACTCTCTCAGCGAGCGGACTTCTTCGAGGTCGAGGTGGGTCTCGAGACCACCTTCAAGCGCCCGATCATCAACACGCGCGACGAGCCGCACGCCGACCCCGACATCTACCGCCGCCTGCACGTCATCGTCGGCGACGCCAACATGTGTGAGCTATCGACCTACCTCAAGGTCGGTACCACCGCTCTGGTACTCAAGATGATCGAAGACGACTTCATCTCCGACGACTTCACACCGACCGAATCGGTCAAGGCATTGAAGGCGGTGAGCCACGACACGAACCTTCGGTCAACCATCGAGCTCGAGGACGGACGTCGGCTAACGGCGATCGAGTTGCAGTGGGAGTACCTCAGGCTCGCCAAGAAGTACGCGCAAGACAACGATATGTCCGAGGTCGAGAACGACGTCCTCGAGCGGTGGGAGAGTGTGCTCGACCGACTCGAGACCGACCCTCTGTCGCTGGCGCGCGAACTCGACTGGGTCGCCAAGCTGTCCGTCATGCGCGCCTATCGCGAGCGCGATGGTCTCGAATGGGACAGCCCCAAGCTCAAGATGATCGATCTTCAGTGGCACGACGTGCGTCGCGGCAAGGGTCTCTACTACAAGCTGGTGGCGGCGGGCAGGATCGACCGCCTTGTGAGCGATGCCGAGATCGAGCATGCGGTGGACCACCCGCCCGAAGATACCCGCGCCTACTTCAGGGGCGAGTGCCTGCGCCGCTTCAGCGATGTCATCGTTGCGGCCTCCTGGGACGCGCTCATCTTCGATGTCGGAGACGAGCCCCTGAGAAAGGTGCCGACACTCGAGCCGACGAGGGGCACGAGGGCGCACGTCGACGCGCTGTTCACGGCGAGCCCGGACGCGACGACGCTAATCCGCAACCTCGGCGCTTAGCTTCGTTCAGTCACAGTCGCCCGGTAGGATTGAGGTCTATCGACGGATTGGGTGATACGGCATGGCAGATCAGACACGCAAACCAAAACCGAAGCAGGACGAGAACGAGGCGGAGACCACCGAGGCAAAGACGACCGAGGACAAGACCGAAGAGGTCGACGATCTCCTGGACGAGATCGATTCGGTCCTGGAGGCGAACGCCGAAGAGTTCGTTCGAGGGTTCATTCAAAAAGGGGGGGAGTAGGGTCGGGCTCGTGAACGAGGCCGTCGCCTACCTGGAGAAACTTCAGACCCGATGAATGAGCCTCATCTGAGCGACCTCATGCGCGTGCCGGTCAACGGGCCCGGCGCATCGTTCTCCGACCTCCTCCGCATGCACGCGCCGGAGACGTTGCCGCGCGTCGAGAACACCGGCCCCCTGTCGGTGCCCGAGGGCACGACCGTGCTGGCGCTGCGCTACGACGAGGGCGTCATCGTGGCGGGCGACCGGCGGGCGACCGAGGGTTTTCAGATCGCTCATCGCTCGATCGAAAAGGTCTTCGCCGCAGACGATCATTCCGCAGTGGCCATCGCAGGAGCGGCGGGCCCCGCCGTCGAGATGGTGCGCCTATTCCAGACCGAGCTCGAGCACTACGAGAAGGTCGAGGGCGAACGCCTCACGCTCGAGGGCAAGGCGAACAAGCTGAGCCAGATGATTCGAGCGAACCTGCCGGCCGCGATGCAGGGGCTCGTCGTCGTCCCCGTGTTTGCCGGCTACGACGACAGTGAGGGGCGGGGTCGGATCTTCAAGTACGACGTCACCGGCGGCCGCTACGAGGAGGACGACTACCACGCGAGCGGATCGGGCGGAAAGGACGCACGATCTTCTCTCAAGAAGCGCTTCCGGGACAACCTCGCGAGGGACGAGGCCGTCAAGTTCGCCATCGAGGCGCTCTTCGACGCCGCCGACGAAGACGTCGGCACGGGTGGACCCGACCTGCTCCGGGGTATCTTTCCGAACGTCGTCGCGATTTCCGGACCCGGCATGGTCGAGATCCCCGAAGACGAGATCCGGAGATTGTTCGAGGAGCTGATCGCCGAGCGCTCCGAGCAGGTCCACGAAACGCACACGGTGGACGTCCGCCGTCCGGAGCAGGAGAGCTAAGCCATGGCGATGCCCTACTACGTCTCGCCCGAGCAACTCATGAAAGACAAAGCCGACTACGCGCGCAAGGGCATCGGTCGCGGCAAGTCGGTTCTGATTCTTGAGTACGCCGACGGGATCCTCTTTCTCGCTGAGAACACGTCGGCCACCCTGCACAAGATCTCCGAGATCTACGATCGCATCGCCTTCGCCGGAGTGGGCAAGTTCAACGAGTTCGAGCAGCTTCGCATCGGCGGAATCCGGCTCAGCGACCTCAAGGGCTACAGCTACTCGCGTCACGACGTGACGGCCAAAGCACTGGCAAACGCTTACAGCCAGACGCTCGGGACCATCTTCACGTCGGAGGTCAAGCCCTACGAGTGCGAGATCCTCGTCGCCGCGGTCGGCGACGACACCGGGCGCAACGAGATCTTTCACATCCTCTACGACGGCTCGGTGACGGACCGCCAGAGGTGGGTGGGACTCGGGGGCCAGGCCGAGGCGATCGAGGCTCATCTCGAGGCTAACTATCCGAAGGACTATCCGGCCGACATCCCCGACTTCGCCACGGCGCTCAACCTGGCGATCGGCGCGCTGCGCGCAGCGGGGGAGCGCGAGCTCACGCCCGCCACGCTCGAGGCCGCCGTGCTCGACCGCAACCGCAACCGGCGCAAGTTCAGGCGACTCGGCGAGCAGGAGCTGAGCGAGCTCTTCTGATCTGGACCGCTGCCTACGTGACTGCTACCATGACATCATGAAACAGGTAACGCTGCGTCTGCCAGAGGATCTTGTAGATCAACTCAAAGCGGCGGCCGCGGCGAGCGGCGACAGCCTGAACGGGTGGGTGACCGTAGTTCTTGGAGCGGCCGTCGATCCCGATCTCGAAGGCGACGAGACGGAACGACTACGCGCGAGGCTACGGAGGGCCGGCCTTCTGGCCGAGGAACCCGGTCGCCGGGTTCGGCGACCCGATCACGCAGCAGTGGAGCGCGCTCGCGCCGAGGCCGGCCGAGGACGCTCCCTGTCCGATTTCGTGAGTGAGGGACGAGGCTGACCGCCTTCGCCGATTCATCTGCACTTGCAAAGCTCTATGCACATGAGCCCGGTCGAGAGCTCGTCGAAGATACGAGCCCCCTTGTGGTCAGCACGCTTGCCAGGGTGGAGGTCGTGGCGGCGCTATGGGGGAAACAGCGCGTAGGCCAACTAAGCGCAGAGGGCGCACAGGTCCTGACCTCTGAGTTCGAAAGCGATTACTTCGGCACCGACGATGAAGATCCTCGTTTCGTGGCCCTGGGTCTGAGCGACCCCTTGCTCGACGAGGCGGCTCGACTGGCGGCGGTGCATGGTTTACGTGCGTACGATTCCATTCAACTCTCGAGCGCGCTGGCTGCGCGCGGGCAGGATCCCTCGTGCTCGACTGTTGTCTGCTTCGATGGTGACCTCCGCCGAGCTGCGGCAGGCGAGGGGTTCACACTGATACCTCTAACGAAGTGACGTTCTTTGCAGAGTGCGCACGTATCCTGAGGCTATGGAACGGCGCATCTTCGGGACCGAGAACGAGTACGGGGTCACCTGCACCTTTCGGGGGCAGCGGAGGCTGTCTCCCGACGAGGTCGCCCGCTACCTCTTTCGACGGGTCGTCTCGTGGGGGCGCTCGAGCAACGTCTTCCTCGAGAACGGGGCCCGCCTCTACCTCGACGTCGGCTCGCATCCCGAGTACGCCACCCCCGAGTGCGACACCGTCTACGACCTCGTCGTGCACGACAAAGCCGGCGAGCGCATCCTCGAGGGTTTGCTCAGGGCGGCCGAGGCGCGCCTGCGGGAGGAGGGGATCTCGGGCGACATCTACCTCTTCAAGAACAACACCGATTCGGCAGGCAACTCTTATGGGAGCCACGAGAACTACCTCGTGAGCCGCTACGGCGAGTTCGGCCGCCTCGCCGAGGTCATGATTCCCTTCTTCGTTAGCCGTCAAATCTTCGCGGGGGCCGGCAAGGTCCTGCAGACCGCGCGCGGCGCGCTGTACTGCATCTCGCAGCGCGCCGAGCACATTTGGGAGGGCGTGTCCTCCGCCACGACCCGCTCTCGGCCCATCATCAACACGCGCGACGAACCCCACGCCGACGCTGAGAAGTTTCGCCGGCTTCACGTCATCGTCGGCGACTCCAATATGAGCGAGTGGACCTCCTACCTCAAGGTCGGAACCACGGCCCTGTTGCTGCGAATGGTCGAGGAGGGTGTCCAGATCAGGGATCTCACGCTCGAGAATCCGATCCGCGCTATTCGGGAGATCAGTCACGACACCACCTGCAAGCGCAGGGTTCGCCTTGCCAACGGACGCGAGGCGTCGGCGCTCGACATGCAAAAGGAGTATCTGCAAAAGGCACTGCGTTGGGTCGACCATCGCGACGACCCCGTGCTCAAGGAGATCGCCGTGATGTGGGAGCACGCCATCCACTGCCTCGAGCACGATCAGGACGCCCTCGCGACACAGGTCGACTGGATCATGAAACGCGACATGATCGAGAAGTACAGGGCCAAGCACGGACTCTCGTTGGCCCACCCTCGGGTTGCTCTGATGGACCTCGCCTATCACGACGTCAACCGCAAGCGCGGTCTCTACTACCTGCTCGAACGCCGTGGCATTGCAGAACGGATGTGCAACGAAGCCGACATCGAGCGTGCGACACAGGAACCTCCCCAGACGACGAGAGCAAAACTGCGCGGGGAGTTCATTCGCGCGGCCAAGCGCAAGCGACGCGACTTCACGGTGGACTGGGTTCATCTCAAGCTCAACGACCAGGCGCAGCGGACGGTGTTGTGCAAGGACCCCTTCCGCTCGACCGACGAGCGCGTGGCAAAGCTCATCGCGTCTTTGTAATGGCGGGCTGGAGACGTGGAACGGTCTCGGAGATAACCGCACGGCGAGCCGACTTGCTGACGATCCTCGTCGACGTCGAGGACACGACGCTGACGGCCGTCGCCTTTCCGCACATGGTGGCCGAGATCAGCGAGGGCGACGAGGTCGTGCTCAACACGACGGGGATCGATCTCGGCCTCGGTACGGGAGGCGTCGCCTTCGTGCTGTGGAACCTCACCAACCCGGCCCTTCCCGCGCCCGGCGAGGGTCATATCGTGAAACTCCGCTACACGCCGTGGCAGACCGAGGTGCTCGCAGCCGAGGCCCCCGAGAGCCCACATCACGAGGCTTTGAAGGAGGTCACTTCGCTCGACGGCACCCCGGTTGTGGTGTGCGGGCTCCATTCGCAGGTCGCGGCGGCGGCGGCGGGCATCAAGGACGCCAACCCCGAGGCGCGCGTCGGCTACCTCATGACCGACGGCGCAGCATTGCCTCTGGCGTGGAGCAACCTCGTTCGCTCGCTCAGGGAGGCGGGCCTGGTAAACGTAACCGCCACGTCGGGACACGCCTTTGGGGGTGACCTCGAGGCGGTCAACGTCTTCAGCGCGCTCGCGGCGCTCGAGGTGGCGGGCGAGGCCGATGCGATCGTCGTTGCGATGGGGCCGGGTGTAGTCGGGACGGACACCTCACTCGGCTTCACCGCCATGGAGCAGGGCCCGATTCTCGACGCGGTCGGCGCACTCGGTGGACGTGCGATCGCCTGTCTGCGGGTTTCCTTCCTAGACGAGCGCCCACGGCATGGCGGCCTCAGTCATCACTGCGTCACGGCCCTCCAAGTAGGGGCCCAGAGGCGATGCACCATCGCGCTGCCCGAGTTGCCGCCGGACCAGGCGCGGGTCGTAGCGGACCAACTCGAGCGGAGCGGCCTTTCGCGCCGCCACGAGATCGTCTCCGCCGACGGGGGAGGCGCGCTCCGTCTGGCGGCCGAACACGGAATCGCTCTGGCCTCGATGGGGCGCGCCCATGAGGAGCATCCGGAGTTGTTCCTCGCCGCGGGGGCCGCGGGCGGCATCGCAGGGCGCGTTACGCTCGAACCGAGACACGATCGGACCGAGGGCCGGGAGAAGCGGACGTGACCAGAATCGAGCGACTGATCAATCTCATCATCGCTTTGCTCGAAACGCGCTGGCCACTGTCCGCAGGCGAGATCAGGGAACGCGTTGGAGGCTACGGACAGGACAACTACGATTCCTTCCGCCGAGCATTCGAGCGGGACAAAGACGATCTACGGGCGATGGGCATTCCCATCGAGGTCCGCAAGAAGGACACCCTCGACGAGCACTCCGATGGTTACATCATCGACAAGGAGCGCTACTACCTGCCGGACCTCGAGCTCGAGGCCGACGAGATCGCAGCGCTGCGGATCGCCACCGAGGCCGTGCGCGGTGGGCAGGGCGAGGCCGCGGCGGGACTCATGAAGATCTCCGTGGACTCGACCAGCGCTCCGGTCGACGGCCCCCAGGTTGCGTGGGGAGACGACATGCGCCAACCGGCCCTCGGCGCCATCTACGAAGCGCAGCTCGAGCGACGGCCGATCACCTTCGGCTATCAGAGCGCATCGGGTGAGCGCACCGAGCGCAACCTCGAGCCCTACGGACTCGTGAACCGGCGTGGGCACTGGTACGTCGTCGGAAACGACGTTGACCGCAGCGCGGCGCGCGCTTTTCGAATCTCCCGGATTCAGGGCGACGTGGCCATGCTCGAGGGCCACTACGCCATTCCCCCGGGCTTCGACCCCCAGACGCATCTGCCGGCCGAGCCCTACGAGATGGGGGAGCGGCCGCGCGAGGCAGTGGTTCGTTTCGACGCGTCGCTGGCGTGGTGGGTAAATCAGAACCTGGGCGGAGCGACGCGCGTGGAGCTGGCCGACGGAAGCCTGGACCTGACGCTCCCGGTCGGCAATGTCGAGGCGCTCGTCTCCTGGGTGCTCGGCTTCGGCGCCGCGGTCGAGGTGCTGTCACCCCCGGAGGCACGGAGCGCGCTCCTCGATCACCTCGAGCCGCTCCTGGGCGGAGCCCGTGGCTGAGGCCGGCGAGGGACGGCTCGGCAAGCGCCTCAAGCGAATCCTCGTGATGTTGCCGTACGTCATCGCCAATCCCGGAGTCGAGGTGGCCGAACTCGCCCGCAAATTCGGGGCGAAGGAGAAGGAGCTCGTTAGAGACCTCGAGATGCTGTGGTTCTGCGGCCTGCCCGGCTATGGCCCGGGCGATCTGATCGAGGTCCGGCTCGACGGCGACCGCGTCTACATCGACATGGCGGACTATTTCGCAAAGACCGTGCGCATCACGCCGGCGGAGGCGCTTGCCCTCTACGCTGGCGGCGCGGCCGTGTCGTCTCTTCCCGGCATGGAGGAGGCCGATGCCCTGCGCCGGGCGCTCAAGAAGCTGAGCGCGGGACTGAACACGCGCGACGGGGAGGCGGCCGGGATCGCGGTGGCGCTCGAGCCGGGGTCCGAAGCCCACCTCGAGGCGCTGCGGGAGGCGCGCGCCGGCCGGCGGCGCGTCGAGATCGAATACCTCTCGGCGTCGCATGGTCAGCTCAGCGAGCGCTCGGTCGATCCCTGGGGTCTCCTTGCCGCGCTCGGGCACTGGTACCTCGTGGGTCACGATCACCTCAGCGGCGAGGAGCGCATGTTCCGCACCGACCGCATCAAGAGAGTCACCATCACCGAGGAGTCCGCCGAGGTTCCCGACGACTTCGATCCCGACCACTACAAGGGGGCCTTCAGCGGGCGCGGCGAAGCCACGCTCGCGCTCGAGGTGTCGCCGGCAGTGGCCCTCTGGTTCGAGGACTACTATCCGGTCACGTCCTCCGAGGCGCTCGACGACGGCTGGCGCAGGGTGAGCCTCGTCGCCGGAGGCGAGCGCTGGGCGGCGACCCTGATAGCCCGTCTCGGCGCGGACGCCCGCAACGTGAAACCTCCGGAGATGCTGAGTGCGGCGCAGTCCCTAGCGAGGTCGGTAGCCGCCCGTTACAACGATTGAGGATTGCGGAGGCGGCGCGACCACTAGGCCGCAGAACGTAGCCTCTGATGCGTTTTGGGGCGCCCAGCAGCCGTTTGGCATCACTCGCCGCCGAGGGAACCTCTGGGGAGGAGTAGGCGCCGAGAGGTCGGGTCAGACGACGCCCTCGGGGGCGCGACGTAGGACTCGGGGGTTGGATTGTCCGATGCGGCGGGGGAGCGAGAAGCAGAAGGTCGAGCCCTTGCCCCAGGTCGAGTCGACCCAGATCCGGCCCCCGTGGATGCGCACCAGTTGAGCGCTGAGGTAGAGACCGACACCCAATCCGCCGTGCCTGCGCGTCGAGCCGCCGTCGATCTGATGGAAGCGATCGAAGATGTTCGGTACATCACTGGAGACCATGCCCACGCCGCGGTCCACGACCTCAAAGACAAGATCGTCTGACTCCTCTCGCACCCGGACGAACACTGGTTCTGGAGAATCCGAGTACTTGAGCGCGTTGTCGACTAGATGGCGGAGCACGATCGATACCTTGGACTCGTCGCAGACCCACTGGACGGGGCCGGCGGTGTCCAGATGCACCTCGCGCTCAGGATGGCTGCGAAGCATCTCCTGGCTCACTCTTTCGACGAGCCCGCCGACCTCGATTCGCTCGACTCGCAGCGCGGCCTCACGAGACTCGACCCTCGAAACGTAGAGCAGGTCCTCGATGAGGCGTTCGAGCTGATTGGCCTTGTTGTCGATGGTCGTAAGGACATCGGTGATCTGTTGGGTGTTCGACTTATCGACTCGCTTCACGAGTGTCTTGGCGAAGCCCTTGATGATGGTCAGGGGCGTGCGCAACTCGTGGCCGATCATGGCGACGAAGTCGCGCTGCACCTTTGCGTTCTGGCGCTCGGTCGTGACGTCGTCCATGACCAGCAATCGTCCGGCAGGGGCCCCGACGAGTCTGACGTCGGTGACGCGCGCCTTGAAGGTTCGTGGCGGCACCCCGACCTCGATCTCGGTCTGGACGTCGCCCTCGCTCATCAGCATGCCCTCGATCTTGTCGTGATCCAGCGCGCCCTCGATAGGGCTGCCTTCGGAGAAGCGTCCTGAAATGTGAAAGAGTTCCTCCGACGCGGGGTTCATCGCGACGATGCGATGGGCCGCGTCGACCAGCACCATGGGATTGAGGACCCCGTCGATAATCGACGACAGCTCCTGCTCTTTGTGCTTGAGCGCCTCGTGAAGTTCCGCGGAGGCGAGAGCGCTAGAGCATTGTTGCTGGAACAGACTTAGAAGCTCGAGCCGGTCGCCCGCAACCTCGTCTACACCTTGGGTGACTATGACCCCACGCGTACCGGCCTGGGTGGCGAGCCCGACCGCGCAGTAGCCGTCGAACACGACCGGCTCGAAAGAGGACCGCGCGGTGGTCACCTCCGCTCGGCTCAGTAGCGCGCCGATCTCGTCCTTGTCGATCGACCGAAACACGCCGGTCGAAACACCGCCCGAATCACGGTCGAAGAGGCAGACGAAACCCGTCGCGCCCCTGCTCAATCTCATCGCGCCGTCGAGCACCTTGTGGAGGAGGTCGTTGACGTCGAGCAGTCCGACGACACCTCGAGACGCCCTCAGCAGAGCCATGAGGTCCGAGGAACGCTGTTCGGATCCGTCGTGCAACCTCGTGCGGTGAATGACTCCGGCTGCCTGATCGGCGAACATCTGTGCGACTCTGAGATCGTCGTCGCCGAGCCGGCCCGAGCGGTCGCAGATGGCGATGCTCAGTACCCCGATCGCCCGGCCCCTGACCCGCAGGGGGACGACGGCGCTGGACGAGATGCGACGACGCTTCTCTGTGAAGTTGACGAACGCATCTGCGTCGACCTCACCGAGCAGCAGTGGTCTGCCGGTGGCCAGCACCCGGCCGGCGATTCCCTCAGCACATCCGATGCTGTAGCCGATCGGAGCTCCGCCAGGAACGCCGCTGGTCGCCGCCAGCACGAGGTTGTGGCCGCCCTCGTCTACGAGCATGATCGAGCCCTGATCGACCTCTAGAAGGTCGACGACCGCGCCCAGCATGGCGTCGAGTACGTGGGGGAGCGCGGCGGCCGATGCAGCCACGTCGCTTACCAGGATCGCAGCCTCGAGGGCCTTGGACAGGCCGCCCGGACCCGAGGGGAGTAAGTTGGAGGCGTGCGTGCCGAAGATTCCCATGTGGAGAGAATCGGCGTTCGGCCCACGATGCTTGAGGCCGGCAAACGAAATCGGGCTCGGTCCTAAACCATCTCGCCATCCCCGCCGATAGAGCGAGGACAAGGACATGGCCGTAGGAAAGGAAGAGGTTGTGACGACGATCAAGGCGTGTTGCCCCGGTTGCGGGGAGATCGACTTGGTGGCCGACGACATCCTCCTGCGGATCGGTGCCTCGCGGACGTCGAACACCTACGGCTTCGCCTGCCCCGAATGCGGAGACTTCGTCGAGAAAAAGGCCGACGACCGGGTCATCCGGCTGCTGCTGTCGGGAGGCGTGATGCCGGTGCCGCTGCACATTCCCGCCGAGGCCCTCGAGGTTCACGCCGGCCCGCCGCTGACCATCGACGACCTCCTCGACTTTCACAGGCAACTCGACGACGACACCAGCCTCGCTCGCCTCATCGGAGGCTGACCCCGCCTCGTCCTCCGTCTTAGGGCGGGAGCCCTTTAGACTGCGCCCATGCCTTCCATAGGGCCCATGGAGATCCTGGTCGTCGCGGTGCTGGGTCTCATCGTCTTCGGCCCCGACAAGCTGCCCGAGATCGCTCGTACCGTGGGCGGGCTCATCAAGCAGTTCCGGGCCATGGCCGAGGACGCCAAACACGAGTTCACCGACGGTTTCGAGATCGGCGACGAGCCCGACGACGACGAAGACGAAGACGACAAGGGTGCCCGCTCTAAGGACGGCGACTCCTCCGATCAGGCCGACGAGGCCGAGCCGGATGACGCCGCGGCGAGCGACGGATCGGACAATGGACGGCGCAAGAGCTCCGAACACCCCGTGGCGGGCGTCATCAAGGTCGAGCGGAAGCAACCCGGTCGCTCCGAGGACGCCTGATGTCGTCCGACCTCGAGAACCGGCGCCGGCGCTTCCTCAAGCGCCGCAAGGAGAAGGGCATCGCAAGCTCGATGTCCATGATGGGGCACCTCGGTGAGTTACGCGACCGGCTGATCGTGTCCGCGCTCGCGTTCGTGGTGCTCTCGATCATCGCGTTCATCGTCTACGAGCCGATCCTGGCCTTCTTCAAGCGCCCGTTGTGCGAGGTGCCCGAGAGTCTGCTCGGCCCCCAGGGGTGCGACCTGACCTTCTTCAAGGCGACCGGGGGCTTCTCGTTCCGGCTCAAACTGACGGCGCTCGTGGGTCTCGCGGCGGCATCGCCGATCTGGATGTACGAGATCTACGCGTTCGTGACGCCGGCTCTCACCCCAAAGGAAAAGCGTTACACGCTTCCCTTTCTCTTCTCGGCCGTGTTTTTTTTCACGATCGGGGCGGGCGTCGCCTACTTCGCGATGCCGAAAGGCCTCGAGTTCCTGCTCAAGATCGGTGGCGAGGGCCTCACCGCTCTCCTGGGGGCCGAGGAGTACCTCAACTTCGTCGGATTCATGCTCCTCGGTTTCGCGGTCGCCTTCGAGCTGCCCCTGATCCTGTTCTTTCTGGGTCTGTCCGGGGCCATCACCATCGAGCAGCTCAAGAAGCGGCGGCGCGAGGCGCTGGTCGGGATCGCCCTCCTCGCCGCCATCGTCACGCCGAGCCAGGACCCCTACACGCTGCTGCTGCTCATGGTCCCTCTCTACCTGCTCTACGAGTTGACGATCGTGCTGCTTCGCATCGTCAAACGGCGCAAGGCGGCGGCCGCATAGACGGCGGCGCGCCGGCCTCGCACTAGAGTCGAGACCATGAGCAGCCTCGCAGCGCAGTTCGAGCGCAGCTACGGCTTCCCCTTCGACGACTTCCAGCGCAGAGCGTGCACCGCCCTGGAGGAGGAGGCCTCCGTCTTAGTCGCCGCGCCCACGGGGGCCGGAAAGACGGTCGTGGGCGAGTTCGCGGCGTGGCTCGCGCTCACACGAGGAGGAAAGACCTTCTATACGACGCCCATCAAGGCGCTCAGCAACCAGAAGTACGGCGACTTCGTCACCATTCACGGCGCTGCGAACGTCGGGCTGCTGACCGGGGACAACTCGTTGAACGGCGACGCCCCGATCGTGGTGATGACCACCGAGGTGCTGCGCAACATGATCTACGAGAACAGCCCGACGCTCGGCGGACTGCACTACGTCGTCCTCGACGAAGTCCATTACCTCCAGGATCGGTACCGGGGGGCGGTCTGGGAGGAGGTTCTCATCCACCTGCCCGTCGAGGTGCAGACCGTCTCGCTCTCAGCAACCGTGTCCAACGCCGAGGAGTTCGCCGACTGGCTGCAGACGCTGAGAGGCAGGGTCGAGGTCATCATCGAGGAGAATCGACCGGTCGACATCCGCCATTTCTACATGGCCGCGGACGAACTCCTTCCGATGTTCGTGCAGCAGCCGGGGGGCAAACCAACCCCCAACCCGCGCGCGCGCGACTTCGATCGCAAGCCCAAGCGAAGCGCGCGTCCCGGGAGGGGGGGCCGGCGGCCGGCCCACAACAAGGCGCGCATCCCGCTGAGAACCGAGGTCATCGACCGCCTCAACACCGAGGACATGCTGCCCGCGATCTACTTCATCTTCTCCCGCAAGGGGTGCGCGCAGGCGGTCAAGCAGTGCCTGCGCGACAACCTTCGTCTGACGACCCCGGACGAGCGGCGCGTCATCCGGGAGACCGTTGAGAGCCGAGTTACCGATCTCACAGACGCCGAACTCGATGTGCTCGGCTACGACGAGTTCGCCGAGGGCCTCGCAAACGGAATCGCGACTCACCACGCGGGGATGATCCCGCCCTTCAAGGAGATCGTCGAAGAACTCTTCGCTCAAGGTCTCGCCCGAGCCGTCTTCGCCACCGAGACGCTCGCTCTCGGGATCAACATGCCGGCGCGCTCGGTCGTCATCGAGTCGCTCACGAAATTCACGGGTGAAAAGCACGAGCTCATGACCCCGGGGCAGTACACGCAACTTTCAGGGCGGGCCGGACGCCGGGGGATCGACGTGGTGGGCAACTCCCTCGTGCTGATGCAGCGCTTCACGCCCTTTGACACGATCACCAGACTCGCCTCGACCCGCACGTACCCTCTGCAGAGCAGTTTCCAGCCCAGCTACAACATGGCCGTGAACCTCGTGCGGAACTACGATCGCTCGGACGCCGAGCACCTGGTCAACTCGTCGTTCGCGCAGTTCCAGGCGGACCGTGACATCGTCCAACTGGAGCAGACGCGCGCGCGCCAGGACGCGTACCTCGCCTCGTATCGAGAGCGCATGGCCTGCGACCTCGGCGATATACACGAGTACCGGGCGTTGTTGAGGACCGCAGACCAATCGAGCCCTCTGCGACGCCCCAGCGACCCGGCGCGAGTGGGCGACGCGCTGAAATCGCTGAGGCCGGGAGACGTCATCGATGTCCCCTCGGGTAAACGAGCCGGGCGCTACGCGGTCTTGGAGGTGAGCCGGCAAAAGTCGGAGCGCAAGCCGAAGATCCTGGCGTTGTCCGAAGAACGCTCGATCGTCCGGCTCGGTGCCTACGACTTCAGCGACCCGCCCAAGGCGGTCGCTCGTCTCGACATTCCGAAGCCGTTTCACATTCGGGAGGCGAGAGCCCGTCGTCATCTTGCTCGCAAGCTCAACGCGGTCGAGGCGAGGCCCGCCCGCCGCAGGGAATTGGCCGCCGACTTCGCCGGCCCCGAAACCGCGCCTGCGCGAGCGGAAGTCGAGGCGCATCCCTGTCACAAGTGCCCCGACCTTTCACGCCATCTTCACTTCGCCGAGAGAGCGACCAACCTCGAGCAAGAGAACACGCGCCTCGGGCGGAGAATCGGGAGACGTAGCGCGACGCTCGCCCGTCGCTTCGAACAGGTCCTGGCCGTGCTCGAGGCCCGGGGCTACGTCGATACATGGACCCTGACACCCATCGGCGAGACCCTCACCGGCGTCTACAACGAATCCGATCTCCTGGTCGTCGAGGCACTTCGCTCCGACCTGCTCGACGGTCTCGATGTCGCCGAGCTGGCGGCGGTCGCCTCGACGCTCGTCTACGAGACAAGGGGCCCTGAGCCACCGGATTTCCACGGGATGCCCACCGGCGCATCCCAGGAGGCGTGGCGTCGGGTCATGGGACTGTGGCGCGACATCAGGGCCGAGGAGGACGCTCATGGTGTCGAGCTGACGCGCGAGCCCGACCCGGGCTTCTCCGAGCGTGCCTACTTGTGGGCCTCCGGGGTCGCGCTCGAGGACGTGCTCGAGGAGGACGACGCGCCGGGGGACTTCGTCCGCTCGACCAAGCAGCTCGTCGATTTGCTGAGGCAGCTTCTCGATGTGACCGCGTCGGAGGCCCAGAGAGCGACGATCCGAGCGACGATCGACGCGACCCAGCGGGGGGTGGTCGCCTACTCGTCGCTCGAGCTGTGAGGCGAGGTTCCTGGTGTGCAGCTAGGCTAGAGCTTCGCGCTGCCTGCCTCTGCACTCTCGTCGGGGCCCTCGGCGTCGTCGACGACGTCCTCGGCCACGGCCCGCAGCTTGCGGTTGAGCGCCTGGGACGCTCGCACGAGCATCTCGAAGGCCTGGTCCGCGGAGCACTTCTCTCGCTCCATCAGGACGCCTTTGGCTCGCTCGATGATCCCACGCGACTCGAGCGCCTTCGTGAGTTGCTCATTCCGCCTCGCCGCATCCTCGAAGACCTTCGCGTTGGCCAAGACGATCGCCCCGTGCACGGCGAGAACGTTGCCGATCTCGGTATCCCTTTCGGTGAACGCTTGCTTCTTCTTGCCGTAGAGGTTGAGCGCTCCCAGCGCCTCGCCCCCGACCTCGAGCGGAAGCCCCAGCACGCTCGAGACGCCGTGACGCTCGGCGAGGGCGCCGAAGCTCGTCCAGCGCTCGTCTTCCAAGGCGTCGCCCAACCACATCACCGTGTCGGTGCGGATGGCGTCCACGCAGGGGCCCTCTCCGGTCTCGTACTGAGCCGCATCGATCTCTGCGCAGAGAGCATCGGTGCAGGCCGTGGAGATGACTCGGTCGTTCTCGACCAGGGTGACGCCGGCGCACTCGCAGCCCGAGATCGTCCTCACCGCGATCTCCGCCACCACTCGCAGCGTCGAGTGGAGGTCATCCCTCCCCAGGAGGAGGCTATGGATCTCGTCGAGAGCCTTCACAACATCGGGGTCCGCCAGTCCCGTGGCAGAAGGCCATCCTCCGGCCCCCACCGACGTTGCGGGGTCGGCAGCAGCACTCTCCGTGTCATGCATCATGTCGTTCCTCTCGCGCTGTCTCCAAGGCTGATTCCCTCAGGACAAGCTACCAAGTCGGCCGCTGCGTGCCCGAGGAGTCAGGCTATGAAACCCCTCAAGCGGGCCAGGATGCGCGCGAGCTGGCGTGAAATCTGCATTTGTGAGACGCCGAGCTCGAACGCCATGTCCGATTGCACCATGCCACGAAAGAACCGCATGTGCAGAAGCCGGCGATCGTCGGGACTCAGTTGGGCGAGGGCGGGTTCAAGGGCGGTGAGGTTCTCGAGCTTCTCCATGTCTCCGTCGACGTCGCCGATGAGGTCCGCCAGCGAGCCGGTCTCGCCGTCACCGGCATCGAGCGGCTGGTCGATAGAGATCGCCGAGTAGGAGCGGGCGGCCTCGTTGGCCTCGAGGACTTCTTCCTGGGTGGCGCCCAACCGCTCCGCGACCTCTAGTGGAGTGGGGGAGCGACCCAGCTCCTGGGACAGCTCCGCCTCCGCGGCCGAGATGCTGAGGCTTAGTTCCTGGAGCCGGCGGGGCACGCGCGCCGCCCACGTCTTGTCCCGAAAGTGCCGCTTGAGCTCGCCGAGGATCGAGGGGCGAGCGAAGGATGCGAACCGAACCCCGCGTTCGGGCTCGTAGCGCTCGATGGCCCCCAGGAGCCCGAGCATCCCCACCTGCACGAGGTCCTCATAGGCCTCGCCCTTGCTTGCGTAGCGACGGACGAGGAAGCGCACGAGCCCGGTGTGGCGTTCGACGATCTCCGCCTTGAGGCGCCGGCGCTCGCCTTCGGGCACCGACCGGTAGGCCACGAGCAGCGCGTCGTCGGCCCGTGCTCGATCAACTGGTTGGATCTCGGTCGCGACCCCGTGACTCGCGCGGCCGTTCTGCACCTGTTGCTCGACGGCGCGATCTTCGGATGCGACAGACGTCTCTTGCGCTGCCAGAATGGACCCCCCTCGTCTTCGTCGACGCATACGCGGCCGTTCGCTCTCACGGCCGGGGCCACGGGAAACGCGATGACCCCCCACCTGTGGAGGTTCGGCTGCGTCTCAACCGTCTGGCCATTGTCTCGCACCACGTCACGCTAAGCAAGCCATTCCCGGCCTTCTTGGGCGCTTCAGCGACCTGAAGGGGCGCGATGGAAAGATCCTGGGTGATGTGCCCTGCGTCTTTGGGTTAGTCCAGATCGGTAGCGAGGACGTCCGCCAGGTCGAACTTGACGGGTTCCTCGAGCTGTTCGTAGGTGCAGGAGCGTGGCTTGCGGTCGGGGCGCCAGCGCACGAATTGGGCCGTGTGACGGAACCGCACGCCTTCCATGTGGTCGTAACGCACCTCCACCACGCGCTCCGGCCTGAGCGGCGTGAACGACAGATCCTTACCCGCCGCCCAGCGACTGCCCTCTGCGTTGCGCGGTGTGCGCGTGCCCTCCTCCTGCTTCGCCCAGGTCCACGGGTGATCGTCGAAGTCGGCGACCAGCGGCTGAAGCTCCACGAACAGCTCCCTGCGCCTCGCCATCGGGAAAGCACCGATCGCGCCGACGTTGGCCAACTCGCCCCCGTCGTTGTAGAGCCCGAGCAGCAGCGACCCGATCCTATCGGGACCACTCTTGTGCACCCGGTAGCCCGCCACGACACAGTCGGCGGTGCGTTCGTGCTTGACCTTGAACATCACGCGCTTGTCCGGCTGATAGACGCCGTCCAGTGGCTTGGCGATGAGACCGTCGAGTCCCGCCCCCTCGAACTGGTCGAACCACCGCTCGGCCACCGCCCGATCGGTCGTCGTCGGGGTGAGGTGGACGGGGGGTGTGGCCGAGGCGAGCGCGTCCTCGAGCGCAGAGCGCCGCTCCGAGAACGGACGGCCCGTGTAGTCGGTATCGCCGAGGGCCAGCAGGTCGAACGCAATGAAGCGCACCGGGGTCTCCCTGGCGAGCAGGTTCACCCGGCTGGCCGCAGGGTGGATCCGTTGCTGCAGCGCCTCGAAGTCCAATCGGTCACCGTTCCGTCCGATCAACACGATCTCACCGTCGATCACGCACCGCTCCGGCAGATTCGTTCGCACCGCCTCGACGAGTTCGGGGAAGTAGCGTGTCATCGGCCGCTCCCTCCGGCTTCCGATCTCCACCTCCTCGCCGTCGCGAAAGACTATGGATCTGAAGCCATCCCACTTCGGCTCGAAGCTCATCGCACCGTCGGGAAGCAGCTTGACCGGCTTCGCCAGCATCGGCGCGACCGGGGGCATAACCGGGAGTCGCATGACGCCCATTGTCGCGGACCGGCGGGTCGGCCGGGGCCAGAACCTCGCACCCTGCCTGTTCGCACCGATTGCCCGGTCGGAACATGCTGCGATGTGGCCGCAGAAGCAGAGATCCTCGAAGCGGACGGGCGGGAGGTTCGCCTGTCCAATCCACAGAAGGTGTTCTGGCCGAGTACCGGCGGCACCAAGCTCGACCTGGCGCGCTACTACCTGGCCGTGCCGCCTGCGCTTCTCGGAAGCTTTCGCTACCGGCCCACCACGCTGTACCGCTGGCCCAATGGCGTCGGCGCTCCCGATGACTCCTTCTTCAAGAAACGGGTCCCGCCGTCCTACGACCTAGATCCCGGCATCTGTTTCCGGCCGAGGCCGAGGGGTAGACGAAGGTGCTCGAGAAATCATGCTCCTAGGAGGCAGCCATGCAAGAGTTTCAAGACGGTCTCGGCGACGCCTGGGCTTCGATAGCCACGTTCATACCGAAGTTCCTCGCGTTCTTACTGATACTGGTAATCGGCTACTTCGTGGCCAAAGCGGTCGCCAAGGTCATCGACCAGGTGCTCGAACGGGTCGGCTTCGACCGGGCTGTGGAGCGTGGAGGGATCAAGAAGGCCCTCGCGCACTCGAGCTACGACGCGTCGGGCATTCTCGGCAAGGTCGCCTTCTACGTCATCATGCTGTTCGTGCTCCAGCTGGCCTTCGGGATGTTCGGGCCCAACCCTGTCAGCGAGCTCATCACTGGGGTTGTCTCCTACCTGCCGAACATCTTCGCCGCCATCTTGATCATCGTCATCGGAGCCGCAATCGCCGCGGCCGTGAAAGAGATCGTGGAGGCGTCGCTCGGCGGCCTTTCCTACGGCCGGGGCCTCGCGATCGGCGCAAGCACCGCGATTCTGGTCGTGACCGTGTTCGCTGCGCTCGACCAGCTCAGAATCGCCGAGAACATCGTCACGGGCCTCTTCTACGCCATCCTTGCGATCGTCGTCGGCTCCGCCGTCGTCGCCGTCGGAGGCGGAGGCATCAAGACCATGCAGCGCTACTGGGAGCGGGCCGCCGAGAAGGCGGACCAGGAGTCGAGCAACATGCGCGAGGAGATGGGAGGCGCCGGTGAGCGCATCCGTCAACGCGCGCAGCAGCGCGCCGAGCAAGCGCGCCAGGCCTCTCCGAGCCAGCAGCAATCTACACAACCGCAGCAGGTGCCCCAGACGCAGGGCGCCTACCAGCAGGGCGCGCCTGTGCAGCCTCAGCCGCACACGCAGGATCCCTACCAACAGCCTCCCGCGCAGCCATCTACGCCGGTAGATCCCCAGCAGCAGCGGCCTCCGCGGCGTTAACCGCTGGATTGTAGGG
>JALZIB010000065.1 GCA_030860505.1 Actinomycetota bacterium
GTAGACTTGGACTTCGGGCCCTTCCACCTATAGATGCCGTCGGCACTCATCAAGACGTTCTCTTCCATTGGTTTCTCCTTGGTTGTTATCCGAGTCTCCGGGCACGAGTGTGCGCACACTTAGGCGGGCCCTTAGGTGTCGCTATCCCCTTAGTCAGATTCCAGCGTCCGCGTTTGAAGTCAAGCGGAACACGGAGAGGCTCTCCTGACAATGGGCTTGGAGAGAACAACTATCTAGGTCCGTTCGTCAGCGCAGCGGCCACGACAAGGGAATAAAGATCGCTGCGAATACGACTACGACGATCGTGAGTGGGAAGCCCAAACGTGCGAAGTCCGTGAAGCGATAGCCGCCCATTCCGTAGACCATCGTGTTGGTCTGGTAACCGATCGGGGAGAGGAACGAAGCGGACGCTCCGATGGCGACCGCGATCGCAAAACCGCGCGGCTCGAGCCCCGCTTGCGTGGCGGTCGCGAACGCGATGGGAAACATCAGCACTGCGGCCGCATTGTTGGTGATCATCTCGGTGAGCACGATCGTGGCCAACAGCACGCCGAGCAAGAGGCCTAGGTCGCCGAATGGGTCGAAGACAGAGATGAGCCCTGAGGCTAGAGATTGCGCCAGCCCACTGGTTTGCAGAGCCGCGCCGAGGCCGAAGCTCGCTGCGATGAGCACTATGACGTTCAAGTCGATGGCGTTGCGCGCCTGATTGGGAGTGAGAACTCCCAGCGCGACGATCGCAACGGCCGCAAGCAAAGAGATGTCGAGGATGTCCATCAGGCCGCTCGCCGCGAGCACCAGCACTGCCAGCAGCACAGCGCCGACGATGGGTGCCTTCTCGCGTCGCGGTGGGGCCTCGCCGTCGAGTGGCGCGACCATCAGGAAGTCGGGCTCGTCACGCCATCTGCGCCGAAAGTCGGTCTCCCCGAGCACCAACAAGACGTCGCCCGGGCGCAGCCGGACCTCGCCGAGCTTTCCCGGGACTCGCTCCCCGGCCCTGTGGACCGCCACCACCGCGCCCCCGTAACGGCCCCGGAAGCCCGCGTCCTTGAGCGTCGATCCGGACAGCGATGATCCTTCGGCAACCACGGCCTCGAAGAAGCGCCGGTGGGGTCCGGCGTCCATCTTGAGGTAGTGGCGCTCCTCGGCCGAGCTCAGTCCGGGGATGCGCTGGAGGTCGACGACGCGGTTGACGTTGCCGGCGAAGACCAGCCTGTCTCCCCCCGCCAGCACCTCGGTCGGCGGAACCGGAGCGATGCGGCGACCGTCCCTTTCGATCTCGATCAGGAACACGCCCTCGAGACTCCGCAGTCCGCCTTCGGAGATGGTCTTGCCCGCGAGTGGGCTGTTCGCCGAGACGGCCATCTCCACCGTGAACTCGCGCGCGTCCTGGCGGTACTCCTCACTGGGCGCCTTGCGCACGGGCAGCAGACGGGGGCCGATGAAGATGAGCAGCGCGACTCCGGCGAGGGCTACCGGCAGCCCCGCGCGCCCGATCTCGAACAAGCCCAGGGGCTCCTCGCCCGCGTCACTGAGGAGTCCCGATACGACGAGGTTCGTCGACGTTCCGATAAGAGTGACAACGCCGCCCAGGACCGCGGCGAAGCTGACCGGCATGAGGTACGGGGATGGGGAGCGTCCGGTACGGCGCGCCCAGGTGAGTACCGCGGGGGCGACCATCGCCACGATCGTCGTGTTGTTGAGGAAGGCCGACGCGGCGGCCGTCGGGCCCAGAACCCGGGCCATGCTGCCGCTACCGGAGCCCCCTTTCTTGTCCTCGCGCAACAAGGTGGAGGCCACGCGTTCGAGCGCTCCCGTTCTCTCGACTCCCGCCGCAAGCACGTAGAGGGCCGCCACCGTGATGGGGGCCGGATTCGAGAAGCCCGAGAACGCCTCCTCGGGCTCGATGACCCCGGTGACGAGCAAGGTCACGACCGCCCCGAGCACGGCGAAGGGTGGAGAGATGCGCTCGGTGACGAGCATGGCGATGGTCGCAGCGACCAGAGCCAGCGTCAGCCACGCTTCCCACGTCATTACCGTCGTCACCTCCCTGGTATCTCGAGTCGTCGCGCACCGAAGAGATTCGTCAACTGCCGAACAATAAGGGACTGATCGCCGGGCACCCTGGTATGAGCCCGGCCTTGAGTGCGTTCTCAGCCCAAGAGGCGCGCGAAGCTTCTCGCCACCTCTCGGCCTGCAGCCTGCTGGCGCTCGAGGTGCGTGTCGGCCTGTGCAAGCAGCTCGTCCTTGGTGGCTCCCCAGGATGTTTCAAGCTCACGTGTTGCATCACACCACCCGGCAACTTC
Organism: Actinomycetota bacterium; assembly: GCA_030860505.1. GTDB lineage: Bacteria > Actinomycetota > CADDZG01 > CADDZG01 > WHSQ01 > WHSV01. The sequence continues at coordinate 2,304 of JALZIB010000065.1, forward strand.
GGTCCTCGTTACCTCGAAGTGGAACTGCACTCCGTAGGCGCGGTCCCCGACTCTGAAAGCCTGCACTGCAACATCGCGCCCGGTGAAGACCAGCTCGGCTTCCACGGGCAGCGCGCACGTGTCCTCGTGGAATTGGAACAATCGAGCGTTCGGCGCGAAGGGCTCGAGTATCGAATCCTTGAAACCAGTCCCGGTTGCATGGACTTCGACAAAGCCGATCTCCTTGATCGGGGCCGGATGGACCTCCGCCCCGAGAGAGAGGGCGAGTATCTGTGCACCGAGACAGATGCCCAGCACGGGAAGGCCGCTGTGAGTCGCCTCGCGCATCAGGGATCTCACGGGGGCGAGATGTGGATAGCCTTCAACATCATCGGCGTTCATCACGCCGCCGAGGACGAGGAGTCCCGAGATCTCAGCGAGGTCCGGTAGCTCGGCCCCTCTCCAAGCGTCGACGTAGCGCCACTCGATCCTCTCCTCGTCGAGGACCTTCTCGATGATCCCCAAGGGCACGGAGGCTTGGTGCCGTATGCAAGCGAGCGGTTTCACCGAGCGAGTCTAAGAGTCTTGCTTGATGCTTCAGATCCAGAAGGATCGCTTTCTCCCCACGGGTAGCGCCGTGCCGCCAGGGCGAAGAGTCCGGTCAGGGGGCCTTCGGGGCGATGATCCACAGCGCGAGGTAGACGATCTCGCCAGCTCCGAAGAGACCGAACAGGAGGAAACCGAAGCGCATCTTGCCGACGCTTACTCCGAAATAGTCGGCCAAGCCGGCGCACACGCCTGCGATCATCTTGTTGCTGCGGGGTCGTACGAGCTGTTGCTTGGGCATGGTTCATCTCCTTGGTAGCGACTAAGCGTCTTCTTTGAATACCTCTCCGGATTTCCACACCGTCGTCACGTTGGCCGGCTCGGCGAGGACGTCGATGTCGTCGAGCGGGTTGTCCGCTACCGCGATCACGTCCGCGACGTAGCCCTCCTTCAGTTGTCCCGACCTCGGCCCTTGGGGGCCGAGCGTCAGCGGCCCGCTGGCGGTGGCGGACTCGATCGCCGCAAGCGGCGTCATACCTGCATCGACCATGTGGCGGAGCTCGTGGCCGTTCATTCCCCACGGCGCCCCGCTGTTGGCTCCCGAGGTTGCGATATCGGTCCCCAGCGCGATGCGTACTCCCTTGTCGACCGCGAGTTCCACGGCGGCCTTGTGGATGTCCGCGACCACCACGGCCTTGCGATAGGCGTAGTCGGGGAGCCCGTGCTCCCGGCCGAACTCGACGAGTCTCTCGATGATGAAGCGAGTCGGGATGAGGACGGCGTCCTTTTCAATCATGAGGTCCGCGCTCTCCTCGTCGAGATAGGTGCCGTGCTCGATGGTCCTGCAGCCTGCCCTGAGCGCCGCGAGAATCCCCGGCTTGCCGTGGCAGTGCGCCATCACGATGCGCTCGAAGCGTTCGGCCTCGCCGACGATGGCCTCGAGTTCCTCGTCGGTGAACTGTTGATGGATCGGATCATCGAGCTGGCTGAGCACACCGCCTGAGGCGCAGACCTTGATTGCGACGGCCCCCTGCCGCAACTGCGTACGGACCGCCTTGATGCACTCCGGTACTCCATCACACAGGTGCAGGAACCCTCCCGCCTCGGCGACGTCGTGCACCCACTTAATCGGATACTCGTGGAGGTCTCCGTGTCCTCCGGTCTGGCTCAGGATCGCCCCGGGGCCGTAGATGTGGGGGCCGACCAGAAGCCCCTCGTTGATTACTCTGGCGAGATGGATGCCGAGGCCCCCGGCCTCGCGTACAGAGGTGAAGCCCGCCATCAGCGCGGTGGTGGCGTCCTGGGACGCCCGTGCCGTGGCCACAGGAAGAGGGGTCTTCATGACCTCGGCGAGATCGAGTCTCGTGGCGCCGAGGAAGTGGCCGTGGCAGTCCCACAGTCCTGGCATGACGACGGGGACCTCGAAGCTGCGCTCGACGTTGGCCGTGCCGGGTGCAGCGGCCGATGGGCCGGCGTACAAGATGCGCTCGTCCTCGATCAGAACGGAGCCGCCTTCAACGGGCTCGCCCGAGCCGGGGATCAGCAGGTCGGCATCGATGCGCTGCATCGGCCAAGCCTCGCATGGTTCACGACCATCACGCCGCTCCTGCCCTTGCTCGGGAGGCGCAGCCCTCCGACGCGGTCGAGTTGGCGTCCA
>JALZIB010000073.1 GCA_030860505.1 Actinomycetota bacterium
GTGGTGTGGCAGACCGGTTCGGGAACGCAGTCCAACATGAATGCCAACGAGGTCATCGGCAACCGCGCCATCCAGCTCGCCGGAGGCGAGATCGGGTCCAAGACACCCGTACATCCCAACGACGACGTCAACCGGGGCCAGTCGTCCAACGACACTTTCCCCACCGCGATGCACATCGCGGTGGTCGAAGAAGTCGACGACATCCTGCTACCCGCCGTCAAGGTGTTGCGCGACACGCTCGCTCGCAAAGCGAGCGAGCACCAGGACGTGGTCATGGTCGGCCGCACCCACCTTCAGGATGCGACGCCGGTAAAGCTGGGGCAGGTCATGGCCGGGTGGGTGGCGCAGCTCGACCACGCTGCCGGAGGCATCCGGCGCGCTCTGCCGGGAGTCTGTGAGCTCGCCATCGGCGGCACCGCGGTTGGAACCGGTTTGAACTCGCACGCGCGCTTCGGCGACGTCGTCGCCGCCAAACTGACAGAGGAGACGGGCAAACCCTTTAAGGCCGCCGCCGACAAGTTCGCAGCGTTGTCCGCTCACGACGCGATGGTCGACCTCAGCGCAGCGACGCGCACGCTCGCCATCGTCCTCTACAAGATCGCCAACGACGTCCGTCTCTACGCGATGGGCCCGCGCGCCGGCATCGCCGAGCTAACAATTCCCGCCAACGAGCCGGGCAGCTCGATCATGCCCGGCAAGATCAACCCGACCCAGTCGGAGGCCATGACCATGGTGTGCGCGCAGGTCATCGGCAACGACACCACGGTCGCGTTCGCCGGCAGTCAGGGTCATTTCCAGCTCAACGTCTACAAGCCCGTGATTCTTCACAACCTGTTGGAATCGGCTTCGCTGCTAGCCGACGCTAGTCATGCCTTCAACGACAACTGCGCCGTCGGCATCGAGCCCAACCAGAGCGTGATCGACGACCACCTCGCCAATTCGTTGATGTTGGTCACTGCACTCAATCCGCACATCGGCTACGAGAAGTCGGCGGCCATCGCAGTGAAGGCCTACCGGGAGGATAAGAGCCTCAAGGAGAGCGCAGTCGAACTCGGCTACGTGTCTGAGGACGACTTCGACAAGTGGGTCGTACCGGAAGACATGACCCGCCCCCTCGACGACTGACGCGCGCTTAAGAAATCACTCGAGTGCCGAGGTTAGTTCGTGACGTCACCGAAGGATATGTACGCCACGACCGCCGCCACGACCACGGTCACCAACACCAGAGTCCTGACCGTGGCAGGGCGGTCTCGGAGCGGCCGACCTCTAAGTGACCTCACGCGCCGAGGCTGCGTTCCACGATGCCTCGCTCCGTAGACTCGAAACCCGATGATTGCAGCGACTACTGCAAGGGCCACGACGATCTTCATGGACGGATCGCCGAGCCTCGACGTGCGAACGCAGCGCGCTCAGTCGTCATGGACGTTCCAGCTCATTCGCAAACGACTCGGCTATCGCGTGATGCCCTTCCGTGCTCGGGTGAAGACCGTCGCGGCTCACTAGGTTTGCATCGGTTCCCTCGCGCTGAGCCTCGAGGGCGCCCGAGAAGAGATCGACGAGGGTCGCGCCCCTGCGCTCGACGACTTGGTCGATGACTACGTTGAAGCGCTCGACGAGAGTCCTCATCGCCCGAGGTGAAGGCAGCGACTCTCCCAGAAAACAGAACGGACCCTCCTCGGGGGGGTTGGGCCGGCACGCGCGATAAGCGGGGAGAGCGTCGAGTGGCGGCGTGTTGGCCACGAGAACCTGGCGGGGCTGCGTCTCCTGGATCCCTCGAAGAAGTCGATCGAGGCCGCGTTCGTAATCCTCCAGCGTGATTCCCCGGAGGATGTCGTTGGCATTGAGCCACACCGTCACGAGCTCGGGCTCGGCATCTCGGAGCTTCGGAAGCTCTCGGGTCAAAGCGTCCTCGACGGTGGCGCCGGGTATGCCGAGATTCACGATCTCGAAGCGCGGAAGCGCCGAGTCGCCCAGCACATGAGGCCACGCCTCGGTGCTTGGGTTGCGCGCGCCCCAGCCTGCGGTCTCGCTTGCGCCGACCGCCGCATAGATAGGCGCGTCGTTAGCGGACTCGGTTGGGTCGGACGTGTTCTCGGCCGGTTGCTCCGCTTGAGACGCCCGCTCGGCATCCGGTGTACAAGCCCCGGCCAGCAGCATCAAAACGAGGGTCGCCGCAGCGCGTTTCCTGATCACCCAAGGATCGTAGGCGCGCAACGATTCAAGTGGTCGCGTGACAGTTCGATCAAGAATCCGGCGTCGCGAGCTTAGCCTTCAGGCCCCCGACGATGGCGTCGATACCGAACTCCCAGGCAGCATCCATGTCGCACACCTCGAGTGATGGCAACGATTCGAGGAGACAGGGAAACGCGTCGGGATCCAAGGCGCGGCGCTGCTCAGCGATGGTCTCGCTCAATGAATAGACGCCTCCCTCCTCCTCGAGGAGCGGGTTCGTGAGCTGCCACATCACGTGGCCCATCGCGTAGCCCGTGAGGGTCCAATGGGCTCGCAGCGCCTCCTCGGGTGTGAACCCGGCGCTTCGAAACAACGACATCGCCAGCTCGATGGGACGAAGCGCGTCGGCCGACATCTCCGTCTTGCGGTGCAGTATCGGCATGAGATTGGGATGGTTCAGGAGCACGCGCCGGAATTCGGTGTACCCGGTCTTGATGGCTGCGGCCCAGTCGCTGAGATCCATCGCCGAGATATCGATCTCCTCGAGCAGATAGCCGGCGATCTCGTTGAAGAGCTCGTCCTTGCCCCCCACGTGGTTGTAGAGCGCCATAGGGGTGGCTCCGAGCTCGTGCGCGACTCGGCGCATGGACAGGGCTTCGATGCCCTCTGCGTCGGCGATCGCAACCGCGCAGGCGACGATGCGAGCGCGCGACAGCGGTTCGCGTTTGGTGTCCGTTTCGCCCGCCTTGGCGCTCATCCGTTCTCCCGAACTCGAAGAATTCTTCTCTGTGGCGTTGACAAGTCTACAGCGTACAGGTACGAATGTACACTGTACATGTACGACGTACATATACACCGTATGCGCCGAATGCAACGAACGAGAAGGAGGAGATCATGAGGTTCTCCACGGAGAGACTGGCCCGGGCGAGCGCCGGGCGCCCCTGGGCGACGATCGGACTATGGCTCGCGCTGATGGCGGCGGCCGGCTGGCTCTCGTCGCAGTATCTCGCGGACGCACTGACCACCGACGCAGACTTCACCAACCGCCCCGAGGCCAAGCAGGCTCAGGAGTTGATCGACGAGCGCTTCGGCGAGGAGGGCCTGACCGAGGTCTTCATCCTGAGCTCGGACGAAGCGACGGTGACCGATCCCGAGTTCGAGGAAGCGGTGCGAGCGCTTCAGGCGGCCGCGGTCGACGGGGGTACCGAGGCCGTCACCTTCTACGATACCGACGACCCGACGATGGTGTCCGAGGACCAGCGCACGACCCTCATGCCGGTTGTATTCGAAGAGACCGGCAACCTAGGCGACCATCTGCCGGCAGTCGAATCGCTCATCGAGCAGGGCAACGACTCGGAAGTTCTGTCCGCTCAGTCGTTAGGTCCGATCACCATCGATGAAGATTTCTCCACCATCGCCGAGGAAGACCTCGCACGCGGCGAATCGTTCGGGGTCGCCGTCGCGCTCGTGGTTCTCGTACTGGTGTTCGGCGCGCTGGTCGCGGGTGTGATCCCGATCGCGATGGGAGCCGCATCGATCGTCATAGCCATCGGTCTCGTGGCGCTCGTCGGACGCGCCGTCGACTTCTCGTTCTTCGTCACCAACATGATCACGATGATGGGACTAGCGGTAGGTATCGACTACTCGCTGTTTATTGTGAGCCGCTACCGTGAAGAGCGCTTCAAAGGACTGGCAAAGATCGATGCGATTGCAGCCGCAGGAGGAACCGCGAGTCGCGCGGTCTTCTTCAGTGGGATGACGGTCGTACTCGCGTTGATTGGCATGCTGCTCGTTCCTACGACGATCTTCCGGAGCCTGGGCGCAGGCGCGATCTTTGTCGTTGTCGTCGCGGTCATGGCGTCGCTGACCCTACTTCCGGCCCTGCTCGGAATTCTGGGAGACCGCGTCAACTCTGTGAGGATCTTCCGGCGCAAGGCCGATCTCGGCTCGGATAACTCGCACCGCTTCTGGAATGCGATCACGCGCCGGGTCATGGCCCGTCCGGTCATCAGTCTCGTGCTGGGGGCCGGGCTCCTGGTCGCCGCGGGAGTCTCGTACTTCGGCATCGACACGGGTTTCTCCGGCGTGAGCACGCTTCCCGAAGACGCGCACTCGCGCCAGGCTTTCGAGGTCCTGTCCCAGGAGTTCTCCGGCGGCCAGAACTCGCCGGTCGAGATTGTGATCGACGGCGACGTGACCTCGCCCGAGGTCCAAGCCGGGATCGAGACGCTTCAGGCGACCCTTGCGAGCGACGAGCTCTACGGTCCCTCACGGGTTCAGGTCAACGAAGCCGAGGACACCGCCCTAGTCTCGGCCCCCGTAAGAGCCGACCCGCAGGGCGAGCTCGCGACCTCGTCGATCGACGAGCTGAGGGACGACTATGTGCCGGATGCGTTCGCAGGAAGCGGTGCGACGGTGCTGGTGGGAGGCGACACCGCGTTCAACAAGGACTTCTTCGATCTCACCGACACATGGACGCCGATCGTGTTCATCTTCGTACTCGGTCTGTCGTTCCTGCTGCTCATGATGGTGTTCCGCTCCATAGTGGTTCCGCTCAAGGCGATCATCATGAACCTGCTGTCGGTCGGCGCTGCCTACGGTCTAATCGTGCTCGTGTTCCAAGAGGGTGTCGGAGCAGGTCTGTTGGGCTTCCAGCAGGTCGATGTGATCGAGGCCTGGCTCCCGTTGTTCCTGTTCTCGGTTCTATTCGGACTGTCGATGGACTATCACGTGTTCCTGCTGTCGAGGATCAAGGAGCACTTCGATCAGACCCACGACAACAGCGAATCGGTCGCCTACGGTTTGCGCACCACCGGTGGCCTGATCACCGGAGCGGCCGCCATCATGGTCGCGGTCTTCGGAGGCTTCGCCGCCGGTGAGCTCGTGATGCTGCAACAGATGGGCTTCGGACTGGCCGTCGCCGTACTGATCGACGCGACCCTGGTCCGCTCGGTGCTGGTTCCGGCCTCGATGAAGCTCCTAGGTGATCGCAACTGGTACCTGCCGCGCTGGCTGCAGTGGCTGCCGCATATCTCGGTCGAGGGCAGGCGCGAGCAGAGTCCAGTGGTTGTACCGGAGCGCGAGCGCGAGCCCGTCGGTTAGCCGGTTATGGCCTTGCGTAGACGCCACGATGCCAGCGCCAGCAGCACCGCGGCGAAGCCCAGCAACACGCCGATCTGAGGAGCGATGTCGACGATCCCGGCGTCGCTCCTGATCAGCTCGGTGAAGCCCTCGACCGCCCATGCGTGCGGCGTGAAGTGTGCGATCGTCTGCATCGTCGGCGAGAAGATCTCGAGCGGCACCATGCATCCACCCAGCGCCGCGAGTCCCAACCCCAGCGGCGTCAGCGCACCAGCCTGCTGCTCATTGGCCAGCACTGCGCCGAAGAGCATCGCGGCGCCGGTGCTCACGAGCGCGAACGCGATCACCAGCGCCGACGCCGCGAGCGGATCTCCCCAATCGACACCGAACAACAGCGCGGCGGCAACAACGATGAAGACTCCCTGGATCATCGCGACGGCAAAGCGTCCGAGCGCTTCGCCGAGCAGGATGGTCTTCGCCGTCATCGGTGTGGACAGCATGCGGCGCGAGACGCCGAGCCGGCGGCTCTGGATGAGGGCGATCGTGCCCGCAAGGGAGTTCACGAACATGAACAAGACGAGTTGAGACGAGGCACCCAGATCGAATCGACCCACCTCCTCGGAGTCTTCATCGCCTCGGTTCTCCACGTTCACCGTGATCGTGGGGATGTCGTCGGCCGCCGTCTCCGCGATCTCGGCGACTTGATCGAAATCGCCGACACCGAGCTCCGCCGCGAACAAGGTCGCGCGGATTTGCGCTCCCTGATCGGCGACCGCTGCATCGACCGCGGTTCGCAATGTCGTCGATGTCTCGCCCGAGGGAGCGAGGTAGCCGATCTCTGTGTACCGACCCGCGCGCAGGTCCGCGTCGTACCCCTCGGGGACGATCATTCCGGCGCGCGCATCGCCCTTCTCGACCGCATCGACGAGCGCATCGACGTCGGCGTAGTGCTCGATCTCAACCACCGAGTCCTCGCTCAGGTGGTTGACGAGCCCCTCGGCGAGAGGTTCATCCGACGGGGACACCACTCCAAGCGTGGGAGAGAAGTCTCCTCCGAATGCGACGCCGAGTAAGAGGATGAGCACGACGGGAAAGACGAAGAGGAAGAACAGACCAATGCGGTCGCGTACCAGTCGCTTCGCGTTGACGCCCGCAATGGCCAGCGCCTTCATCAGGCCACCACCAACGAGCGGGAGCGAACGAATGCGAGCGCGCCGGTGATCATCCCGAACAGCAACAACGCCGCGATCGCGGGCAAAACGTCGGCGAGTGTGCCGGCGCCACCGGAGAGCTCCCCGAGACCATCCATGATCCAAGCATGGGGCGCGACGAAGCTGAGCTGCGCCATCAGCCCCGGTGCCTGCGAGAGCGGAAAGAAGGTGCCGCCGAGCATTCCCAGTGTCACGCCGACGATGGCACCGTAGCCGGCCGCCTGTTCATCGGTCTTGGCGAGAGTCGTCACCAGCGACTGGAGCCCCATAGCGGCGAACACCGCGCTTAGCACCAGGATCGCAACCGCAAGCGGATCGCCCCAACTCGCACTCATAAGAAAGTGCGAGGCCACGATCAGGATCGCCATGCTGATGGCGCCGAGCACGAAGCTATAGATGGCTTTGGCGCCAACGATGGAGCTCCGGGCCACGGGCGCGGCCACGAGGCGGGCGAGGGTCCCCT
>JALZIB010000074.1 GCA_030860505.1 Actinomycetota bacterium
AGGATCACGCCCGGCAGCCCCGCCATGCGCGCGGTGTCGTCGTCGAGGTGAATCGGGTTGTGATCACCCGAGGCCTCGGCGTAGCGGCGCGGCTGATCCTCGTCGACCTTGGTGGACTCCTCGTACACGATGGCCTGGTCCTCGTTGGACTGCTCCGCGCGCGCGGCCTCGACGATCTTCTTGCGCGAGCCCGTGCCTCGGATGAACATCGTGCCGCGCACCTCGGCGACGAGATCGCCGTCGGAGTTAGTCTGGCGCGCGGCGACTGTGAAGGTCTCGCCGGTCTCCTTGGTTTCGACCGACTCGAGCACGGGAGTGACCGTGAGCGCGTCCCCTGGGCGGAGCGGCCTGTGAATGATGTGCTCCTCGGCTCCGTGCACGAGCCGCAGCAAGTCGGCCCCCAACTCCGGGTCCATAGCCGCCTCCATGAAGGAGTCGAACGCGCTCACGATGGGGAAGACGGGGCCGGACACCGCGTCATCCCCCTTGAAATAACGCCCGTTGTCGTCGTTGGTCGCGCGCGCGAAGGCCTCGATGCGGTCGGCCGTAACCTCGAACGTCCTCGTGGGATAAGCCTTACCGGCGAGATCCCGGTTCAGTCCCATGCGTCTCCTCTCGGAATGGCTAAAGGGGCAGCTCGATGTCGGCCTCGCCCATCAGGGCGACCTGCTCGTGATCGAGTTCGAGCTCGGGCGGACCGTCGCCACGGCGGCGCGCTTCGATGGTCACCGTCACGACGTTGCCGTCAACCGTTTGAACCTTGCCGGTGCAGACGATCTCGTCGCCCGGCCACACCCGCGTCGTAAAACGCACCTTGAAGCGGCGCAGGTGCTGCGGTCCGCCGAACCAGTCCGAGACCGCGTGCGCGAGGTACCCGGCCGGAAGCATGCCCATGGCGAACACCGTCGGCGCGCCGGTCTTGCGCGCGTAGTCCTCGTCCTGATGAATCGGATTGTCGTCACCGGATGCATCCGCGTACGCCTTGAAGTCGTCGCGCTGCACCGGCCCGTAGACGACCTCACCCAGCTCCATGCCGGACGAGATCCCGTCGAGCGTGATGGTCTCGACCTCTCCCATTCAGCCCACGTCCTTGGCGGTCTCGATGAGTGTGTAGTAGGCGCTGAGCACCTCGTCGCCCGCTTCGTCGGTGAAGACCGACTCGTAGGTCACGAAGCGCATCGCGCCGCCTCGCTTGCCCTCCTTGGTGAAGTCCTTGGCGATGCGCATGCGCCCTGTGAGCGTCTCACCGGCGATGGGCAAGCGCTTGTAGACGAACTCCTGCTCGCCGTGGAGCACCCGTCCGTAGTCGAGGTTGGCGCCGAGTTGCTGCTCGCGCTCGGCGCGCGAGACCTGGAAGATCTGTGTCGTCGTGAAGGTCGGGGGCGCGACCACGTTCGGAAAACCCCGTTGCTCCGCCGCCTCGATGTCGAAGAACACCGGGTTGTCCTCGCCGACCGCCCGTGCGAAGTCCTGAACGTGCTCGAGACGCACTGGAAGGTCGAAGGTGAGCTCCTTTCCTGCCACGATCTACGCCTCCCCCGCTGCCTTGAGCACCATCGGCATCATGCCCTCCGGAGCAAGGCCGGTGGGAAAGGTCTCCTTCAGCTTGCCGGCGAGCTCGGTCGGGTCCCATTTCGAGTCCTGCTTGATGAGCGTGCCGGAGTCCCACGGCTTGAGCACGTTGATCGCCGGACCGTAGACGAAGAAGACCTGCCCGGTGATGGAGGCGGCGGCGTCGCCGGCGAGCGCAACCACGATGGGCGAGATGTTGTCGGGGCTCAGCAGGTCGTAGCCGCCGTCGCTGGGGGCGGGCATGCCGGCGAAGATGTCCTCGGTCATGCGCGTGCGCGCGTTGGGGGCCAGGCAGTTGACGGTCACCCCGTAGCGGGACAGTTCCTGTGCGGCGATGACGGTGAAGGCGGCGATGCCGGCCTTGGCGGCGCCGTAGTTGGCCTGGCCGACGTTGCCGAACACGCCCGAGGGACTGGCGGTGTTGATGACTCGTCCCGCGACGGGGTTGCCTTCCTTCGACTGCGCCCGCCAGTAGGCGGCGGCGTGACGGGTCGGAGCGAAATGGCCCTTGAGGTGGACGTTGATGACCGCGTCCCACTCGTCCTCGGCCAGGTTGACGAGCATGCGATCTCGGAGGATGCCCGCGTTGTTGACGAGGATGTCGAGCCGCCCGAAGGAGTCCACGGCCTGCTTGATCAGGTTGGCCGCACCCTGGAAGTCGGCGACGTTGTCGTAGTTCGCGGCGGCCTCGCCTCCCGCCGAGCCGATCTCGTCGGCGACCTGCTGGGCTGGCGTCTGGTCGCTGCCCTCGCCAGCGGCGGAGCCGCCGAGGTCGTTGACCAGGACCCTGGCCCCCTCGGCTGCGAGCGCCAGCGAGTGCTCTCGCCCGATCCCGCGCCCGGCCCCCGTGACGATCGCAACCTTCCCGTCGAGCAAGCCCATCGCTACCTCCTGTTGATCGATGTCGTCATCCCGGCCCGCCCCGTGACGCGCGCTCGTCACTTTACTTAGGGGTCGGACTAGTTGGGTGCGGCCTCCCGCCGTTCTGTCGTCGGGTTTCGAGGAGCGGCGGCCGCTCGTTCTTGACCGTCCAGTCAAGTTATCGAGCAGTGTATCCATCGCTGCGCCGGCCCCCGGATCGGATTCGGGGTAGCTCGAGTGGTCTGTTGTCGTCGTTCCACCGCAGGTCACGAAATTCGTCGGAGAAAGTGCACCACATTGTGCGCGGCATGTGCTTTTATGGCCTTACACGAGAGAGGAGGTGGTCCACACACTGTGATTGATAGTTTCTACGGACCTCGTGAGGTGGCCGGCGGTTAGTGGTTCGGCTCCAGCAGTAACGGGATTGGCTAGTTTGGTTGGGCCACTGGCGGAATCCCACCCGGTTCACCGGCGTCCGAGGTCTCGGTTTGGTCCACCGGGCATGTCCCTAGCGGCATGAAGTGCGTTCGGGCGTAATAGGTAAGCCATCCAACCGGCCCCCTCGCGGGGGCCGGTTTCTTTTCGTCTACCGACTCGCATGCGGCGAGCCTTCGGCGGACTCCTCCCCACCCAACAGCGTGGGCAGCAGACGGTGGTACATGAGCGAGCACAGCATCAACACAAGGCCGAGCCCGACGAACGCGAGCGTCCGGTACAGGGCCGGCAGCAGCCAGAGGTCGAGCACGACGAGCTTCACCATGACGACCGCGAGCAGGCCGGTGGCGCACATGCGCGGCCACCTCGTGCGCGTGGCGACCCCGACACCCAGCAGCGCCGCCGCGTAGAGCGCCCACACGATCGACCAACCGAACTGCAGCCCTTGCACGACCGCTCCCAGATCGCCGCTGTAGACGAGCACCACCTCCACGCTGAGCCACCCCCATCCCAGCAACACCGCGAGGATCCCTGCCGCCCGAGCGCGCCCGTCGTCGCCCGCGCCCGTGAACCAGTGCGCCGAGACGAGAAGGGCGCTGATGTGCAGCCCGATGAGAACGGTCTCCAGGGACACGATCCTCGCGACCTCGAAGAGGATCAAGACCAGCTGGCCCAGTCCCGTCACGAACCCAAGCACGCACACGACCATGGCGAGCCCACCCACGCGCCGGCTGTGGTCCCGCTGCGCGTGCCACGCCAGCAGCGCGCCCTGCGCCGCCCATGCGATCCCCACGGCCGAACCCTCGAGTTGGAGCGGGACGGCCAGCACGAACAGCGCCAGGCACAGTCCCCAGGCCGTGGGGACAGCGCCCGTCCGCTCGAGCAAGCCCGCTCGTGCCGACACCGCGATCGCACCCCAGGTCAAGGCGAGGGCGATCGTGAAGGCACCAAGCGCTCCCTCGTAGCCGGCGCGCTCCAGAACGAAGAGGCCGAGCGCGAGGTAGGCGAAGGTGCCCGATACCAGTACCGCGCGCTCCCCGGCCTCCAGTCCGCCCGCGCGTGACGCGCGGAGTAGCGCGGCCCCGCAGAAGAGCAGGAGGAACAAGGTTCCGAAGCCGAGGGCGACCCCGAGGCTCGCATCGTCGAGACGAAGCGAGACCAACAACGAGGTCGCGGCGGCCGCGAGCGGACTGAGGATGGTCCACCGTCGGGTCACGACGAGGCCGAGAACCCCGAGGTCGACGATCGCGACGTAGGCGTAGACGACGCCGGCCGCGCCCTCATCGAGACCGAGCAGGAGCGCGACTCCGAACGCCGCCATGCTCGCCATGACGGCGAGAGGAAGCGAGTCGTGTCTCAGAGCGAGCGCTCCCCCTCCTGCGGCCACAGACGACAGCAGCAGGAGACCGACCGGCGCTGGATAGAGCTCGTAGAGCATCAAGCCCGCGAGGATCGAGGCATAAAGCACTCCGATCCCACCGGCGATCCCCGCCTGTCCCAGATGACGGAGGTGACGCCGCCCGACGAGGTCGCCCCAGACGATCGCGCCGGCCCCCGCGACGCACCCGAGGATCACTCGCATCCACGCGCTGACGAGCCCACGGTCGATTGCGTATTTGAAGCCGAAGGCGATTCCGATGAGGACCGCCATGGCGCCCAGACGCGCGTACCAGGTGCCGAAGAAGCTGGCCTCACTGGCCCGGCTGGCCGGCCACATGATTGCGGCGGGCGCTTCGGTGACCGCGCCTGCTGGTGCCTGCGCTGGGGGGAGCCATGGTTGCGGGGGCGGGGGGCTCCACTGCTGTTGCGCCGGGGGCTGGGGGGCGAAGGGGGGCCGAGGCGGGAGTGCCCCGGCCTGCGAGAGGTGGTCCACGCGCCCCCGTAGGGCGCGCACTTCGCCCTCGAGGTGGGTCAATCGGTCTCGGATCCCTGCGGTTTCGTCCATGTGGCCCTCCATGAGTCGGTCCGTGCCTCGCTCATGGTGGCTCAGACACCCGGCCGCAACCATCGGTGAAAGGCCTCGAATCGGAGACCGGAACACCCCAGGTGCATCTGGGTAGTTGCGGAGTCCGGGGGCGTCGTCCGCAGCGGCCGGCGAGCGGCTCAGCGGTCGAGCAGCTTGCGCAGCCCGTCCTCGTCGAGGACCTCGATGCCGAGCTGTTTGGCCTTGTCGAACTTGCTGCCGGGGTTGTCGCCCACGACGACATAGTCGGTCTTGGTCGACACACTCGAGGTGACCTTGCCTCCGAGCTCCTCCAGCGCGCTCTGCGCCTCGCTGCGAGAAAAACCCTCGAGCGAACCGGTCAGTACGAACGTTTCACCGGTGAGCGACCCCTCCTTCTTGGGTTCGGGAGGCGTCGGCTTCACCCCGCCGGCCCGCAGCCGGTCGAGTACCGCCCGGTTGCGGGCCTCGGCGAAGAACGAGGACAGCGATTGCGCGATCACCGGACCGATGCCCTCGACCGCCTCGAAGTCCTCCTCGGTCATGGACTCGAGCTTGTCCAGCGAGCCGACCTCCTCGGCCAGCACCTCGGCCGCCGAGAAACCTACGTGCGGTATGCCGAGCGCGGTGAGGAAGGAAGCGAGGGGTCTGGTTCGGGAGTCATCAATCGACTTCATGAGATTGACGATCGACTTGCTCTTCCAGCCCTCGAGCCCCTCGAAGAGCTCCGGGGTCAAAAAGTAGATGTCGCTGACGTCTGTCACCCACCCCTTGTCGAGCAGCATGATGATCGTCTTGTAGCCGAGACCCTCGATGTCCATGCCGCCGCGGCTGGCAAAGTGGAAGACGCGCTCTCGCTGCTGGGCGGGGCACTCGTAGATGTTGAGGCAGCGCGTCGCCGACTCGCCCTCGTTGCGTACCAGCTCCGCCCCGCACGAGGGACACTTCTTTGGCATCTTCCAGCGCCTCGCGCCCTTGGGCCGTTTCGACAAGACCGGGCCGACGACCTCGGGGATGACGTCGCCGGCGCGCCGGACGACGACCGTGTCCTTGGGCCGCACGTCTTTGCGCGCGACCTCATCTTCGTTGTGCAAGGTCGCGGTGGTGATGTTGACGCCCCCGACGAAGACGGTCTCGAGACTGGCGAACGGTGTCACCACTCCGCTGCGACCCACCGATGCAAAGATGGCGTTGAGGATGGTCGTGCGCTCCTCGGGCGGGAACTTGTAGGCGATCGCCCAGCGCGGCGCCTTCGAGGTGAACCCCAGTTCCTCTTGTTGCGCTATCGAGTCGACTTTGACCACGACACCGTCGATCTCGTAGACAACGTCGTGGCGATGCTCCTGCCAGTGTGTGCATCGCTCGAAGACGTCGTCGAGATCATTCACCACCTTGTTCTCCGAGTTCGTGCGCAGCCCCAGCTCCCGCACGAAGGCAAGGGCTTCGGAATGCGACTTGAAGCGCCTGCCCTTGACGTATCCGACGCCGTGGCACACCAGAGACAGCTTGCGCTCGGCCGTGATGCTGGGATCCTTCTGTCGCAGCGAGCCGGCCGCGGCGTTACGGGGATTGGAAAACGTCTTGAGCCCTGCATTGCCGAGCCGCTCGTTGAGGTTGTCGAAGTCGTCGGTACGCATGTAGACCTCGCCGCGCACCTCGACGATGTCCGGAACGTCGTCGCCGCGCAGGCGGAGTGGAACTGCATTGATCGTCTTGAGGTTGGCCGTGATGTCCTCGCCCGTGCGTCCGTCGCCGCGCGTCGCGCCTCTGGTGAAGACTCCGTCCTCGTAGACGAGATTGACCGCGATGCCGTCCATCTTGAGCTCGGTCATATAAGCGTCGACTTTTGAGATGAGTCGCTCGGCCCGCTGACCCCAGGCCTTCAGCTCTTCGAGCGAGAAACAGTTGTCGAGGCTCATCATCGGCGTGCGGTGTTTGACCGGTGCGAACTGTTCGGACGGCGGTGCGCCGATGCGCTGCGTCGGCGACTCCGGCGTCACGAGCTCTGGATGAGCCGCCTCGATCTCGATGAGCTCGTTGTTGAGCGCGTCGTACTCGGCGTCGGCGATCTCGGGATCGTCGAGCGCGTGGTAACGGTAGGAGTGGTAGTTGATCGCCTCGCGCAACTCCGCCACGCGCGTGCCGGCCCGCTCGGAGGCTTGGCCTTGGTTTCTCTTGGTCTTCTTATCGCTTCGAGGCATGGCCCTATTCTCGCAGCGGTCTGCGGGGCCTGCTCGTCACGCGACTCACGGCGATCCTTAGGGTCCGCCGCAGGATAAGAAGCGCGATTCCGGCGAGGCAGCGTCGTCAATGGCAAGGAGGACGACCGAGGCGTACCGGAGGGTACGTCGAGCGGAGGACGACGCCGCCAGTGGCGGCGATGGCCGTTGGAATCGC
>JALZIB010000089.1 GCA_030860505.1 Actinomycetota bacterium
TCGGCATGCTCGATGGGTACCAGGGCGTAGCCAATGTTCTTCTTGAGCCGTGGTGAGTAAAACGCGGACGACACTTGGCCGATTCGTGCTTCGCCTTCCATGACCATGAGGTAGTCCTCTATGTAACCGATCATGGGATCGCCTTCGATCTCGACCCCGACGACCTTTCGTGTCACTCCCTCTGATGCGATACGGGTGAGCGCCTCTTTGCCGACGAAGTCCGTCTCCTGGTCGAGTTGGACCGTGTATTCCAGACCTGCCTCGTAGGGGTTGAGAAAGGCGTAGTCACTGTAGGAGTTGTTATCGAGCGCGATGTCGGAGCCATAGCTCAGGATCCCAGCCTCCACGCGCCTGATCTGACAGGGACCGATTGGTGACAGATTGTGCGGCTCACCGGCCTCGAGGATCGTGTCCCACAGCTTCGTCGCGTCGAGACTTGCGTTTCGCAGGTAGATCTCGTAGCCCACCTCGCCCGAATACCCGGTGCGAGAAACAACGACTTCCATACCTGCGAGTTCGAACTCGTCCATGAAGTAGTACCTCATGTCGAGAATGCGATCTCCGAACAAGTCGTTCATCAAGGCCTTCGACTTTGGACCCTGTATCTGGACGGGCGCGACGTCTGGCTCTCGGATCTCGACATTCAATCCGGAGTTTACGGCCACTCCCTTGGCCCACAGCAGGACGTCGCCGTCCGCGACGGAAAGCCAAAAGTGGTTCTCCCCCAGACGAAGCAGCACGGGGTTGTTGAGAATGCCTCCGTCTGCATCGGTGTTCAGCACGAACTTGCACTGCTTGACCTCGCACTGTGTTAAATCGCGAGGGGTAATCATGTTGGTGAACGTGAAGGCGTCCGGACCGGTGATCTCGACCTGGCGTTCGACGCCAACGTCCCAGAGGGTCACATCGTTGACGATCTTCCAGTACTCGACGAGCATGTCGTCGTAGTGACGCGGGTGATACATGCGATTGCACACGCTGTAGGACTGCACCCCGTGACGGCGCGACGCGTAGAAGTAGGGCGACTTACGAATGCGCGTGTACATATGAATCTTCGGATTGTCATAGGGGATCCGCATGACTTTCTCCTTAGTCGAGTGGCTTGTCTCTCTTCCGCTGTGCGTCGGCTGCCTGGTTTTCTTCTAAGTCCTGGACCAGTTGATTCCTCCACTCCTCCGTGGCGGCCACTTCATTGAAGGTGTACAGATGAAAGCCCCCTATCCCGAGGGCCGGGTCTCCCAATCGGGGAGCCAGACCGCCGATGAGGTCGTCGGGGCGATAGCTGGACTTTGCCAGCCGCATCACTAGATTCGAATGCTTCGTGAGAAACCGAGCCGAGTCGCCAACGCCGATCTTCATCGAGAAAGCTAAGAGTCTGCGTGCGTGGATAGCACCGGGAAGTCCGACGTACACCGGCAGCCGAACGCCCGACTTGCGAATGCTTTCGACCCAGCTAACTATCGCGCCCGGATCGAAGCACATCTGGGTTACCACGTAGGTAGCGAGCGGCTCCTTGGCCTTTAGTTCCTCGATCAGCGAATGGTCGTCAAGAAAGGGATGCCCCTCGGGGTAGCCGGCCACACCGACGCTCTCGAAGGGATGACTCATGTCCTTAAGGGCATCCAGTAACAACAGAGTCGAGGAGAACCGGCCCGCCGGCTCTTTAACATCCCCCCCTACAACGAACAAGTTCACGACTTCAAGACTCGTCAGTCGTTCGACGACTCGGTGCAAGTGAGCGTCGTCCCGCACCAGTCGCGCCGAGATGTGGGGTATGACCTGCAAGCCCCGGCTTCGCAGCTTCTCGGTGAGGGTGAGTGTCTCGGCGATGCCCCTCGTAGGTGAGCAGGTGATCGTGATGGGTGTGCGTTCGGAAAGGGCACCCAGCCGCTTTTCGACTCCGGGAACAGGGAAGATCTCGAAGGCTGAGCGCTCTAGAAGTCCAGCAAGGAGCTCCCTGCTCTCGTCACCGGGCCAGAGGTTCGTCGACACCTTGGCATCAGCTGGCAAGCCCGGTTCAAGAGATGAATGCTCGTTCATCACCTACGTATCAACTCCAGGGAAAGGGAGAGTTGCTGACCGGGTGGAGTTCACCGCGCTGAAAACGAGAAAAACGAAACGGTTCCAGGAGCTCTTGAGGTTCACCAAGAGCCTCCCTTGCAACGAGAGCCCCCACGCCGATCATCTTGTAGCCGTGATTCGAATCGGCAATAACAAGCGCGTTCTCCCGGAACGAATCGAAGACGGGAAAACTGTCCGGGGTAAAGCAGCCGATTCCTCCTGAAGGCTCACGGCTGTAGAGGTGCCTCGTTCCCTCGAAGCGCTTATGGCAGTGGGCAAGGCCCGCGGTCCACGTTCGAGCAAAGTCGTCGCCGACGATGAAATCTGGGCTCGCCGGTCCGTATGGATCGACCGCGACCTCCGGCGCGGGGCGATCAACGACGAAGGGCATGGCCCCGCCCTGTACCCCGCCGAAATTGAAATCGGGCTTGTAGTAGATGCCCCACATCTCTTCGGTAACCAGGGCACCGTCATCGTCATACAGCGGAGCGTCCGTGTCGACGTGAATCACCGGCGGCATCTCCCCCTCGTTGTCCATTAGGAAGCTGGGATCGACTCCCAGCGTTCCCTCTTGCAGCGACCAGTACGTCCACATCGGTAGTCCCTCGTGCATGCTGCCGTCCGAACCCTTGATCGAGATTCGCTCGGGCAGATCCAGCATCCTCCAGATATCTCTAATCCAGGGACCGACCGCAACGACGAGCTGCTCGCACTCCATCCTGCCGCGATCGGTTTCGATCGCAGTGACCGCACGGTCGATGTCGAGACCCGTGACTTGAACATTGGTAAGCACCCGGACGCCCTCGGCACGAGCCTTGGCGGCCAGTCCTTCCAGTGACGCCCTGTTGTTGGCGTAGCCGCCACGATGCTCATGCAAGACGCTGGTGATGCCTTCGGCCTGCCAGTCGAAGAAGATGTCCTGCATGTAGGCGCGGCTTTCCGATTCGCCCTCTATCAACGTCGACGGGTAACCGATCGCCTGTTGCTCCTCGTGGATCCGAACGATGTCGTAATGCATCGCCTCGGGCGATATCTGCATGTAGCCGACATCGTGATACGCGAACTCGTTGGGATCGGATTCCCAGATGGACACGGAATGCGCCATGAGTTGACGCATCGCAGGCTGAAAGTAGTTGTTGCGAACGACGCCACAGGCGATCCCCGACGCTCCCGCACCGATGCCTGCCTTGTCGACGACGACGACGTCGCGCCCGTCACCTTTGCCCTGCGCCTTCAAGGCCTTGGCGAGGTGCCAGGCCGTCGAAAGCCCGTGAATGCCGGCACCGATGATCGCGAATCGAGCGGCCCGAGGAACGGGCTTGGCGTCGATATGACCCACGGATCCCTCTTCCACTTGTTGCCTTATGGGCAATACCGTTTCATTTTCGGTATGGTGCACGCTAGCATGACTCGCCTCGAGGAGCCAGCCGTTCGTCACATCGCCTCCGTGGAGCGCGCCGTCGCGGTGCTCGACGCCCTTGCGCAGTCTCAGTCGGACCTCGGAACCAACGAGATCGCCCGGCGCACGCGTATCAATGCGAGCTCCGTGTCGCGCTTGCTTGCGACGCTTGCGAGAAAGGGACTCGTTGCACAGGTGGCGGAGACGGGTCGCTACCGGCTCGGCCTTCGTTTACTCGAGCTTGGGAACGCTGCCTTGTCGCGCGTCGACATTCGAGACACCGCGCGGCCTCATCTTGATGAGCTTGCGTCGTTCACGGGTGAGACGGCCACGCTGTCGGTTCCCGGCGAGCGGGAAGCGATCACCATGGACTTCGTCGAGAGCCGTTCGTCCGTGCAGAGCGTTGCCCGACTCGGTCGCCCGAGTGTTGCCCACGCCACTGCGATAGGGAAGGTCCTCCTCGCGTACGGGGGGAAGCTGCCCGAGAGCCCCCTCATCGCCTACACCGAGCGGACCATCACGGATCGCCGAAAGCTCGCAGAGGAAGTGGCCCGCACCGCGGAGCGAGGCTGGGCTCAGGCGGTGGGTGAACGTGAAGTAGACCTCAACGCTCTCGCCGCTCCTATCATCGGTGGACAAGGAGAACTCAAGGGCGTCCTAGGAGTGCAGGGTCCCGCGGGACGCTTCGGACGTCAGGCCATGCGTTCGGCCCTCAAGCCTCTGCTTTCCAGCGCAACCGCGCTATCCGGGAGCTGGACAGAATGAGACGTCGCAACGGCCCCCGCGGCGCTTCCCGATACTCGGCCTTCGATCTCGTGCGTCACGGTGTCTCTGGTGCGCGATGGCCGAGTGTCTGGCGAGCACGCGATCTCCAGCCGAGCTACGACGTCGTCGTCATAGGCGGCGGAGTCCACGGCCTCGCGACTGCTTACTACCTTGCCGACCATCACGGCATCACGAACGTGGCGGTGCTGGAGAAGAGTTATCTCGGGAGCGGGGCCTCGGGCCGCAACACCGCGATCATTCGGTCCAACTACCTGACACCCGAAGGGGTGCGCTTCTACGATCGCTCGCTAAAGCTCTATCAGACGCTGGCCGCGGATCTGAACTTCAACGTGATGTTTTCCCGGCGTGGACACCTAACGCTTGCCCACAACGACAGTTCGGTTCGAACCATGCGGTGGCGCGCCGAGGTCAACAAACTCGAGGGCATCGAGTCCGAGGTCATAGGTCCGAGCGAGATCAAGAAGCTCGTGCCGTACCTCGACACTTCGGGCGGCGTTCGGTATCCGATACTCGGTGCGCTGTACCACCCGCCGGGCGGAACCATCCGCCACGACGCAGTCGTCTGGGGATACGCACGTGCTGCGGATGCCCTGGGCGTCCACCTGCATCAGAAGACTGAAGTCACAGGGATCGATGTCTCGGGTGATCGCGTCGTGGGTGTCCGGACGAACCAAGGCTCCATCGCGACTTCCGTGGTCGTGAACTGCACTGCCGGGTGGTCATCCCTTATCTCCAAGATGGCCGGAGTAGAGATGCCAATCAAGACCTTTCCTCTGCAGGCCGCCGTTACCGAACCGGTTCGACCCTTTCTGCACGCCGTTGTGGTGTCCGGAACCTTGCATGTCTACGTGAACCAGACCGATAGAGGCGAACTTGTCTTCGGAGCGAGTGTCGACCCCTTCCCCTCGTATTCCATGCGAGGTTCGCTCGAGTTTACAGAGGGCGTAGCCGGCGACCTTCTGGAACTGATGCCGTCGCTGGCGGCGATGCGCGTGCTCAGGCAGTGGGCCGGCCTCTGTGACGTAACCCCAGACTTCTCACCGATCATGGGGCCAACACCAGTCACAGGGTTCTATGTCGACGTCGGCTGGGGAACCTATGGGTTCAAGGCAGCTCCCGTCGCCGGCGAGGCGATCGCTCAGCTGATCGCAACCAAGGAGACTCCTAAACTCATCGCGGGCTTTGACCTCGCTCGCTTTTCCGAAGACAGGCTGGTGGCGGAAAAGGGGGCGGCGGCCGTTGGGCACTGATAGCCGATGATTACGATTCCCTGCCCTTACTGCGGACCGCGCAATACATCCGAGTTTCGCTACGTCGGCGAGCAAGGAAGTCGCCCGGACCCGAACCGCACGACTCCGGCAGAGTGGCGCTCGTACCTGTACACGCAGTCCAACGAGGCGGGTTGGGTCGCCGAGACATGGTGGCACGGATCCGGCTGCGGCCGATACCTGATCGTCGAACGCCACACGGTTACCAATGAGGTGCGCACGATACAGCCCTCAGCCGTTCATCCCCGGCGTCGCCTCCGACATGAAGCCGACTCGGGCGAAGAGCTAACCGCCGAGAGGGATCCCGCCTGATGCGATCGACCGCCACAAGGGCTAAATCGATGCGCCTTGGCCCCCAGCCGGGCGAGGTCATCGACCGGGAGCAGCAATTTACGTTCACATGGAACGACAAGCGGTACTCGGCGTACTCAGGCGACACGATCGTCTCTGCGCTGTCGGCTGCGGGCGAGCGCATCTTCTCTCGGAGCTTCAAATACCACCGGCCCAGAGGAGTATTGACTGCGAGCTACCTTGATCCGAACTGCATCCTTCAGGTCGGCGACGAGCCCAACGTGCGCGGGGCGCACCGACGCGTGACACCCGGCCTGTCGGTGCGCTCTCAGAACGCATGGCCATCCCTACGAATCGATGTCAAAGCGGCCAACCAGTCGATCGCGCGCTTTCTACCGGCCGGCTTCTACTACAAGACATTCATCAAGCCCCAGCGGCTGTGGCCCGCATACGAAAGTGTTCTGCGAAGGTTCGCTGCCGGCGGCACCGTCTCGGCCGCGACGCACCACGGCTACTTCGATAAACGTTATGTCCATCCCGACGTAATCGTCGCAGGTGGGGGTCCTGCAGGGATGGCTGCGGCCCTCGCGGCCGCCGAGTTAGGCGCGCAGGTGGTGCTGGTAGAGGAAGAGCATGAACTCGGGGGGCACCTGCAGTGGGGAGACCACGAAGAGCTGCAGATTCTCGACGCGCTGCGCGCTGCGGTCGATGCAGCATCCAACATCGAGGTGATGCTCGACTCCGTGGTCACGGGCCGGTACGACGGTAACTGGGTTTCGGTGCTGCAACGACACCTCCCACACGCTGTGGAGCGGCTGGTAAAGGCGCGCGCCAAGTCTCTTGTTGTTGCCGCCGGACTAATCGAGCGGCCCTATGTTTTCGAGGGAAACGATATTCCCGGTGTGATGTTGTCTACCGCGGTTCGTCGGCTCATCAACCTCTACGCCGTCAAGCCCGGTGAGAGGGCCGTGGTCTTCACGGCCAACTCTGAGGGTGACGCGGCGGTACGCGATCTACAGCGCGCCGGCGTCGAGGTCGCTCGCGTCGTGGACGCGCGGCGAGGCGACCACATCGTGCGAGCGCGGGGGGGCCGAGGTCTTCACTCGGTCGATTGCGATGACGGACAGAGGGTGAGATGTGACTTGCTGGTCACGGCGGTCGGATGGACCGCTCCTACAACGCTTCTCAACATGGCAGGCGACCGTCCGATCTACAACCGGTCGGCGGCTCGCTTCTTTCCTTCGGAACTTCCCGATGACGTCCTTGCGACCGGCGGCATCGTCGGCGACGGAACGCTTGACCAGCTGATCGACCACGGCCGCGCCACAGGCCGTGTGGCTGCTCGACGGGCGGCTGTGGTCGCCGACGCGCTTTATGCGGCTACCCCGCAGTGCCGCGAGCCCGAGAAGGCTTCGGGAGCGTTGGTCTCGGTGCCCGAGTCGTTGCCCGTACTTCCCATCGATGAGCATCCGGCGCTCTTTCGAGCCACCACGCACGGAATCGTCGACTATTCCGAGGACGTGACCTCCAAGGATCTCTTCGGCGCGGTGGAAGAAGGCTACGACTCCATCGAGCTCGTCAAGCGATACACGACGGCCACGATGGGACCGGCTCAGGGAAAGCTCGAGACCGTCAACGTCGCCGCGGTTGTCGCTGAAGCTACCGATTGCCCTATTGAGGAAATCGGAACGACCGTGTGGCGTTCTCCATACAGCCCGGTCACACTCGGGGCTTTGGCCGGACGAACCTTCGAGCCCGTCAGATTCTCGCCCATGCAGCCGTGGCACGAGCGCCACGGCGCCAGCCCTCTCGTGGCCGGGCAATGGATCCGCCCAGACCACTACGGCGATGCGGCGGCCGAGGCCCGTAACGTACGGACAAACGTCGGCCTGATCGATGTGACGCCGCTCGGCAAGTTCGATCTGCGCGGCCCCGACGCGCCTCATCTACTGAATCTCTTGTACGTAAACAAGTGGTCCAAACTCGAAGTAGGGGCGGTGCGCTATGGCGTGATGTGTGCCGAGGACGGGGTCGTCTTCGACGACGGCGTCACCGGACGTCTTGGTGAAGACCACTACGTGATGACCGCGACATCTTCAGGCGCAGACGCCGTGTGGGAATGGATAGAAAACTGGCTTCAGACCGAACGACCGGATTGGCGGGTCCACGCAACACCCGTCACTTCCGCTTACGCAAGTATCAACGTCGCCGGTCCAAAGTCCCGAGAATTGCTGCTGCGGGTGGCGGAAGGTATCGACCTTTCTCCGCACACTTTTCCGTATATGCGCGTCCGTTCTGCGCGCATCGCCGACATAGATGATTGCTTCATGTGGCGCATCGGGTTCACCGGGGAACTCAGCTATGAGGTCCATGTGCCGGCCGCCTACGGGATGTTCGTTTGGGAAACGCTCATGGAAACCGGCGAGGATCTCGGAGTCCGACCCTTTGGTGTCGAGGCTCAGCGCATCCTTCGCCTCGAGAAGGGTCACCTCATTGTGGGCCAGGATACCGACGGACTCACGAAAGCCTACGCAGCAGGACTCTCGTGGGCGATCAAGCTCGACAAGGATGACTTTGCGGGCAAGCCCGAGCTCGTATGGCAAAGCACGCGTGAGGACTACTTCCGGCTCGTGGGCTTGCAGCCTCTCGATGAGTCGCTTGTCCCTGCAGAAGGGAGCCAGATTATCGACGACGACGGCTCGATAGCCGGGCGCATTACCTCCAGCCGGATGTCACCGGCACTCGACCGCTCGATCTGTCTCGGGCAAGTTGCGCCTCACCTCTCCGCGGCAGGAACAACGGTGACGGTAAAGCTCCCCGATGGGAGCCGGATGCCGGCGACGGTGACGACACAGCACGCGCACTTCGATCCTGAGGGGGCGCGACTTCGTGGTTAGTGAACGGCGGATCGCCAGAAGCCCGATCAAGCCAGTGCCGCCCGTGAAGATGATGCACGGCTGGGAGGTCAGCGCTCGTCGTAGTAGCCGCGCCCTGCGCATAACCGACGCCACTCCGCTTGCTAAGACACTCGTGCGGGCGCCTGCAGACGGCGGGGTCGCCGAGCTGTTCGATGTTCCCCTAGGCCATGCGGCTCGAAATGAGACGGGGGTACTGGTATCGACCGCTGCGCCCGGCGAATGGTGGTTGATAGGCGCTCCGCAGGCAGACCCGAGTAAGGCGATCGAGATCGAAAGTGTTGAGCGACCGGAGTTGGTGAGCCTTCTCGACCTGACGCATGAACGCGCCGCCGTACGCCTGACTGGTGGAACCGCACACAAGCTTCTCGAGAAGGTGTGCGCCATCAACCTCTCCGAGCAAGTCACGCCCAACGGTGCTGCTCTTCGAAGCTCCGTGGCGCGAGTCGTCACCGATATCGTGCGCGACGACTCCAACGGAGAACGCTCTTACCTGCTTCACTTCGAGCGCTCCTACGGCCAATACCTGTTTGACGCGTTGTTGGACGCAGGCAGGGAGTTCAGCGTTGACGTGGACGGCTTTGTGCCGCCCGGGATCTAGAAACGGAGGTGCGTTGATGGGATTTCCGTCCGACTTGCAGATCGCTCGCGAGGGATCGCTCAAACCGTTGTTTGACGTCGCCGGAGAGATAGGCATCGGCTCCCATCTGCTCGAGCCGTACGGCGAAGGTGTCGCGAAGATCAAGCTGGAGGCAATCGAAGAGCTCGGCGACCGACCCCGGGCGAAATACGTTGTTGTTTCCGCCATCACCCCCACTCCGCTGGGCGAGGGAAAGACCACGACCACCGTCGGTCTGGGTCAGGGATTCAGTCACATCGGGAAACGAGCAACCGTGGCGATCCGCCAACCTTCGATGGGCCCGACCTTCGGCATCAAGGGAGGGGCGGCAGGGGGAGGCTATAGCCAAGTCGTACCGATGGAATTGCTCAACCTGCACTTGACCGGCGATATGCACGCAGTGACCGCGGCACACAACCTGCTCGCCGCGATCATCGATAACCACATCTACCGCCGGGACGGAGTGGACATTGAGCAACACAGCGTTACATGGCGGCGCGTACTGGATGTGAACGATCGGACGTTGCGCAACATCGTTGCCGGCCTCGGTGCTCGAGCAGACGGCATCCCCCGACAGACCGGCTTCGACATTACCGCCGCCTCTGAGGTCATGGCCGTGTTGGCGTTGTCAAGCTCACTGCAAGACATGCGCGCAAGGCTGGGCCGAATAGTGATCGGCTCGAACGCCAAAGGAGAGCCCGTAGCGGCCGAGCAGCTGAAGGCGGCCGGGGCAATGACGGTGATACTGCGTGAGGCCATCAAGCCGAACCTCATGCAGACTCTCGAGAACACCCCTGTGCTGGTTCATGCAGGGCCCTTCGGGAACATCGCGCACGGCAACTCCTCGATCGTCGCCGATCTCATAGGTATTCACGCGGGCGACTACCTGGTCACCGAGGCCGGGTTCGGCGCCGATATGGGCGCCGAACGATTCTTCAACATCAAATGCCGCACATCGGGTCTCCGTCCGGATGCGGCGGTCCTCGTCGCGACCGTGCGCGCGCTCAAGAGCCATTCGGGCCGCCATCAGGTTGTCGCCGGTCGCCCTCTGCCTCCCGCCATGCTCGAAGAGAACCCGGACGACGTCCAGGCCGGTGCCGATAATCTCCGCAAGCAGATCCAAAACATCCGCCTTCATGGAGTGGAACCGGTCGTGGCGATCAACTCCTTCCCCACTGATCATGCTTCCGAGCGCGCCGCGATTCGTGACATCGCCGAAGAGCAAGGGGTTCGAGCTGCTGTGTGCACGCATTTCCAGGATGGTGGCCGGGGGGCGACGGAGCTCGCCGAGGCTGTTGCCCAGGCGGCCGAAGAGCCGAGCAGGTTCAGTCTTCTATACGAGGACAATGCCACTCTCGAGCAAAAAATTCATACCGTCGCGACCAAAATCTACGGTGCCGAGCGCGTTGAATACGATCTGAAGGCCGCTCGCCAGATCGAGTCCTACGAAGCGAACGGTTTCGGGAATCTGCCGGTTTGCATCGCCAAGACACACCTTTCCATTTCCTCGAATCCGGCGCTCAAGGGAGCACCCACCGGGTGGGTGCTCCCTGTTCGAGAGGTACGAGCCTCGGTCGGAGCAGGGTTCATCTATCCGATCTGCGGAGACATGCGCACGATGCCGGGACTCAGCTCGCGTCCCGCCGCTGAGGTCATAGACATCGATGAGGATGGTGAGATAGTGGGGCTCTCTTGAGGGAAGACGACCCGGACAACGGCAACCTGAACACCGGCGAATACATTGCCGGTTTGGACCCAATGAAGTCCGGGTCTTCAGGCAGCTCGTCCTTTCTCGAGCAGACCATTGAAGAGTTCCTTGACGACCTCTCCTCGCGCGAGCCAATCCCCGGGGGAGGCTCAGTTGCGGCTGTGGTGATTGGGATGGCCGCAGGTCTCGCGGCGATGGCCGCACGTTTTTCGGACGGGCAGCTGCCGGACGCGCTGCGAATCGCCAAGACCGCTGACGTTCTGCGCACGCAGGTTGTGTCATTCGCGCAGGAGGATGCGCTCGCCTATCAGCAGGTTTTGGCTTCTTATGAAGCACTCACCAACGGAGATCCAGCCACACGACGGGAAGCGATCCGGTCTGCGTTATCCGGAGCCGCCGACGTTCCGCTGAAGATCACCGACGCCGGGGCGAAGGTCGCACAGCTTGCCGAAGAAGTCGCCCGGCGGGGCAACGGCAATCTGAGGGGCGACGCAGTTACAGGTGCGCTGCTCGCTCACGCCGGAGCACAGGCTTGTGCGCTGCTCGTAAGAATCAATCTACGCGGCATGGAAGACGAGAGAATCCCACAGGCTCAGATGCTCGCCGACATCGCTGCGAATGCCGCACGACGGGCTCTGGCTGAGGACGCCTAGCGTGCCAAGGATTGTCGATGCAAGCAAACAGTCTTGATACCCCTGACCGCGTTCGGTTCATTCGTACGGCAGTGCCGACGACTCTCACGCCCTATGAAGTGGCGCGCACCTTCCGTCGCGATCCGAGACCCTTCGCCCTCATAGGCGACTGGGCAGGTGGTGGCGCCGTCATCGGATCAGCCCCTCTCCGAGTCGCGCATGCTGACGACGATCCCTTTGAACTTCTGAACCAGCTACCCACCGTAGAGCGAGCGGTGAATGGTGCAGTTGGTGGAGGTTGGTTCGGGTATCTGGGATTTCAACTTGGGGGCAGAGTCGAGCGACTGCCGCCACCGCCGCCCCGGCGCGTGCCGCTGCCCGAGTTCAGTTTGGCCTTCTACGATCACGTCCTTCACTACGATGAAAACAGGGGCAGCTGGTGGTTCGAGGCGTTGTGGAGTCCTCGGCGAGGGGCACTAATCGAGCGAAGGCTCGAGTTGTTTCGTACTCGACTGTCTTCTCCTCCGGTAACAGCCAACCCTTATCGACTTCAGGGCTTTACTCCCGTCCCAAACCCCGAGGAGCACAGCAAAGCCATACACCGGTGCATCGACTACATCCATGAAGGTGACATCTTTCAAGCCAATCTCTGCATCAGACTCGAAGCTAATTTTGACGGCGACCCACTCGATCTCTTTCTGAGTTGTGCGGGGCAACTACATCCGGGGTACGCAGGCTTCGTCGGAGGTCCATGGGGGGCCGTGGCAAGTCTCTCCCCCGAGCTGTTCTTGCAGCGCAATGGCAGAGACATTCGTAGCGCGCCCATTAAGGGAACATGCCTGCGATCACGTTCGGAGTCGGCCCTCGAACGACAACGGCTCCTTGAGTCGAGCAAGGACTTAGCCGAAAACGTAATGATCGTCGACTTGATGCGGAATGACTTCGGGAGGGTCTGTGCGCCCGGCTCAGTAAGGGTGCCCTCGCTCGCACGGGCAGAAGCCCATCCCGGAGTGTGGCATCTGGTATCCGAGGTGACCGGAAGGCTAAGAGATTCGATCGACGATGCCGCCCTTCTGCGGGCGACGTTTCCCCCAGGCTCGGTATCCGGTGCTCCCAAGATCAGGGCGATGGAAATCATTTCAGAGTTAGAAACGACCGCACGGGAGGCGTACACGGGAAGCCTCGGATACGTGAGCCCTGTAGCTGGTTTAGAGCTCAACGTCGCGATCAGAACCTTCGAATTCGGGGCCGGTCAAACCTGGCTGGGTGCCGGTGGAGGCATCGTTGCCGACTCGAACTCCGCGGCGGAGGTCCAAGAATGCTTCACCAAAGCGCAGCCTCTTATTCAAGCAGCCGGAAGCTCTTTGGAAGCTTCCGGCCCTAACAGCGTCCGGAGTGGACGGGACGAGCCGCTCAACAAGCGTCCGGCGCAGCCCGATCCGTGCCTCGGCGTATTCGAAACGCTCCTGGTGATCGAGCAAACTGCGGTTGAAATGGACGCTCATCTCGAACGCCTAACCACTAGCGTTGAGGCACTCTACGACCGGTCCCTTCCAATGAAGGTCCGATGGGAACTTGAGGAAGCAGTGCGAGAGTCTCGAGGAGTCCAACGTTTACGACTCTCGGTCTGGCCGCGCCTCGATGGGCATCTTGAATCGGACATCCGCATGCAAGCCGTCGACTCACAGTTTCATGATGAGCCTGTGAGAGGCAAGAAACTGCTCATCGAGTATCTAAGTGGCGGCCTCGGTTCTCACAAGTGGCGCGACCGCGACCTCCTCTCGGTACTCGCCACCAATCACGCGTTGGCCGAGAATGAAGAAGTGCTCATCATCGATGACAACGGTGAGGTTCTGGAGACGGCAAGCGGCAACATCTTTGCCCTCTTGGGCGCCACGCTTGTCACGCCTGCCGCCGACGGCCGAATACTTCCAGGAGTAACTCGAGCGCGCATCTGTTCGCTTGCCCGCGGTCTTGGGGTAACGACGGCGAGCAAGGCCATCAGGCTCGACGATCTCGCCTCCGCAGACGAGGTCTTCATCACGAGCTCTATTCGTGGCGTCGCACCTGTGGTCAGTTGTCGGGGCGTCGGTACGTGGCCGATCGGTTCGCTCGCTACAGAATTGAGAAGAGAACT
>JALZIB010000100.1 GCA_030860505.1 Actinomycetota bacterium
CATCTAAGCGCCCCCGATCGCGACGTTGCGCGCATTCCGGCTCCCCATGTCCGAGTCATCGAGACCCCACGCGACGATGCGTTCCGGGTAGATGCGGATGAGCGGCTTCGGGTCCTCGACGGCCTCAGCGCGCCCCCGGATCTCGATCCCGCGTGGTTGCCACGGCGGCAGGACGTCATCGATGACGATGGCCGCGCGCCCGGTGCGAACGATGTCTTTGAACTTCTTGGTAGCAGCCAGGCTATGCCCTCCGACCTCGATGAACTGCTTCTCGGGGTCGAGGGTCCATCCCACCGGCGCGATATGCGGCGTTCCGTCGCGGCCGACGGTCGCTATGCGAGCTAGGTGGCGCTCACTCGTCATGTAAGTCAGTTCAGCATCGGTGAACAGGTTCATTGTTCCCTTCCTTTCATGCAGATCGATCGGCGTGAACGACCGGCCGAGGATGCGCTTCAGCGACCTTGGGGCTATCGATCTCTGCTCCATCCTCGACTCGGCGCGGCAGATACCTCCAAACGAGCGCAGCGGCGGCGAGGGCAACGGCGGCGCCCACCATGAAGGAGAGCCCCATTGCGTCGGTGAACGCCTGGTTGGCCGCCGTCGCAAGCGCGGCACCCGAAGGACCCAATTCCGAACCGATTTGCGCCGCCGCTCCGACGGACTCGCTCGCGGCTTCCAGAGCTCGAGGGGGGACATCCGGGGCGGCCGACACCAGCGAGGACGAGTAGCTCGAGATCGTGATGCTACCGAGAACCGCCACTCCGATCGCTCCGCCGAGCTCGCGCGTCGTGTCGTTGACCGCCGATCCGACGCCGGCCTTGCCCGGGGGCATCGACGCCATGATCGATGCGGTCGAAGGCGCCGTCGAAAAACTCATGCCGATCGACAACACGATCAGCGCGACGACGAGGTTGGCGTAGCTCGAGCGCGGATCAAGCTGAGCCGCCAATAACAGTCCGAACGACACGAGCATCAGACCCCAGCCGACGACCGCCTTGGTGCCGAACCGTTCCACGAGTCGGGCCCCCATCGGGGAGAAGATCAGCAGGCCGATCGCCATCGGCAGCGTCCGCACACCCGCCTCGAGCGGCGAATATCCGAGCACGACCTGAAGGTACTGGGTCAACAAGAAGAAGAGACCGAACATCACAAGGAAAACCAGCGCGATCGCGCCGCTCGCAGCCGAGAAGCGCGGGTCGCGCACCATTCGGAGGTCGAGCATCGGATGGTCGATCCGCAGCTCCCAATGCACGAACGAGGTCCCGAAGATGGCCGCCAGCGCGAAGGCTCCGAGCACGATGGGATCGGTCCATCCGTAGTTGGGTCCTTCGATTACTCCGTAAACGAGGGTGCCGAGAGCACCGATCGACAGCAGGGCCCCGAGAGGATCGAAGGCGGTGTGGCCGGGATCACGTGAGGTCGGTACGAGCCACCATCCTGCGACCAACGCGAGTGTGACGATCGGGACGTTGATGAGGAATACTGCGCCCCACCAGAAATGCTCGAGCAGCCATCCCCCGGCGACGGGACCCAGCGCTGCTCCGGCCCCCGCGAATCCGGCCCAGATCCCAATGGCGCGGCCACGCTCGCGCGGAGGAAACACGGAAGTGAGGAGCGAAAGAGTTGCCGGCATCACGAAGGCGGCCGCAACACCCATCAACGCACGAGTGGCGATCAACTGCTGTGCGGATGTAGCGAACGCAGAAGCAGCCGTCGCCACACCGAAGAGTCCCAACCCGATCTGCAGCGCTCCCTTTCGTCCGTAACGATCACCGACGGCACCGGTGGTCAGCAGCAAGCCCGCAAACACCAGCGCGTAGGAATCGACAATCCACTGCAGGTCCGCGGCGGTCGCCCCCAACTCTTGGACCAGGGTCGGCAACGCGACGTTGAGAACGGTGTTCGCAACGACCACGAGCACCAGGCTGAGGCACAGCACGGCAAGGGTCCACCAGCGCCTGGAATACGCGTGGTCGCTCGAGGCGTCGGTTGCGAACGACGGAGTCGGTGGCCGGCGCCGGGTCACTCTCCGGCCCCTTCTTGGGTCCAGTCCGTCATGGGTGCTCCCTCATCGAATCCAGTTTCATTCGTGGCATAACTGCTTGGTACCAAACTATATTCCCCCCGCCACCGATCCCTCCTTCACGGAGGTACGCGGAAGCTAGCTCGAGGTGCTTTCGAGTGGCCGCCCGGCGCGCTCAATGAGATGAGACTGGAGCCTGCCGAGCAGGCGCACGAGCATCTCTTTCTCCCGCTTCGGAAGGATCGAGATCATCTCGGCCTGGGCGGGAAAGAGCTCGCTGCAGACATCCTTCAGGAGCCCTCTGCCTTTGCCGGTGAGTTCGATCAAGAGCATCCGCCGGTCGTCTGGATGAGGGGTGCGCTTCACCAGGCCCTGTTTCTCGAGGGTGTCGAGCAGCCCGGTCACGGTTCCCCGCGTTACCAGGCGGCGGTCCCCGATCTGGTGCGGAGCCAACGGGCCGCCTGCACCCTCGATGATCATCAGAACGTTGAATCCGGGACCCGTCAGGCCGTGGCGACGAAAGCGCTGGTCGAGCTCGGCCACCACCAGGCTTTGGGTGCGAATGAGATTGACCACGCACTCGGTGGCGAGCTTGTCGGCTCCCGGATAGCGTCTAGCGTGATCCGCCTCGACCCGGACTGGGCGTCCTCGCATTTTTCGCTCCTGGCCTAATAGTTTGGTAACTAACTAATTATAGCTACCGGATTCGACAACTCGCCGGAGCAGGTGCTTGTGGCTATACCGATGCTCTACGCGCCCAATGCAACAACGACCCTCGGGACGAAGCCGGGAGCCTCGCCCCGTCTCATCCGGCCGATGCGAGCCTGCTCCGACGGCGCGCCTCGAGTACGAGCATCGCCGCCAGTAGCACGAGCAGGCTGATGAGCTGCGCCAGCACAGCGACGAAGAGCCCCAGGACGGGTGAGACCAGCGCGACGGCGGCGACGCTGATTCGGTAGGCGACCTGTCGGATCCCCAGAGCGGCCCGGAAGGCGACGTTGCCGGCCAGGTACAGCGCAACTCCCGCGCCGAGGAGCAACGCAGGTCCGAACTCGACCGCACCGCCCACGTCCTCGATGGCGAGCGCCACCCCCGCGGCAACCATGACGACGCCAAGCAGCATTGGGATGTAGGCATAGAAGTAGGCGTTGAGCGACATGCGGAGTCGATCATTGACCGACGCCGCGAGGAGCGCGGCCTCGGCGCGATTGGCGTCCTCGTCGAAATAGGCCCACCACAACGCAGACGCCAGCGCCAGGCCCAGCAGCGCGGCGCCCAGTGTTCCGAGGTCGAGTGCTGTGTCGCCGATGCCGATCCCGATCGCCACCACCGACTCACCGAATGCGACGATTAGCAGCAGTCCGTGACGCTCGACGAAATGCTCAGGATGGACATCGAAGCCCGCTCTTCTCTCCTCGTTCACGGAACGCATGACAAAGATCGAAGTGAGGTACTGGAAGACGATGGGCACCAGCCACAAGGCATAGGCCGCCGGACCTTCGACAAACCCCGCGACGATCACGGCCAGAGCCCCGACGACGTTCAGTGGCACGAAACGCAGCACGGCGGTTCCGTGCGTCTCTGCGTAAAGGCCGGCGTGCACGACAACGACCAGGAGGTAGCCGACACCGAATGTCACCCCGGTATCGCCGAATGCGTCCGGGACGGAGAGCGCACAGATGAGAAACGCTCCCATGCCACCGAAGAGCAGCAAGCGGCGGGTGGCGCCGTTCGGTGGTACTTGGTTGGTCAGCCATACATAGCCGCTGTTCATCCAGAACAGCACGACGAAGATGAGGACCACCTGCGCCGCGGTACCGAAGGAGATGTCGTGCTCCAGGAGAG
>JALZIB010000106.1 GCA_030860505.1 Actinomycetota bacterium
GGGGGGGGGGGGGGGGGGGGGGGGGGGGCCCCCCCCCCCCCCCCCGGGGGAGGATTAGTGGCCGAGGTTCGTCAGATGCACTTGCGCCGGTCGGCGAGCCACGCCTCTGCCTCGGGAGCGGGGGTGAGCTTCGCCCCGAGTGACACGAGCCCCCGTCCGAGGGCCGAGCGGAAGGCTCGCCGGGGGAGACGCCCGCCGGCAACCTCGTGAGCTCTCCGAGCGCCTTCGGCCGCTTTCAAGCGGTCGTCCATTAGCAGCCTGCCGACTTCCAAGGAAATAAGGGGGTGCATCTCACGGTTCCTTTCTGTAAGTTCCTTCTGTAAGATGTGTTCTGCTTAACGACCCTTACGATAGCTGACCGAGGTGTAAGAAGTCAAGTGGATTTTGGGCATTACACAGAGGCACCCCTCAGGTTCGCAGCGGAACTCGTCAACACGTCGCCGCCGTTGGAGCCTGAGCCGGACGGGCTCGACTCGGTCGAGGCCCTGCGCTTGTTTCTCCTCGAGTCGGGCTTCTTCGATGCAGCCGACGACCCCGCGGCGTTGACCTCGGACGACCTCGCCGCCTTCGTTCGGCTGCGCGGGCAGCTCGCCGAGGTCTTGTCGGCGACCGACGAGGCTCAGGCCGTGCGCGTACTCAACTCGATCCTCGCCGAGTGCCGCTCGGTCCCCTATGTCACCGACCACGACGACTCCGTGCTGCACATGCACTTTGCTCCGCCCGAAGCCACTCCCGCCCAGCAGGCGGGCGCTTCCAGCGCCATGGGGCTGGCGCTCGTGCTCTGCGAGGAAGGACTGAAGCGCTTCGGAACCTGCGCCGACGACAACTGCGTCGACATCTTCGTCGACAATTCCAAGAACACGTCCCGGCGCTTCTGCTCCGACAGGTGCTCGAACCGCACCGCGGTCGCCGCTCACCGCGCGCGGGTGCGCGGCAAGAAGCAGTAGTTAACGCGAGGTCGCAGGGGCTTTATCGTCTGGGCTTACATAAGGCTCGGACCGAAACGGTGGGAGGTTTGTCGTGGCTGAAGGATCGGACTCCTTCGATCTCGTAATCCTGGGTGGTGGGAACGCGGGGTACGCGTGCGCGTTTCGAGCCGTGGCGCTGGGCATGTCGGTCGCCATGATCGAAAGGGACAAGGTCGGCGGAACCTGTCTGCACCGCGGCTGCATCCCCACCAAGGCGCTGCTGCACTCGGCCGAGTTGCTGGACGAGATTCGCCACGCCGGCCAGTTCGGAATCAAGACGGACGAGGACCCCGGCTACGACTGGGATCAGGTCAAGAAGTTCAAGGACTCGGTCGTCGGCAACATGTACAAGGGTCTGTCCGGCCTTGTGAAGCGCAAGAAGGTCGAGCTCATCGACGGCTATGGGCGCTTGAAGGACAACAAGACCGTGGTCGTCGAGATCGACTCGGGCTCGGATGAATCGAGCACCGAGCGAACGGTGAAGGCCACTAAGGCCGTCGTGCTGGCCACCGGATCCGTGGCGCGCGACCTACCGTTCATCAAGGCGGACGGCAGGCGCGTCCACAACTCGACGCACGGGCTCGAGGCCGACGACGTACCTAACTCCGTCGTGGTCGTGGGCGGCAACTACATCGGGCTCGAGTTCGCGAGCGTGTTCCGCAGCTTCGGCGCAGAGGTGACGGTCGTCGAGATGCTGCCGAGGATCGCTCCCGCCGAGGACTCCGACATCTCCGAGGCTCTTCTAAAGCTGCTACAGAAGCGAGGCATCAAGTTCGAGCTCGGCGTTACGGTGACGGACGCCAAGACCTCGGACAACGGCGTCCAGGTCACCATCGAGCGCGAGGCGGGCTCGGCCGGATCGCGAGATGACGAGGCGGGCTCGGCCGGATCCAAGGAGACCAAGACCGTCGAGGCCGACCGGATGTTCGTCGCCATCGGACGCGCCCCCAACACCGACGACATGGGTTTCGAGGAGGCCGGCATCAAGCTCGACCGCGGCTTCGTGGTGGTCGATCCGATGTTCTCGACCGGTCTCGAAGGCGTCTACGCGATCGGCGACGCAATCCACGTGCCGGATGTCGACTGGATGCACCCACAGCTCGCCCACGTCGCCTTCATCGAGGGCATCAAGCTCGCAGAGCACCTCGCAGGAGAGAACCCGGTCCCGGTCGACTACAAGAACATTCCGCACGTCATCTACTGCCAGCCCGAGGTCGCGTCCGTGGGACTCACCGAGGACAAGGCGAAGGAGCTCGGCATGGAGGTCAACGTCGCTCGCTATCCCTTCGCGGCAAACGCTCGCTCCCTCATGCTGGGCGGGGGCCAGGGCTTCGTGAAGACCGTCGCCGAGAAGGACGGCGCGGTCGTGGGGGTTCACGCGGTCGGCGCGCGCGTCTCCGACCTCATCACCGAAGCGCAGCTTGCGACCTCGTGGGAGGCGTTCCCCGACGAGCTCGCCGAGCTCATGCATCCACACCCGACGCTGTCGGAGGCGATCGGTGAAACCTTCATGGATCTCGCCGGCAAGCCCCTGCATCACTGAGTCCCAAAGACTTCTCGAAGACGGTCCCTGATGAAGAGACGGACCAAGATCATCGCCACG
This sequence comes from Actinomycetota bacterium, assembly GCA_030860505.1. Classification (GTDB taxonomy): domain Bacteria; phylum Actinomycetota; class CADDZG01; order CADDZG01; family WHSQ01; genus WHSV01. The sequence goes on from JALZIB010000106.1 coordinate 2,572, forward strand.
GTGGGGCCCGCGACGCGCGCTCCGGACAAACTCGAGCCGTTGCTGCGCGCGGGCGTGGATGTCGTGCGCTTGAACTTTGCGCACGACACGCCCGAGAACCATGCGGCAACCGCCGCTGCGGCGCGCCGGGTCGCTGCCGACCTAGGGCGCTCGATCGGACTGCTCGTGGATCTTCCCGGCCCCAAGATGCGTACCGGGCCGATCTCAGGAGACGAGGTCGAGCTGACACAAGGCCAGACGTTCGTGTTGACCGGCGACGACATCGAGGGCGACGTCAAGCGAGTTTCCACGTCGGTTGCAGATCTTGCCGGGATGGTCACAGTCGGCGAGGAGATCTATCTTGCGGATGGCGAGATCGTCCTGCGAGTGGAATCGATCGACGGCGTCGACGTCAGCACGGAGATTCTCAGCGACGGTGTCCTGCGCTCGCGCAAGGGCATGCACATTCCGGGGGCCGAACGACAGATCCAGGCCTTTACCGACGAAGACAAGGTCGCGACCGAAATGGCGATCGAGTTGAAGGCCAATTACATCGGTCTCTCGTTCATTCGCGATGCCGACGATCTGCGGCGCGCCAAGAGCGCGTTTCCGCAGAGTGGAGACCGCCCGCAACTAGTTGCAAAGATCGAGACGCGCTCTGCAATCGACAACCTCGAGGCCATCGTCGAGGAGGCGGATGTCGTGATGGTCGCGCGCGGCGACCTCGGAATCCAGACACCACTCCGACGAGTGCCGTTGCTCCAGAAGCGGATCATCAATCTCTGCAATCGACACGGCATCCCCGTGATCACTGCGACCCAGATGCTCGAGTCGATGACACGCGGCCCCCTTCCCACGCGCGCCGAGGTCACCGACGTGGCCAATGCGGTGCTGGACGGCACGGACGCGCTCATGTTGTCGGAGGAGACCGCGGTCGGCGACAACCCGGTGCTCACGGTCGAGACGATGGCCGGCATCGCTCTCGCCTCGGAGCAAGAGGCGCGCGCACACGCAGCGCCCGCGACGCCGGATATGACCGACGACAGGGTCTCGTGGGCCGTCGCCCATGCCGGGGTGGAGGCCGCGGAGGACCTTGGAGTGGAGGCCATTCTCTGCCCCACGCGCACGGGTTCGACCACACGCAGGGTCGCCGCCTTCAGGCCGAGCATGCCGATAATCGGCATCTCGTCACGGGAGCAGACACTCGGCGTGATGGCGCTCACCTGGGGCGTGCACCCTCTTCGGACCGACGATCTTCCGGAGGCGCGCGATATGCGCGATGAGACCGATCGAGCCGTTGCCGCCGGCCGGGCCGCGGGTCTCCTGGGCGAGGGAGGGATGGTCGCGGTCGTTGCGGGAAGTCCGGGCCCCCGCGCGGGCCGCACCGACTTCATGCGCATAGTCCGCTGCTGATCGACCCGCGCTGCTCGCGCTGTGCGAGCGGTACTCTCAGGGGGATACGCAGACATGGCTCGAGCGACTACCGACAGAGCATTTTTTGCGGGGATTCTTAGAGGAGGGTTCGCAACCGGATGGCTACTGAGATCAAGATGCCGCAGCTCGGCGAGTCCGTCGTCGAGGGCACCATCACCAAGTGGCTCAAGCAGGAGGGCGACAGCATTGAGGAGGACGAACTCCTCGTAGAGGTCTCCACCGACAAAGTCGACTCCGAGGTCCCCTCATCGGCGGCGGGCACGATCGAGAAGATCCTCGTGCAGGAGGGCGAGACCGTGAAGGTCGGCACGGCCATCGCGACGGTCGGCGAGGGAGGCGCCTCCTCGGGCGCCGACGACTCCGGCGACGAGGCTCAAGGGGACGACGAGGCTCAAGGGGACGACGAGGCCGAGCCGCCGTCCGAGGAGGCCGAGACAGAGGCGAGTCAAGAGTCGCCCGCCGCGGAGGCAGATGACGAACCTGCGGCCGAGCCCGCCTCCGCCGAAGAGGCGGGCGACGAGGCCGAGGAGCAGGTCGCCGAGAAGGAGGACTCGGCCTCCGGTAAGGCCGCCGAGTCGGGCGACACCTCCAAGCGCGGCATCATCTCGCCGCTGGTGCGGCGGCTCGCCGACGAAAACAGCGTGGACCTCGACCAGGTCGAGGGCACGGGCACCGGCGGCAGGATTCGCAAGCAGGACGTCATGAAGTTTGTCGAGCGCCAGAAGTCCCAACCCGCCGCCAAGGCGACCGAGCAGGCCGAGCCAGAGCCCGAGGCCGAGCCGCCCACCAAGAAAGAAGAGAAGGCGCCTCCCAAGAGGGACGAGAAGCCCGCGGCGGCACGTGCGCCCGGCGAGCGCGAAGAACTCGTGCCGTGGACCAATATTCGCAGGCGCACCGCCGAGCACATGGTCGCGAGCTCGCGCGAGGTAGCGCGGGCCTGGAACGCGGTCGAGGTCGACTGGACCACCGTGGCCAAGTTGCGCACCGAGGCCAAGGAGTCGTTCAAGGCCAAGGAAGGCTTCGGGCTCACCTACATGCCGTTCCTCGGAAAGATGCTCTGCGACACGCTGCTCGAGATGCCGGTCATCAACTCGACCTACGACGAGGAGCAGCAGGGCAATCTCGAAAAGAGCTACGTCAACCTCGGGATCGCAGTGGCCCTCGAGGGGGGCGGCCTTATCGTGCCCGTCGTCAAGGGCGCGGACGAGCGCAACCTCGTGGGCCTCGCTCGCAGCATCCACGATGTCGCCACGCGCGCTCGCTCCAAGAAGCTGTCGCCCGACGATCTCTCGGGCGGAACCTTCAGCATCACGAACCCCGGCCCGTTCGGCTCGATCATCTCGGTGCCGATCATCCCCCGCGGGCAGACGGCGATCCTCGCCTTCGAGGCCATCGGCAAGCAGGTCGTGGCCACAGATGACGACCAGATCGCCATCCGTTACAGGGGCATCATCGACATGTCCTGGGACCACCGGGCCATCGACGGCGCCGAGGCGGCGCAGTTCCTCGCGCGGCTCAAGGAGCGGATCGAGACGACGGACTTCTCGTCGGAGTTGCAGCAGTATCTGTAGAGGTCCTGGGAGGGAGAAGCGGTGACAACCGAGCGGGCGCTAACGGCTTCGTGGCTCGGCCGCGTCGACTACGGCGACGCCTGGGAGGCGCAGCGCGAGCTGTTTCTCGCTCGTCTCGACGCAGACTGCGGCGACTCTCTCATGCTGCTCGAACACCCGCCGACGTACACCCTCGGTCGTAGAGCGCTCGAGGAGGATCTCGTCTACAAGGAAGCGCAGCGCGCCGCGCGCGGGATCTCGCTGTTCAACGTCGACCGGGGAGGACGAGCCACCTACCACGGACCGGGCCAGCTCGTCGGTTACCCGATCATGGCACTGGGGGACAGATACGACGTCCTTCGCTACCTGCGGAAGCTCGAGGACGTCCTCATCGCGGTGGCGGGCGACCTCGGGGTCGAGGCTCATCGCGACCCAGAGCACACGGGGGTATGGGTCGGCCGCAACAAGATCGGCGCGATCGGAGTCAAGATAACGCGCGGGATCACGATGCACGGCTTCGCCTTCAACGTGAGGACGGACCTATCGATGTTCGAGGGCATCGTGCCCTGTGGGCTCGCCGATCGTTGGGTCACCTCGGTGCTGGCCGAGTCGGGCACGAGTCACAGCGTCAAGGAGGTCGGTAGTCTTGCGGCGAACCATCTCGCCTCGGTCTTCGACCGTTCACTGGTGTGGACCCACCCGAAGAACATGTTGATGTCCGGTCTCGCGGGGGCCGGGCAGGTGCACTAGAGCGTCGGTGCGGGGTAGACGAGGTCTCAAGGAGGAGATCCTGAAGCTATGGGCAAAACCAAGGACAGGCACACCGAGTTAGGTCTCAAGCAAGAGGATCTTCTCGGGATGTACAAGTTCATGCTGCTGGCCCGCTTTTGCGACGAACGCCAGTGGGCTTTGAACCGCCAGGGCAAGGCCCCCTTCGTCGTTCCCGTGTCCGGGCACGAGGCCGCGCAGGTCGGCTCGATCTGGGCCTTCGAGCGGGGCAAGGACGTCTTCTGCCCTTACTACCGGGACATGGCGCTGTGCCTCGCAGCCGGGTTCACGCCCAAGGATGTCTTCACCGGTCTCTTCGGCAAGGTCGACGATCCCTCTTCCGGTGGCCGCCAGATGCCGGCGCACTGGGGGAGCCGCAAGCTCAACATCATCACGGGCTCGTCTCCGATTGCGACCCAGGTGTTGCACGCCGCGGGGATCGCGTACTCGAAGAAGTACAAGCACGAGGACGCCGTGGTCGGCACCTGGTTCGGCGAGGGCGGGACCTCCGAGGGTGACTGGCACGGAGCCATGAACTTCGCCGGGATCCACAAGCTGCCGCTTGTCTTCTTTTGCGAAAACAACCAGTACGCGATCAGCGTGCACGAGTCGAAGCAGGTCGCGGGGCGCGTCTACAAGCGCGCCGAGGGCTACGGGATGCCGGGACGCGAAGGTGACGGCAACGACGTCCTCGACTCCTACAAGCTGGCCAAGGAGGCCGTCGACCGCGCCCGCGCCGGCGAGGGGGCGTCGCTCATCGAGTTGCGCACATACCGTTTCTATTCGCATACCTCCGACGACGACGACCGCACCTACAGGTCGCGCGAGGAGGTCGAGGAATGGCGCAAGAAGGATCCAATCCCGCGCTTCGAGAACTACCTGCGCAGCGTGGAGGTCCTCGACGACAAGGGCGTCGAGTCGATGCGCGAGGGGGCCAAGGAAGAGGTCGCCGAGGGAGTCAAGCAGGCGAACGAATCAGCGTTCCCCGATCCCTCCACAGGCGAGCTGCACGTATTCCAGGAGGCGAACTAGATGGCCGAGAAGACGCTGATCCAGGCGATTCACGACACACTCCAGGAAGAGATGCAGCGCGACGACCGCATCATCGTGCTCGGCGAGGACGTCGGGGCGCGCGGGGGAGTGTTCCGAGCCACGATGGGCTTCATGGAGGAGTTCGGCGAGGAACGGGTGCTCGATACTCCGCTCGACGAATGTCTCATCGCCGGAGTCGCCATCGGAATGGCGCTCGACGGACTCCGTCCCGTGGCTGAGATGCAGTTCGCCGACTTCATCTGGCCCGCGTTCAACCAGATCGTCTCGGAAGCGGCGCGCATTCGCTACCGCAGCAACAACGACTTCAGCGTTCCGATGGTTATCCGCACCCCTTGGGGCGGCGGCGTGCACGGCGCGCTGTACCACTCGCAGTCGATCGAGGCCTTCTTTGCGCACGTGCCGGGCATCAAGGTCGTCGCGCCGTCGACCCCGTACGACGCCAAGGGCATGCTGATCCAGGCGATCGAGGACGAGGACCCGGTCCTCTTCCTCGAGCACAAGAAGACCTACAGGCTCATCAAGGGCGAGGTTCCGGACGAGCGTTACACCGTCGAGTTTGGCAAGGCGGAGGTGCGGCGCGAGGGCGACGACCTAACCGTGGTCGCCTACGGGCTCATGCACCACTTCTGCGTCGAGGCGGCCGAGAAGCTGTCCGGCGAGGGCATCGAGGTCGAGGTCATCGACCTGCGGAGCATCTATCCACTCGACATCGACACCGTGCTCACCTCCATCGGCAAGACCGGCAAGGCGATGATCGTCTACGAGGACAACAAGTTCCTCGGTGTGGGGGCCGAGGTCGCCGCCCAGATCGCGGAGAAGGCGTTGTTCGACCTCGACGGCCCGATCGTGCGCCTCGCCGGCCCTCACGTCCCCGCGATGCCCTACGCGCCGCCGCTCGAGGGCTGGTTCATGCCGAACCCCGACAAGATCGAACAAGAAATGCGCAAACTCGCCACCTTCTAACGTTCCGTCAGCAGATTGGTGCGAGCATATGACCGATGCCGAAGACGGCTACGAGCGTGCGAAGCAGCACGCCATCGAGGTCATGCGGAATTCAGACCAGGCGGTGAAGACGCCACCCGGGCCCGGCCGTAGATGGTCTCGAGAGGACCTGCACGATCGCCGGACGCTCCCACGATATCAGCCTCCTCATGAGGAGAACGGTGCCTGAGGCGCGCCACGTTTGTCGATACGAACATCCTCATCTACGCCCACGACGTGACCGAGAGGTCGAAACAACTCGAGGCAAGAGCCGTCTTGGAGGAGCTGTGGGATCGCGCGGACGGCGCTCTAAGCACGCAGGTTATTCAAGTTCTACAACGGCGCCACGCGCAAGATCCCAGTCCCGTTAACGCCCCCCGAGGCACGCGGGGTGATCACCGATTATGCGCGGTGGTTCCTTGTCATGCTTGACGCCGATCTCATCATCGGCGCGTCTGAGCTGGAGGAGGACCTCAGCTTGTCGTTCTGGGACGCCCTGATCGGGGTTGCCGTACGACAGGTTGGTGCAGACACCGTGCTGAGCGAGGACATGCAGCACGGCCAGCTGATCGATGACGTGAGAATCGTGAACCCGTTTCTCTAATGTGAAGGGGAGTCGTGTCAGTAGGCAAGCCGACGCGCTTCTCGGACTGCTCACCTTAGAGCTCGCCTGAGCGCCGCATCGGTACTCGATTCAGGGCAATACACTGGACTGGATGGCTCAGACACCTTTGATTCCCACCATCAAGACTCGCAAGGACGTCGCCAAGGACCTGCGGCGCGGCCTGCCTATGCGCAGCGCTCCGGGCGAGGACGCGCCGCGCCCGCAGCGGCGGCCCGAATGGCTCAAGGTGAAGGTCCAGCAGGGCGAGAACTTCACCGAGCTGCGCAGCATCATGCGCGAACGAGGTCTTGCGACCGTCTGCGAGCAGGCCAACTGCCCCAACATCTACGAGTGCTGGGAGGCGCGCGAGGCCACCTTCTTGCTCTGCGGAGACACCTGCACTCGCCGTTGCGGTTTTTGCGACGTGATGACGGCCAAGCCCGCCGCGCTCGACCCCGAGGAGCCGGGCAAGGTGGCCGAGGCTGTGCGGCTCATGGGCCTCAAGTTCGCGGTGGTCACCGGCGTGGCTCGCGACGACCAAGACGACGGCGCGAGCGCGCACTGGGCGGCGACGATCAAAGCGATTCGGGGGGCGATCCCGGAGTGCGGGGTCGAGGTGCTCATTCCCGACTTCAAGGGCCGCCGGGAGCACCCACGTAAGTCATTGGAGCGCGTCATCGAGGCGGCCCCCGACGTTCTCGCGCACAACCTCGAGACCGTGCCCCGCTTGCATCCGACCATCCGTCCCGGCTTCGGCTACCGGGCGAGCCTCGATCTCCTCGCCTGGGCCAAGGCCATCCGGCCCGGCCAGGTCACGAAGTCGAACCTCATCGTGGGCATGGGTGAAACCACCGACGAGGTCCACCAGGCGATGCGGGACCTCAACGAGGTCGGCTGCGACATCCTCACCATCGGGCAGTACCTGCAGCCGAGCGTGTCATGGCATCTGGCGGTCGATCGGTGGGTGCACCCGGACGAGTTCGCTCTCTACAAGAACTACGGAGAGAACGAGCTCGACTTCGCATGGGTCGAGTCGGGCCCGCTTGTACGCTCCAGCTACAAGGCGGGCCAGCAGTTCCGAGCCGCAGCGAACCGGCTCGCAGCCCGCTAACGCTCTGGTCGACGGGGGAGAGTTTCGGGCATGACCAGAGGCACTGGTTGCGGACGGCCGCGTCAGTGGCCGTCACCGTCGCGTTGCCGGCGCCTAGTCGCTACTAGTCGAGCAGCACCTTGTCGTCGAGCTCTTCGATCTCGCCGCATTTGCAGCAGAAGGTCTTGCTTGGATTCGTCGCGACCAGGCTCCAAACCGTCGTGGCGTTGCATGTGGGACAGAGGTGGAT